>JBFEVX010000087.1:0-15723 GCA_041546685.1 Bacteriovoracaceae bacterium | reverse complement strand
ACCTGACACTGAAAGATGTGTTGAGATTGCCACAGCTGCTTCACTTAAAGAAATGATTCTTCCAGGACTTGCTGCAATCATTTCACCAATCGTCGTTGGTTTCCTTCTAGGTAAAGAAGCTCTTGGTGGTATGCTTGCTGGTGCAACTGTTACTGGTGTTCTTCTTGCTCTATTTATGGCCAACGCTGGTGGTGCTTGGGATAACGCCAAGAAAGCTATCGAGCAAGGTCATGTTCCAGGTGAATCTAAAGGTACAGAGGCCCACAAAGCTGCTGTTACTGGTGACACCGTTGGTGACCCATTCAAGGATACTTCTGGTCCGGCCATGAACATCCTTGTTAAGCTTATGAGTATTGTGGCACTCGTTATCGCTCCACTACTTTAATAAGTAACAAAATTTCAAAATAATGAGGCCTCCGCTAGTCGGAGGCCTTTATATTTTGTAGGATTTCTTCATGAGCAAAGAACAATTTCCCCAAAACTACATCGACGTCAAATCCAACCTTAACTGGGATGAGTACTTCGTTTTGATAGCCATGATCACATCTTTTAAATCAAAAGATCCTTCAACCAAAGTTGGATGTGTGATCGTCAATCAGAATAAGCATCAAGTCTCTGCCGGATATAACGGGATGGTTTCAGGTATTGATGAGAATGAGCTTCCATGGGGAAAAGACAAGACTGTTCCTCTCGAACACCAGAAATATGGCTATGTAGTTCACGCTGAAGCCAATGCCATTCTTCACGCTTCAAAATCACTAGAAGGATGTACTGCTTACGTCACCCTCTTTCCTTGTAATGAATGTGCCAAACTTATTGCTTCAAAAAAGATCAAGGAAGTTGTTTACCTTTCAGACAAACACAAGCATCAAGAAAGTACTGCTATTTCAAAAAAGATTTTTGAATTGGCGGGAATAAACTATCGTCCTGTTGAAGTGAGCGAAGAGCTGATCAATCAACTCTCCGATCACCTTCAAACATTACGTGATTCAGTCTAAAGAAATTAGAATTCGAAAGTCAGACCAAAAGTAGCAACTGCAAGACCGATCCCTGCAGCAAGTGCCGCTGGTTTATGGAATTTCCCAAAGCCTTCAGCTTCAGTCTTTCCTTTATCGAAATCTCTCATTGCCATTGAACCGGCAACAGGAAGAATAATCATTGCAGGAATGTGAAGCCACTTTGACCAATGAGTATATTTATAATTTTTATGTCCTTCATCAGAGTGAAGATCTTCATCTGTAAAGTAAGAATGAAGAAAGGCACCGTAAGACATACCAGCAAGACCAGCGAGAGAAGTATGAACAGGGTGAACCTTTCCTTCCCTACCAGTAAGTGCTGTCGCGCCAACAAGAATACCCGTCATCCAGGCCAAATTTCTTGTTGAAAAGAAACTTCCCTTTTTTGCGGCAGGAATTCTTTCAACAGAATCCGTTTGCTTTAATTGAAGATCAGTTAGTTTTACCTCTCCAGCGCCAGCAGTCAGAGTGAAACAAAGTAGCAAAAACATCGTGAACAATTTTTTCATTAACATTCCTTTGTTGATTGATATCTAATCATCATCGTCATCATCTTCTTCATATTTGTAAGTAGGGACTCTTTCCTGAACTCCATTAGAATTCTTGACCATCTGAGAGTGGACGCTGGCCGCATTATGAACATAAACCAACTCTCCACCACTATGTCCGACTTGATATCCAAGATATATGAGAACTCCTTGCATCAACATGATCCCAATCATAGTTGGAGTAAAGAATCTATCTGCCAATAAAAAAGCTGCTATAAAAACAGCGACTAAAGCAACGCCTGTAGCGGACATGAATTCTTCAGCTTTATGCTCATGTATTTCGATGTAACGTTCTGCGACGACTCTCTCAACACGATCCTCGTCCGCTTCTCCGGTTTGAAGTGAGACAAAAGTACTAAGTGTCAAAAAAAGATGAAATAGACCCACATAGATCATTATTTTTTTACCTGATATTTTTTCTGATTTCTTAAAAATGACAAAAGCCGCAATCGTTATGAGTGGCAAAAGAATTACCAAGGCCATAGGCATATGAACCATGATGGGATGAAGGGGTAATCCAGAAAACATACTTCTCTCCTTGAAAAGTTTTCTCCATATTCGAAGAAATTAGATCTTTTTTGAATCCGACAGATGTCCTATAGTTTAGGAATTCAGACACTTGATGCATGGTCATATTAATTTGCGAAGAGTTCAAAACTCACGCCGCCTCCACTATCAGATGTACCCAACTTCTTTTTTGTTTCCACCCACATGGTGATATTCCCATCAAAGATACCAAGCTCGTCAGCATCATAGTCTTCTACTTTATAGGTATAAGTTAGTTTTGATCTGGTTTCAGGCAACGTTCTGTAATGCTCTAGAGAGTAGGCATGATTTCCATCTAAAAGCTTGATCTTTCCTTCCCACGATTTTCCTTCTTCTGAATGTATTCCGCGAGCAACACTTAGTTCCCAGGCCCTCTCATAAGGGTCCTTGAATTTAATCACGACAGAATCATTTCGTGATGTAGATGTAGGTGCTATTTCTTTATGTTGAATATAATTAAAACCATAATTTTCATCTAAAGTAATAGTCGCATTACGATCTTGGGAAACAGTTCGTTCACCATCCATCTCCTGAATGGAATCTCCAATTTCAAATGAAGTATCGATACGGTCTCCATCATAATGAACTGATGCGGTTCTTGAATGCGAACGACTATTCATTGAGTGGTCACGACTTCTAGTATTTGTTCCATTCAAAGTAACTGACTCACCAACCGTAATTTCAGCATTTTGTGAATTCTCTACAGTTTCCAGAACACCTTCCTCATCAAAACTTCTATTCTGCGAAGCCTGAAAGTTGATATTGGGAAGGCCTAAGCTCGCTGTTCTTGTATCTTCAGTAATAAACATACCATCAGGTCTGTCTTCATAGGTTTGACCAGCTTCTAAATTCATATTCACTTCGCCATCTTCGATATTAAATCCGTAACTTCTCTCACCATAAAGGTTTGGATCGGATGATGCTCCTCGAAGGGACTCTTGACCGTAAATACTTACGTACTCATCTATTAAGACTTTCAGGTCAGCTGTCATCTTGAGTTCATCACTCGAAGCTTTATGCTTTTGATCAACCTGAGCTCCGTACCTTAAGTGCTCTCCACTGTCAGATCTATACTTGAGGAAACTATTAATTTCATAGTTATTATCTTTTGTTCCAATAATTGTTTGTCCACCACTCAAACCGGCCAATTGATGTTTTTGATCAATAGAAAATCCCTGACTCAATTGAACTCGCTCCAGGTTTCCTTCTTTGTCTTTGGTTAAGGTTTGTGTCGCTGAAATTTGCACTGGAGTTTTTTCTTCCGGAGTTTTGAATATTTCATACCCCTTTTCAGTAGGTAGGAAATAGCCAAAGTCTAGAAGTTGTCCATTTCTGGTCTTGAAAATAGCAAGTGCTTTGTGCCCATCAATAAAGACTTTCCTTACGAAAAGGTGGACTCCTTCTGATTCCATGATCACTTCAGTAATTTCTCTATCTTTCAATTGCTCGAAGGGAACGGGGATCAATATATTTCCAAAAGTATTTAGACTTTGAAACTCATCAGACATTGAGCCACATTTGATGACTCCCTTCTCTGTCATTGGGTTGAAGGCCAAAAAATGAGCTCTTTCGAATTCCAAGATGCGATGTTTAAGTGAAACATCAGATTCCATCTTGAGCTTGCTTAGAATCTGCAAAGTTACAGCTGATAGATCAGAGACTCTTCCCTCACAAGAAACACAGGGGGCCGGGTCTGGATTATAAGCTTCGAGAGTCATTTCTTGGGCCAAGACCATGGATGGGATCAAAATCAAAAAAAGGAAAATTTTTGTGGCTGATTTGAATGTTTGCATTCTCTAGTTATCGCAAATTCATCAAATTCAACAATGGACATATGTCCTATAGAGCACTTAAACGACTGAAAATATGCTGAGGTTTATTTTGTATGATTCCCCCAACAAAAAATTGCTGGGGGAAATTTTGAATTGATAAACAAGATTAGTATCGGACTTTTTTAGCGGTAGTAGAATCGAGAAACGCCTTGATATCTTCGATCTGTTCCTTGGTCAGCTTCACATCCAATTGATGGTGACCCATCAGACGAATGGCCTCCTCAATTGTTTTGATGCTTCCGTCATGAAAATAAGGTCCCGTGTGAACAACATTTCGAAGAGAAGGCACTTTGAAAAAATACATGTCATCCTTATTCTTGGTTACATTATATCTTCCCTTGTCGTGAGTTTTATATTCATTTACGGCACCCAACATTTGATAAGAGTCTCCGCCAATGGCCACGCCAGAATGACATGAAGTACAGCCTACTTCCATAAATTGATTGAGACCTCTTCTTTCTTTTTCACTTAACGCGTGAATATCACCCTTGAGATAATCATCAAATCTCGAAGGAGTCAGAAGTGTTCTCTCGAAAGCCCCAATCGCCTTGCCGACATTTACATACTTCATCGGCTTTGAAGATCCAGGAAAAGCACGAGCAAACATCTCCACGTAATCTTGCTCTCTCTTAAGTTTGTCCATAACTGCATTTTTATTTGGCATTCCCATTTCGACCGGATTCAAAATCGGTCCCAGGGCCTGTGCTTCTACATCTGGCTCGCGACCATCCCAAAATTGTCTGAAGTGAAGAGCAGCATTCAAAACCGTTGGTGAATTGCGATCGCCCCTTTTCTTTTCATGGCCTGGTGAAGTCGATTCATTATCAACACCAAATGTTTCAAGGTTATGACATGTATTGCATGACATGGAGTTGTTAACCGAAAGCTTCTTCTCAAAATAAAGCTTCTTTCCAAGTGCAATCAAATCTCTGTTTTTTTCAACATCAATGATTGAGACAGGTAAAGGTTTGAAGTTTTCCTGGGCTGCACCCAATAGCTCTTTATCTTTCTCTGTAATTTTCTTGGAAGTACAAGAAGCTATGGATAAAACCAAAAACAATAAAATTAGATGTTTCACATTTCCTCCTCTCATTTTTTTATATTCTAATGATTTCTCAAAAGATTGATATGTTCTTAATCAAATTTTGAAAAATGCTGTTACGGCCACATAACTCTTTGCATCGTCTTTAAAGTTACTCAGGTATTGGGTCCAATCTGTCTCTGAAACCGTCAGAGGCTTGACGAAAGAGTTTGGGCAGGGCCCAAATGCCTCCAAAAATTCTGTCAGTTTCTGGCCGTGGGGGCAGACGATGTTAGTTGAAACCCCGTTACAGAGCGTGATTCGGGCCATACCCTTTATATAAGTGAAGGGTGAAAAAGATTGATTTTTTCACCGTAGGATGCGGGACAAAGAATAGGTCTTCCTTCACTTGCACACACATAAACAGGGAGGCATTTATGTTCATGGCAATCGCAGTTGAACCTTCCAGACACCCTGAAAAAAGGGCAGACTACAAAGTCTGGTATCTGGAATTCAACACCCTAGGTGACGTCGTCGGTATTGGCGTTAAGACCAGAGAGGAGATGGTCAAAGATCTTTTTTCACATTATCGCAAAACCGGCAACTCTAACTGGAGGGCATTCCAAAAAGAAAAGGAATGTTCTACTCCGATCGAACTCATGGATTTCATTTCACAAAACATCCATGAGAACACTCACTTTGGGAATCTTCCCACTCTCGGTGAATTTCAAGAGACCTTGGACTGTCTCAAAATGAACATGGAACTGAGAGCAATCGCCTGACTATCAACCTTCAACCAGCAGACTTTAACTTCGGCGGCCCAAAACGGGCCGCCTTTTTTTGTTTTCTCATTTCCGATCCAAGGTCCACGAGATAGAATCTTTGGATGAAGCTTTTATTTCATTACTATAATGTCGATGGGAAATATCGCCTTTCGGGTTTTTCTGAATGGAGATGGCTGACAATCATGCTGTTTGTTCTTACAGCGATTTTCAGCAGTGGATTTCACCATCCTGATGAGCTTTATCAAATTATGGAATACATGAACGTCTATGCAGGGAAAGCCTCTCCCTCATCTTTAAGCCAACTTGAATGGCAACACCAAATGCGTCCATGGTTTCAACCCATCCTCTTTCACTGGCTTACGGCTCCGCTTGAATGGGTGGGACTATCAAGTCCATTTGCAAAAAGCATGTTCCTTAGAATTCTCACAGGACTGTTTGGTGTTTTCACTTTCTCTCTCTGGTCACTTTTTTTGTTTTCAAATAGAGAAGGAGAAAAGAGTAGAGATCTAACTTTTGAAATTTCACTCTGGTGGTTCATTCCTTATTTTGCAGTAAGAACCAGTTCCGACTCACTCGGTGCGCTTTGTTCTCTTGCAGCACTCTCCTTCATCTTTCTCGATTTCAAGATGCGTAAGAAAATTGATTGGGAGAGCATAATAGCTTTTTGCATATTTTCTTCACTGGCTTTTCTCTTTCGCTATCAGACACTATTTGTAACGGCACCAGCTCTTCTTTGGATGCTCTTCATCGCCAAAATCGATCTCAAAAAGTTTTTCACGGCCATTCTCTTAATAGCACTATTGGGACAATTGGAATGGGTCTTCAATTACCTTGGATATGCCAAGTGGGTTTGCTCGACATGGAACCATGCTTATTCCAATGTCGTTATGAAAATTTCCCATCACTTTGGAACAATGCCATTCTGGGGGTACTTGATTCTCATTCCCAAAAAAGGATTTTATGTTTACGGAATTCTCTTCCTGGTGGTCTACCTTTTCTTATGGATCAAAAAACCAAAAGAGTTATTGACGTGGGTAACCCTTCCTTATTTTTTGGTTTTCAGCTTCATTGGACATAAAGAGGCAAGGTTTCTAATGCCAATGATTTTTTTGGCCCCCATACTTCTCTCATATACTTTTGATGACATAAAAGACTTCCTTGGAAAAAGAGGGTCATGGTTTGAAAACTCTGTTTACTTGCTGTTGTTTGGAAATCTCATCATCTTTCCTTTTGTAAATTTCAAACCTGCTAACAGATACCTCGGTCTCTATCAGGCAATCTATGAAAACAAGCAAGTCAAAGAACAGCTGCATGTTTTTTACGATGACTTTGATTCAAGCAAGGCCCATTTGAGTTTTGATCTAAATTTTTACAAACCTCATCCATTCAAGGTTGCTCCCTTTTCCCATTTGGATGAAATTCCCAAGAGATTTCTTCTTGCTACCAGTAAATTCAAAGAGCTTGAAGTTATAAAAAAATCAGATAGATGCAAAATCATCTATCAAAGTTATCCTGATTTTGTCTTGCGCCTGATGCCAGATAAGATCAAAAACCGATCCTCTGTACTCACACTGACTCGCTGTCACGCCAAAAAGGACTGAAAAGCCCATTACATGGTGCAAAAGGCCATCTTCAAGGTTTCCAAAAGAGAGCTTCCGAGACTATAATCCAGTGGTTTGAAACCCACCCGAATCCGGAGGAATCCCCATGAAACCTTTTATCGTCGTATCCGATGGCATGGACAAAAATGTCTTTGAAACATTGAAAGCTGTTGGTGAATTTGAAGTCTATCCTGAAGCCAAAGTCAGCCAGGACAAGTTAGCAGAACTTCTTCCTAAAATTTCTGGATTGGTCATCAGATCAGCTACGACTGTTACAGCTGATTTGCTAGAAAAAGCTCCGGAACTAAAATACGTAATTCGTGCCGGTGAAGGGACAGACAATATCGACAAGAAATCATGTGAAGCTAAAGGTGTTAAGGTTTCAAACACACCTGGTGCAAATAATAACTCTGCAGCAGAACATGCCATCGCACTGATGATGACAGTTCTAAGGCAGACGGCGTGGGCCCATTCGACCATGGCCAATGGCGGTTGGGACAAAAACAAATTTACAGGTGTTGAACTCTGGAAGAAAAAAGTTGGTGTTGTAGGTTTTGGTCGTATCGGTCAAATCGTTGCTCAAAGACTTGCCGGGTTTGATGTTGAAGTAAAATTCTTCGACCCATTTTTGGAAAAGTCAGATATCTCCTACGCCACAAAAGCAAAAGATCTAAAAGAAGTTTTTGAAACATGTGACATCATCACTCTTCATACTCCCCTCATGGATGCCACCAAAGGCATGGTGACCAGAGAACTTCTTGAGAGTATGCCTGCTCACTCGATTCTTGTTAACGCTTCAAGGGGTGGAATCGTTGATGAAGAAGCTCTTTACGACGTTCTTTCAAATGGAAAAATCAGAGGTGCCGGATTCGACGTTTTCGCAACTGAACCACTTGAAAGCGACAGCAAACTCAGAAAACTCGATAACCTGATCATGACTCCACACCTTGGGGCCTCAACAGAGGAAGCCCAGATTCGTGTGGGAGAAATGGCCGTTCATCAACTTCAAGAATATTTTCTAAACAATAACCTTCTTCACGAGGTGAAAGCATAATGCAATCTCTAGCAATTGTAGGCGCTCAATGGGGCGACGAAGGAAAAGGTAAAATTACAGATCTTCTCGGACAAAAATGTGATGTCGTCGTAAGATATCAAGGTGGAAACAATGCTGGTCACACCATCATTGTTGGCGACAAAAAAATTGTCCTGCACCTTATTCCTTCAGGGATTCTTCACGACCATTGTGTTTCAGTTGTCGGCCATGGTGTCGTCTTCGACCCTGAAGCATTCCAAGCAGAACTTCAAGATGTTCTCAATTCTGGTTGCACAGTCACTCCAGAAAAACTCAAAATCTCTGAAAACTGTTCTGTCATCACCATGTACAACAGACTATTGGATGGACAAAGAGAATCCAAAGGTCCTGTTAAAATTGGAACAACTGGAAGAGGGATTGGACCTGCTTACGAAGACAAGATTTCAAGAAAAGGTCTGAAGCTTAAAGACCTTCTAGATCTTGATCACCTCAAGGCCAAACTCTCGGACAACATGATCGAAAAAGAAGTTCTCTTCAAAACGCTATACAACTGTGAATTCCCAAGCATTGAAGAAGAAGCCAACAGGCTATTTGAACTTGGAAAAGTCGTAGCTCCTTTTCTGACAGACACTTTCTCATTCCTCGACAAGAGTCTTCAGGAAAACAAGAAAGTTCTCTACGAAGGTGCTCAAGGCGTTCTTCTCGACATCGACTATGGATCTTATCCATTCGTAACATCATCCAACACTTCAACTGGTGGGATCTACACTGGAGCAGGACTTCCAGGAAACCACATTGGAGAAGTTCTCGGGATCACGAAAGCGTATTTGACCAGAGTTGGAGAAGGACCTTTCCCAACTGAACTTTTTGACGACATGGGAGATTTCATCCAACAAAAAGGTGGGGAGTTTGGAGCAACAACAGGTAGAAAAAGAAGATGTGGATGGATCGACCTTCCTCTTCTGAAATACACCGTCAAAGCTTCAAATATCACTTCTATTGCCCTTACAAAACTTGATGTACTTGCTGGTATTGAAAACATCAAAATTTGTACAGGATACGAATATGAAGGGAAGACAATCGATTGCGCCTATCCAGGAATCGACCTTTCCAAAGTTAAGCCGATCCTAAAAGATATGCCTTCTTTCAATGATGACTTCAAGGGAGAAGTACTCTCTGATGAGCTTAAAAACTACATCACAACGATTGAAGAATTCGTAGGTATTCCAGTTGGAATCCTTGCTTACGGTCCAGAAAGATCGGAAATCAAATTTCAAAAAGATTATTTCTAGTGAATAAGTTCACCGTACAGGCGTCCATTCTGGGCGCTTGTCAGGTGGACTGATCGAATTTCATTTTTCAAATCAGCATCAGACTTGGCAATCACTCTCACAAAATTTGTTGTGTATCCTTCCCAGAAACCTTCACTGTTTCTTCTCTCAAAAAGGACTTTTGAATTCTTTCCTATCTGATCTTCAGCAAACATGGAAAGCTTGGCATCACCAAACATCATGAGGGTTTTGACTCTTCCCTTTTTCACGTCATGGTGAATGTGATTATCGAGTTTCGCTGCGGTAGTTCCCTTTCTCTTTGAGTAAGGGAAAACATGAAAATGAGTGATTGGAAGTTCCTTGAGCAGGTTATAGGTATTTTGGAATTGCTCATCGGTTTCACCAGGGAAGCCACAGATCACATCAGCTCCAATTCCAGCGTTCGGGAAGGCCGTAATGATCTTGTTGATGATTTTCTTGTAATCCTCAACTGAATACTTTCGTCTCATCTCACGAAGAATATCATCGTCACCGCTTTGAAGTGGAATATGAAAATGATCGAGGAACTTAGGAGAAGACTTCATCACTTCGAGCAACTCATCAGTAATCGTATTTGGCTCTACTGAACTCAAACGAAGTCTCTCAAGACCATCAAGATCGAGTAACTGCTGAACCAGATCAGCAAGTTTTTCTCCGGAGTTGTTTTCATACTCTCCGATATTTACACCAGTTAGAATAATTTCCTTGAATCCACGTGCAATTAATTCCTTGGCCTCAGTGAGAGCATCGGCGATTGAAATCGCTCTTGAGCGCCCTCTGGCAAAAGGAATGATACAGAAGCTACAAATATAATTACAGCCGTCCTGAATCTTTAAGAAGGCCCTAGTGTGTCCTTCACTTGGAGTCGTCGCCGCCCCATAAAACTCATGAGTCTTATCTACAAATATTTTGTTTTCTTCTTCCTCATTGAGGTATTCGAAAACCTTGTATTTTTCTGTTGTTCCAAGAACCAGATCCACTCCCTGCATATTGGCGATCGTTTCCGGCTCCATTTGAGAGTAACATCCAGCGACCACAATCTTCCCCTCAGGGGATGAATTATGGGCCTTTCGAATCAGGTTTCGACAGGTGGAATCGGCCTTATCTGTGACGGTACAGGTGTTGATGAAAACCACGTCAGCAGGCTCGCCAAACTCGACAACCTTGTAGCCTCTATCCGCGAATCCTTGGGCGATTGAGCCGGTTTCTGAGAAATTCAGACGGCATCCCAAGGTGTGGAGAGCGACCTTTTTTTCTGGATTTTGCTGTGATTTTTCCAATTTATAAACACCTAAAATTTGATTGGTGGCTAACATAAGACAAGTCGCACAAAACGGCAAGTCTGTCTAACTCAAGCCCCTGTATTTTGAGTAATATTTTTATATTTCAAGTTGACAGAAAACCGAGAAAACCTTAAATTCGATCTCACGTTTGAAAGATGTGGTCCCTTAGCTCAGTTGGTTAGAGCATCTCCCTTTTAAGGAGAGGGTCCTGTGTTCGAGTCACAGAGGGATCACCATCTTCAAAATAGACGAAAGCAGAATTCGAAAATGCTCCCATCGTCTAGCCCGGTCTAGGACACCGCCTTTTCACGGCGGTAACAGGGGTTCGAATCCCCTTGGGAGTGCCATATTAAAAGAAAAGCCGATCATTGATCGGCTTTTTTTATATCTAAATTTCATTTTATATTAAATCGCGATATCGAGATGACTCTCTAAGAAATGTTTGGAGTCTTCAACTCCATATTCCATCACATAGGAAATTTCCAATAGGATTGAGTCCAGGATTTTTGAAAAAATCTTTTTTTCTACCTGGCTCAAATCATCAAGTCTACTCATCTCTGAGATGATCTGAATCAAATCATCGAAATTTTCACAAGACAAAGAGGTTTTAAAGAAATTAATCCTATCCTTTTTTGTTGTGAAATAAAGACAATATTCATTGCTAAGAGATTCAAGTGAATTATTCAAATCATCTTTCGTGCTTACATAACGGAAGCCTGCTTTATCTCGTGTTGGAATAAAATTTTTCAGATTCGACTGCATACATTCGACGACAAAAAAGTCATCGAGAATATCATCTAGTTTTTGAATGCTGGTAATTGTTCCAAGCCCGAAATCTACTGAAATCACATCTTTTCCAATCGATTCCTTATGATCTTTTCGATCGACCATAGATGTTTTTTTCGAACTCTTTAGTTCATAATCAGATTCTTTCATGTGTCCGCCAATTTGTGTCTTTAACAAAAATGAATTTTGGTAAGAAATGATGAATTAGAATTATAAATCAGTAAGGTAGGCCGAATTGAACTATAACACGATTCTTTAGTCCATTATACACTACTTCCATGCTTCAAGCAAAGACAGTGTCTCCATGAGTAAAAACAGTGCCTTCAGGTGATAAGTCGACTTTTTTTCCTATCACTTGGTTCATTAAGTGATGAATACACTCTCATATCTTTGAAAGTGATCGCTTTTTTAGAGTTACAGAAGACTTTATATTTTCTTTCAATCATTGAATCGACTCTGTCTCCTTTTGTAATCAGGAAATACTTTGATGACTCATAACGCTTTTTGAGTTGATCGAGTATCAAGCAAATATCTTCCGCTTCGCTAAAATCGTAAATGAAATAGACTTGTGCCAGAGGTAATTGAAAGTCTTCACTTAAAACATTCTCGTTCGAAATTGAGCAATCATCTAATCCAAATTTTTTAAAAATTCGATTTCCTTCGATCGATCGCTTTTTAATGATCTCAAATCCAAGGAATTCGACTTCAGGAAATAAGGATTTGGCGACAATCCCGACTCGTCCATAACCTGCCCCAATATCTACAATGCTGTTAATCTCTTTACCAAGCAAAAGAGAAAGACAGTGATGTATATCGGAATAAGGAGTTTGCAGGACTTGAGGGTGAAGTCCAATCCAGGTTTGAGTTCCTTCATAATGCTGTTTTCTGCTATTTAAATCATTATCTCTATAATAGGCTCGGTATTTCTGCTGAAGCTTATCCTCAATTTTTGGTATTTTGAAACCAAGCTTTCGGTCAATGGTCTTAGATTGCTTTCGCGGGTGAACACCGTACTGTTTTTTATATGTTTCAGAAGAGAGGGCCCAGCCCTTTAGGTCTTGTCCATCTGATTTCACTATTTTGCTCCCCTATTGAAAGGATTAGAATTCAAATAGAAAAATCGATGAGAGAAATAATCTAGATAAAAACTAAGTAGTTAGGACCTTTGTTACCGAATAAAGTGGGAGTTTACAAGCCCTATTGCACAACGCAGTAATCAATGATAAATTAAACATGCTTATTGATTTAGTTTTATATTTTCAGCCTATCTGTCTCTATTTCTCTTGATCCATTTGCTTTTTATTAAACCCTATCAAGAGGAGATTCTTATGGGTAACAAACTTTATGTAGGAAACGTATCATTCAACGTTTCAGAACAACAACTTGCTGATCATTTTGCAGCTTTCGGAAACGTAACATCATGTAAAATTATTACTGATAGAGATACTGGAAGAAGCAAAGGCTTTGCTTTTGTTGAAATGTCTACAAACGATGAAGCAGCTGAAGCTATTTCTGCGCTTGATGGACAAGAACTTGATGGTAGAGGACTTCGTGTTAATGAAGCCAAGCCACAAGAAAAAAGAGAAAGACCACAACGTAACCGTTGGTAATACTTTTAAGGCCGCATTCGCGGCCTTTTTTTTTTTTACAAAAATTTGACCTCTAAATACTAAGAAGCCTCTCCCTTGTCGTGGGTGGTTTTTTCCCAACGTGGTAGAACATTTTGCTTCATAGTCGAGCGATAAATTTTAATTGCTCTTAGAGACGCGATCCCATTGATGATATTTCCAAAAAGAATTCTAGGAACTGACATCACACCGTGAATAATACCGTAAATGATACTAACAGTAACAACTCTGATCCCCATCAAGATGAACATCGAAGCCAAATTAAAATAGATGGCATAATTGATGACTTTTTTATCAAGTAGGCTAAATTTTTCAATACGAATTTCTTTAAAGACAAACATATCGAGAATAAAAAGAAGAAGATAAGCAGTCCCTATCAAGTTAATGATATTGGTAATCAAGGCCTTTCTGTCTCTAAAAAGCATATAACGGAATGAAAAATTCCCTCTCCAACCAAGATGCTTGGTACCTTGAAGCGTAATACCCAAAATCCAACGACTTCTTTGAACAATCGCTCGTCCAAGTTTTCTTGGGAAGTTACTTCGAACAGCTGGGATGTGATCGATCAACTTGTCATCTTCATTATCTGTCTCAAGTAAAGAATCGAAAAACATTTCTTCTCCCTTAAACTGGGCGTTCAAGAGAGAAAGTTCATAATCTTCTGTTAGAGTTTCAAGTCCAAGAGGACCTTTGTGGTCATTACTCTTGTCAGCATATTCCATAAACTCGCGAGAGAAGGCACAACCAACTCCGGCGGTTGGGATACTATGAGCAAGCCATTCCCTGGTTCTCAGAGTAATCAGATGGTTAAATGCAAACTCATCCATATAGGTCGCTTCAACAATATTTCGCCATCGTACACTCTTTGGAAGTACTGGAAGCTGAACAACACTCTTTCTTGGAATCAAGTGATTAAAAACGGCCAGTCCAAAAGCAGGAATGTCATCTTCGGCATCGTGAATGGCAAATATTTCAAACTTTGTCTTATGTTCTGCTTCGTACTTCTTGATTCCTTTCCAAATGGAATTCAAATTGTCAGACTTGGTTGTCGGCCCTTCATGATCAACCACAATATTGAAAACATGTGGGCATTCGAGACAAGCTCGATCCACGGCCGCTTGTGTCTCTTTGTCATTTGGATAAGTCCCTACAAAGATTTTATAATTGGAGTACTTCAAGTTCTCACAAGTTCGTTTGAGATTATCGTAAATAATCTCGGCTTCATCCCAACAGGCAATCATGATTGCAACTGGCTTCTGTTCTTCTTTCTTCAACTCAGCAGTTTTTAATTTGGTGTGTTTTTTATTGAAAGAAAAGAGTTTGAAAAATTGCAACCCTATGTAGCAAGCAATAATGATCAATTCATCAATTGAACTGATGACAAAAAAGAAGGCCAATACAATGAAAGTAATTTCGAAGGCCATGTGATAAAATTCTAAGAACATAATTTTTCCAAATGTTATCTATACGCAAGCATTCTGCTCAATTTTAGTTTCTTAACTTTTTGTTGATCACACTTATTTAGTGGTACTTTTTTTAATTTCTCTATATTATACAACAATGAAAAAATTACTATTTATATTTATCGCTGTTTTTACCGTAACCCTCTCACCATCCCATGCTGGTCGATTCAATTTAAATATTTTTTCCCAGACCGTTTACCTAGGTGATGCATACGATCTCATCACTCAAAACGTAATCCGTGGTGAGTACACTTGGAAAGAGTGGCTAGGTAACAGTTACGCAGGTGTTTATTACGACAATGACACTAAGTCTGATGCAACTATTACTTATACCGACAAGCAATTCTCACCACTTGTAGGACATCAAACTCCTTATCTCTTCGGTCTACCAATCCGCGTTTATGCAGAGTTTAGAAAAGTCGATCGTATTGGAGACTTCTGGGACAGAAGAAAGGATAAGACCTCTGATATTCGCTTTGGAATCTTAGGGTACGACTTTATCGACTTCAAAAGTCAGTTCCTAGAATGGTACGGAACACTCTTCTATACTTCACTCTATGATCATGATCTGATTCTTCAAGCGTGGCTCAAGCACGGAAAGAGATTTAACTTCTCAAAAGTTGAAGGAATGGCATTTGATATTCTTCATGAATTAAATGCTGATAGAAATCAGTTTATTAAGAACAATAATGGTTATTACAACTATCGTCCTGGACTCAGATTTGGGATATTCAAAGAAGGTTTTCAACTTTCTCTACTTCAAAGTTACTCAATCAGCTTGAGTAAAAATGATTATGAAAGACCAAATGAGTGGAGAACCCTACTCGTATATGCTCACTACTTCTAGTGGTGAGCTTCTCAGGCAGACTTT
>JBFEVX010000039.1:0-29556 GCA_041546685.1 Bacteriovoracaceae bacterium | reverse complement strand
GATCATGCAATGAATGTCTTCTGTAACCAGAGTATGAAAAATCCAACCTGTGTAGTTGACCCCTTTGACTTGAACCCATTTGTCTGTCCTGCTGATTTCTTCAAGAGGAGTATAGCGGGGAAGTGTCTTCAACTTAGAGGATTGAGTATTCGGTTGCTCTCTGAGAAAACTTTTTTGCTTTATCGTGCAAAGGGCCTGAGATTTAGTTGCCCAGAAAATCAAAAATAGACAAAAGGCTAAAATTACGAGGTTTTTCATATATCGAAATTATATAGGATCACTTGGTTATATCTCAGGAGAAAAAGACTGAGTTAGGAAAAACCGAACATGATTCGATATTCATTCAAATCAACCTGGTGGTTTGGTTTAATGCCTTTTGTGCCTATCAGGCATTTAACTTTAATAAAACATCAGGAGGTTTTATGGATCCCATAATCAATCTGGAACCTAGAAAAGAAGGTCTTTCTGGGAGAGTTCTGGATATGAACAGAAAAATGAAAGTCATTCCAGCTAGTATCTATGGAAAAGAAGTAGATTCGACTCCCGTCTGGTTTGATTTGACAAAATCACCTGTTGACTCGTTGAGAACTGGTCAACTTTTTCAAACAGAATGGAATGGAAAAAAATATCGTTTGAAAATGGATGATATTCAACGTTCTCCTGTCTCCAGACAACTCATGCATATTTCATTTCATGCCGTCACCCCAGGCGAAGTGATTGATGTAGAAATACCACTTGTATTTACAGGTGTTGCTGAAGGAACAAAAATGGGCGGAGTTGTGATTCCAATTAATGAATTTGTCATTCTCAAGGGAAGACCAAAAGATCTTCCAAAAGAACTGAGAATAGATGTAACCAGACTGACGTTAAATAATCAGCTGACATTGAGAGCGATTGAAGTCCCTGCAAATACTGAACTCATTGCTGCAGATATGGACCAGGTCATTGTAACCTGCAAACCACCTCAAGTTGAGATCGCAGACACAACTACAGAAGAAACCCTTTCTTTGACTGTAGAATAAGATTTGTTCACACGCGAACAACGACTCCTTACTCGGACCAGCTCCGGCTTAGGCCGGAGCGAATATGAAGGATATATAAATGAACACACCATTTGACATGATTTACCCCTTAAAAAAAGGAAAACTTGCAAAAGATCAAAATGAACAAATTGTCTTGATTAATCCTGAGGGGGACATTTTTGCTACTAACCAGGACCTGGTCATCACATGGCAACTGTGTGATGGAAAGATTCCTCTTCGCGAAATTGAAAGGCTGGCCTTGAAGTCCGAAGAAACGAGTGATGATATTCAGGAAAGATTTCCAACTCTTCTTCAACGTTTGGCGAGTGTCAATCTCGTAGAGATGGTTCCACAAACCAGTATGTGAGGTAATAGGTGAGTTACGATAAGATAGAAAAGACAAAAGGGACGTTGATTCAACATGGTCCTAGTAATGATCGAGTCTATTTAATGAAATGTAATAAGCGAGATCCAAAAATAAGTTTGAAGCTCGTCGAAGAGATTGCAGAGAAGCAAGATTACGGAAAAATTTTTGCTAAAATTCCTGCTGAATATGAAGAGATTTTTAAAGAAAATGACTTTGATGTTGAGGCTCGTGTTCCTCGGTTTTTTAATGGGAAACAGGACGGTTTGTTTTTATCAAAGTATCGAGACGAAAACAGGGCATCTATAAATGAAAAGCGTATCGATCACATTATTGAAACGGCAAGGTCTAAAGAGACATTAAGGGGACCATCTATTAATCATCAAGTGAGAGAGCTTGGCTTTTCTGATACAAAAGAGATTACTGAAATATATCGACAAGTTTTCGATTCCTATCCATTTCCTATTTTTGAAGAGGCTTATATCAAGGAATGTCTTGACTCACACGTCAGGATGTTTGGTATCGAGGAAAGTGGAGAATTGGTCTCAATTGCATCCTGTGAAATTGATTTTAACAGTGAAAATGTTGAGATGACCGACTTCGCAACGATTCCTAAAGCTCGTGGGAATGGATATGCTCATTCTCTACTTCACTCGATGGATCAAGAGATGAAAGAAGCGGGAATTAAAACCGCCTATACAATTGCTAGAGCAGCCAGTCCTGCAATGAATATCACTTTTTCAAAATCAGGATATGAGTTCAGTGGTACGTTGAAAAACAATACTGATATATCCGGTCAAATTGAATCCATGAATGTTTGGTATCGCAAGCTCTAGAGAAAACCCTTCATGAAGCTTGCGACATTCTTTCCAAGGTCTTTAGTGAAATAACCACCTTCTTGTAAAACGACAGTTGGAAGATTCAAATCCTTGATAAGTTTTCCGATTCTTTTATAGTCTGGTGTCTTCAAAGAAAATTTTCCAATAGGATCGAGATGATAGGTATCAAATCCAGCTGCTATGATTAGATACTGTGGTTCAAATCTTTTTAGATATGGTAAAACGACATCCTTTAGAGTCTTCATGTACTCATTAATTTTGGTCCCATCTTCAAGGATGATGTTCATGTTATAACCTTCACCTTTTCCTGTTCCCACTTCAGAAGAGAACCCACAAAAATATGGAAAATGGTGTCGTGGATCTCCATGAATCGAAATGGTCAGTACTTTGTCATCATTGTAAAAAACTTCCTGAGTTCCATTTCCATGATGAAAATCAATATCAAGAATGGCAACGCGGCCTTTTTTCTTCATCAGTCTTGCAGCGATGGCGGCATTATTAAAGTAGCAATAGCCTCCATAAGTGTCTCTCGATGCATGATGTCCAGGAGGACGGCTGAGAGCATAAGCTATATTCGATTTTTCTTTTAAAACGTAGTTTGCGGCATAATAGGCGGAAGCAGCACTCCATGAGGCAGCTGTCCAGGTTTTATTATTGAGTGGTGTCCCTGAATCAAAGCAATAAAAACCTGAATGGAAGATATTGGTCGGGTCTGGTTTGGCCTTCATCCTTTGCGGAAAGACACTAGGATAGAAGGTTTGATCATCTGGGAGTTGAGAAGCAGTGTTGTAAACAGTGATCAGTTGATAGCTATGGGAATCTCGTATGGCCTTGAGTGGAATCCTGTCAGGTTCAATAATATCAAAAATATCTTTGTTTGAACCTAGTTCCTTGTAAATAGATTCAGCCCTTCTTGTAGTCTCAGGATGCTTGATTCTATTTCCTAGCGCCCATTCATATTTTGGATGGAAGTCCAGCTGACTCTTGTGAAAGAAGACTGGTATTTTATTTTTTTTACTCATGTCATTCTCTTCCTTTAATAAATTTGATCAACCGATCTGTTTTGGGGGAATTAAATATTTCTTTTGGTGACCCTGTTTCTATGATGGACCCCTCATCCATAAATATAACTCTATCAGAAACTTCCTCGGCAAATTTCATCTCATGGGTAACAACAATCATAGTGAGATCATTGTCCTTCAGTTCTCTAATGGTTTCAAGGACCTCAATCGACATTTCGGGATCAAGAGCACTTGTCGGTTCATCAAATAATAAAATTTCGGGCTGCATAGCTAAAGAGCGTGCTATCGCTACTCTTTGTTTCTGACCACCTGAAAGATTATTTGGATATTGGTCAGCTTTGTTAGAAAGACCGACTTTTGTCAGCAAGTTTTCAGCCATCTCGCGAGCTTCCGATTTCAAAATACCTTTAACATGAATAGGTGCAACACAAATATTTTCTCTCACGTTCAAGTGAGGGAAGAGGTTGAAATGTTGAAAGATCATTCCAAAATGAATTCTAAATTTATCTACATTAAACCCAGTTCTGTTTGTTTCTTCATTTTTGAAAAGATAGTTGCCTTCAAAGTTTTCAAGATAGTTCAGGCATCTGATTAGAGTAGTTTTACCTGATCCACTTGGACCGATAATTCCAGTGACTTCGCCTGCATTGAACGATAGATTTATGTCCTTAAGGACCTTCTGAACCCCAAAGCTTTTATTCACTTTTTCCAATTTGATGATTTCATTCAACATAGAAATACCTCTTTTCAAGAAGATTGGTCATCAGGGTAATGAAGCTTACGAGAATCAGGTAATAGATTGAAACAATCAAGAGATAAGTCATCTGATCGAAGTTGTTGGCTCCAAGAGTTGTGGCAATATTGAAGAGCTCATTCATAGAAATGAAAGCTGCTAATGATGAATCCTTTAGAGCTATGATGAATTGATTCCCAATACTCGGAAGAGCTCTTTTAAAAGCTTGGGGAAGTATGATTTTTCTGTATGTGAGAAGTCGACTCATACCAAGACTTTTTGCCGCTTCAAATTGACCTTTAGATATCGAATCGATCGCTCCACGGAAAATTTCAGCAAGATAAGCTCCATTATGAAACGCTAATGCCAGAGATGCGGCTATGGTCTCTTCAAGCTTAATTATATCTGTCAACCCAAAATAGAGTATGAATATTTGTACGATTAGAGGTGTTCCCCTTACCAAATAAATATAAAATCTTGTAAAGGCTTTCAGTAGTCTGTTTTGAGATTTTCCCGCAGCCATGACAAGAAGACCTAGGGGGGTGGCAAAGAGTAGCGAGAGACAAGTAATCAATAAAGTCAGCCCCATCCCTTTTAAAAAAAGAGGAGCCGAATCCATAAATGTGATTAAAAAATTCATTTACTGTTATCTTTACTAGTAATATCCCGTTTAAAATATTTCATACTAAGCTGCTTGAGAGTTCCGTTACTTCTCATTTCCTTAAGAGCGGTATTGATTTGGTCTTGCAGTTTTTTATTTTCTTTGGCAATTGCAATTCCTTGAGCACTGGCACCGAGAGATTGGTTAGCATGAATATTTTCCAGGCCATTCTTGATCGCCATGCTTCCTGTGATCAAATCTGTAATGACAACTTGATGTCTTCCTTTTGACAGGGCTTCGAGAGCAGTGATGTCACTATCATAAACCTTGATATTATTAGTGTATTTTTTTGCTGCTTTTTCGTAGGTTGAACCTTTTGAAACTGCTATTTCAAGATCTTTTAGGGAAATGTCTTTAGCATCTGATCTCGAAAAAACATGAGGACCAGAATAATAATACGGTGAGCTGAAGTTGACGAATTTTTTTCTCTCTTCTGTGATGGTATGACTTGCAACAGCGGCGTCAAACCGACCGGCCTTCAATCCCTCAATCATTCCTGCAAATTTGTATCTAATTGGTTTTGCCTCAAGTCCAAGCTTGGCTGAAATTAATCTTCCAACTTCAACATCGAAGCCATTGAGTGAGCCTTTTTTGTCAATATAACTGAAAGGTTTGAATTCTCCAGAAACTGCGAATTTAAAATTCTTTGAATCCTGTTGCTGACAGCCAATGCAGATGATCAGCATCGTAATGATTGTGATGTATTTCATAACTTGTACTCGTAGAGATGAAAACCTTCTTCATAATATGGCTTCATCAAACCGTTTCTATAGTTAAGTATTTCTGATTTTGCTTCGAGTTTTTTTTCAAAACCATATTTTTCATACGCGCGAATGGCCCATTTTGCTTCTGGATGAGATATTAGAATCATTGCTTCCTGACCTTTCTTCAAACTTATTTTTTTTGCATGATCAATTAGCTTTTTCCCGTATCCTTTTCCTACAAATCTAGTATCTAGATAAATGTATCCAAGGTATGTGATGTCACCGAAATATTGTAGTGAAATTGTTCCAAACTCCTGATTCTTGTGGTTCTCACCAATATAAAAATCTCTGAGATGGTAATTTTTCTCCATCCATTTTTGGTCGGGTAAGTGTTCGCCTAGATCCTTTTCATCGATAAGTGGTCGATACCATTCAGCTGAAGAGCTGATGAATTGAGCGATTTTGTTCATATCCTCCCTTCTGGCCTTTTTGAGGGTGATTGGTGGATTTTCTGACACATTTCCTCCATGTATAATTTATTTCTATTCAATGAATAATAGAGATATCCTAGTGATTTCGGCTATTAGTAAGACTTTGAGTTCGGTAATTCCGAACAGTGGGGTTGATAATGACACGATATCATGTTTGACTGTGTCTATGCAGAACTTAAAAGACTTGAATTGGAATCATCTTTATTACTTTCATGAGATGGCCCGAAACCAATCCATGAAAAAAACTGCTCAGTTCTTGGGTCTGGCCCCTTCTACTTTATCAGAGCAACTTAAAAAACTTGAGAATACAGTCGGCCACAGACTCTTTGTAAGAAGATCTCGTTCGATGACTCTGACAGCTGAAGGTGAAGAGCTATTTGAGCATACTAAAAATATTTTTGCAGAAGGGTTTAAGCTTTTAGAAAAGTTCTCCCAGAAACAGTTGGGTGGTTATCCTGTAAATGTTGGAATTGAAGAAACTATTTCAAGTGACCTTGCTGTTGAATTTACTTCTCAGTACTGGGATTTCTTTGCCCCTTATGGAACAGTTAATACTATGAGAATTGTGGGACATGAGTTCCTTCTTGATTCTCTTTCAAATGATCACTGCGATTGGGGGATATCAATAACTCGCCCAAAGCGAAAAGGACTTTCTTTTGAAGAAATCGGTGGATTCAAAGTGAAGTTTTGTTGCTCAAGTGAACTCTTTGAAATGTTCAAAAATCCAAAAGACCTTTTGATTAATATACCATTTGCCGAAACTTCTCAAGATGAGAGTATGAATAGAACAATTCGAAAACATTTGAGAAAGAATAAAATTATTCCAAAAGAAACCATCTCAAGCGATCACCCTAGTTATACTAGAAACCTGTGCGAACGAGGAAGATGTGTGATGTTTGTTCCTGAAAATCCTCTTGATCAATATGAAGGCTTGAAAATTTTTGATATTGGTGAACCTCTAGAAATCAAACTTTACGCCATATGGAAAAGGTCTGATGAAGGATTGGTTTCTATCAAAAAACTTCGTCAGTTAATCAATTCAAAACTCTCTCAATTGCCTGAAAGATACGAAGATGTCGAATTACAGATTGAAGTGAGTGATGTTTCAGATGAACTATTGACTTGAAGTCGGCACATCTTTGGCCGGACTTTTTCCGTTGATCAATCTATATAGTTTCTCTCCCAATCCCCAGAGAACTAGCACTAAAGAACCTAATAGCCACCAAGAAAGGGCCCTGTCTCTCAAGGCATCGTCTTTTGCGCTTTGTAGGAGTCTTGATTTGACTTTATTGACGATGATTCCAGTTTTATCGATTTGCCAGATGTCTTCACCCCAACTCGCAAAACCCATAAAGCTAGCTTGTACCAGATAATTGTCTCCATCAGCCGCTTTGATTTCAAAATAATATTTAGGGCCAGAGTGAGTAGTAGCAAATGTCATTCCAGGAAAGTGTGGAAGCTTTTCAACCTGTTCCGCCAGGTCGAGAGGGATTTTCTTGGGTTCTACTGAATGTGTCTCTTCCAGCAAGGATTTCAGGTCAATTGCATAGGTGCCGCGCTTTGTTTTGTACACCTCCTGAGCCTTCACAATCCATTTTAGCTTTGGCTCCATGGAATAGAAGATATTGGCATTCAAATTGGCCCTGTTGACCCAAGGTGAGTAAACAAACTTCAACACGACGAGTATTGAGAGGAAAAAAGAAATAAATCCCCAGAAGAGTTTGTGATCAAGAAAGTTTTTTTTAAAATCCAACAAAGAAGCCTTTGTTTTGTTCTGCTACTCGTTTAAGAAAGATATATTTGGGATTGTTGGTATCCATCAAGAAGTCAGAGCCGACACCAATAGTGTTAATTTGGACATCTCTGGAGTTTCTCGATTTGATATCAGACATCACTGTGTAGATATCATCAGTCTGCTTACTGTTTGATCTTGTTGGTGCTCCGTCTGAAAGAAGAACTATGTCAGTAGCATCTTTGTAGTTCCGAAGAGCAAATTGCATGGTTGATCTGGTAGGGGTGGCTCCCCATGGACGGAGGTCATGCAAGAAGCGATAAACCACTTGTTTGTTTCTTTTTGTCATTTGTTTTGGATGTCCCCATAGATAGCGATATTCTCTCGCCATACCATCTGGAAAATGAACGACATCAATATGAAAATCCTCACCCATGGATGTAATAAGCATTTTGAGACCGGCCTTGACTTGTCCAATTTTGTCTTCCATGAACATCGAGCCTGAAACATCGATCACAAAGACGACCCTTTTCCCCTTGAATTTGAACCCGACATCGACAGGAATTGAAGCAGTTTGACGATCACTAGGCTCTTTCTTTGCCGACTTCTCACTGGCTTGAGATTGAAGTTCTTTGTTCTTGGTGGTCAGATCTCTATTTTTTCCTTCAAGCTCGGAGACTTTCTTTTCCAGTTCCTCTTTGATATTGAGAATGGCCTTATAGTCACTCATCATATCTTTTTGGGCCTCGATGGTCATCTGCCTGGCGAAGCCTTCTTTTTCTTTAATTTCTTTCTTTGTCGGATCCTCAACTTTTGATTTTGGAACAGCGACAAACAAAATGATCACCGCTCCAAGAGCTCCGGAGAGGAGATCAAGAAAGGCAATTGAAAAGACGTTTGTTTCTCTACGTTTCATCAGATCTCGATTCGGTTCACGAGGTTTTCAATCACGTATTCTCTGATTCCTGCATGAAGATTGTCTGTCTCTTCCTGCAAGTTGTGGAAGAACCACATGATGACAATTGAAAGAATAAGAGAAATTAGAGTTGTATCAAAAGCAACACCAAGTGTTGCAGTAATGAGATTCATATCTCCACTATTAGCTATCATCAGGGCCTGAGAAATCCCAAGTACTGTTCCAATGAATCCAATTGAAGGAATCACCCAGGTGAGATAACGGATATTACTCTGGCTGGACTCAGATTTATCTTTATTAATTTCTGTCTGAATCGAGATAATCTCAATAACTTCAGGAATAGAAGCAGTGGTTCTGAACTTTACACATGCCTTTTTGATCATTTGAGTGAGCATAGAAGATTTATTTTCTTTTTCAAGATCAGACATCTTGAACTGTAGTTCACGAAGATCGTTAGCCATCAAAAGATGTTTCTCATTGGTTGGCAGATACTTCTTCTTTATTGATTTTTCTTCCCATTTGATGAGTCGCCTTTTTTCAAAAATATCAAACAGTGACCAGAAGAAAGCAAAGTAGGTGAGAAACTGAATATAGCCTCCGCCAGAAATATTTCCGCCTAGGAGAACAAATAGTCGATGATTGATTCCTGTTCCGGTTGCGCCACCCGTTGAGCTGTAGCCCATGGATGCAAACATGGTAATAAACACCGCCAATCCCAAGGCTATGAGAATGTTCATCAAATTCTTTGAAATAGTCATAGGTTCACCTTTTAAAAACTACTCCTTGTCTCTATTATCGGTTTATTAGGGTGTTAAGTTGAGTAAAACGCTCGGACTGGAGTAATTCAAGACACTTATCTTTATTTTCGCAGATTCCTGAAGGGCGAAGAATTGTTGGCGGGAGTAGGGAAAAGTGAGATAAGTCATATTCGATCCCTAAGACAGCGGACTAATGTAAAGTATGAAAACTATTCGGCTTTTGGCCTTGACCCTTATTTTGTCTCTAAATAGCTTCTCTTTGAAAGCATCCAACGAAGATTCGTATCGTATCCTAGTGACCAGCTGGGAGTACGCCGATAATTTTGATTATATGATGGTGCTTGAAACTCCATGGAAGGAATGGACTTTTATTCTCGACTGCCAATCTTTTTTCCATGAATTGGTTCTCTATCATGGTCAACCGTCACATGATCAAAGACTTTTTGAATACTATCTCGATCCCCAATCCTGTTTTGAACTAGGTTCTTATGTAATGAGTGAAACTGATCAAGGTGACTTCTTGTGCTTTGATTACAATGGGGTGAACAAAACCTTATCCATCCACAAAGATACTCAATTCTGTTATTAATTTCAGGACAACTGTAACGTTTCATGTTTTCATTTCACCAAGAAAGAAAAGGATGGAAATATGAAGACGTTAATCTTTTCGCTACTGTTGGTTTTCTCTGCTCATGCTGAATCGCTAAAAGAAAGGCTTGATGCCAGAGCGAATGCCTCTTCCAAAAAAATGCCAGATCAGGTCAAGCAAGTCATGAAAAATGGACTTGAATCACTCAAAGCATCAGGAATCGAAAACCGTACTCTAAAAGTTGGTAGGAAGTTACCTTCTTTTGCTCTCAAAGATGAACGGGGAATAATTACACCAATTAAAAATCTATATTCGAAGCATCAACTAGTCCTGACTTTTTACAGAGGACATTGGTGCCCTTACTGTCAGTTAGAACTCAAGGAATACGAAGTTCTAAATACTGAATTCGAAAAAGCCGGTGCAAAAGTTATTGCATTAGCTCCAGATAAGTGGAACTTGATCAGAAAGACCAAGGACAAATTGAACCTGAGTTTTGATGTGTACAGAGATGAAAATAACAACATAGCCAAACGAATGGGACTGGCCTTTGCTCTTGATGCTGATACTTTAGGCGTGTATAAAAAGTTTGGAATCGATTTGGAAGAGTCACAAGGCAATACAAGTAATGAGCTTCCTCTTCCTGGAACTTATGTCATCGACAAAAAGGGTGTCATTAGATTTGCTTACGCTGATCCCGATTATAAGAAACGGGCAGAGCCATCAGAAGTTTTAAAAGTCGTTCAAAAACTAAAGTGAGTAATTGGGCATCTTTGCGATGCCCTAATCCCACTCAAGATTACAGCTGACAGTTTCTCTTAATGCTTTGTCTTCAATGAAGGTATAGTAGTTTGTCGGTGTTCCATATTCACCTTGCATATAGACAAGTTTCACATCAGTAAGCTTCCCCGTTTTGGTTGAAAAGGCGAGGAACATTTGATTTTGAATTCCTTCATAACGATTGATGAATGTTCGTTTCATTTGAAATTTTTCTACACCATTCAACTTAACTTTGGAGAATGTTTTTCGCTTGAGTTTTAGAACTGAATCCAACATGAAAGTGAATTCCTTCCCATCGAGTTCGACTGTCATAGTGTCTACATCATTTGAACCACCATAAAGGTCCCAGCTTTTAGTCAGGATCACCTGACAAGCTTTACCATTGTGGTATTCCTTGTCTTCGTAGTCAGACTCATACCAACGCTGAAGCGTCTCTTCTTTAATAAGTTTAAATTCTTTTTTGGAAATGTTCGCCCATGTATTCGTTGAAAGCACCATGAGCAGTGCCAATATTGCGTTCTTCATCTTTTTACCCTCTCCAGTTCTAGATATGAAAAATGAGTAAATTTGGAAAGGGTGTATGAAAACATTTCAGCCAGTAAATAACTGTTTTTATGGTCATTCTGTGTGAAATTCTGCTAAATTTTGGGTCATCATGATTTTTATTCGGAGTTTATATGCTTAAGGGCTTCTTTCTTCTGTCTGTGTTATTTGTTTTTACTTCCTGTGCCACCAAGGTGATTCCTGTCAATCATATTAAGACCATGAAGAGTTCAGATGGGGCGAATCTGACGATGATAGGAACACTTCATACAGACTTGGGTGATCTAACAGATGAAATGAAAGCTGCGATTGACGCCGCCGATGTAGTGTTTGTGGAAAGTTCAGAAGAAAACTCAAAGGCCATGATGCAAATTTTGGTAATGGATATTTTTTCTGATAGAAAAATTGTTCACCATCCAGGTGTGGCGCTCTCTAAGAAGGCCAATGAAAAACTCGATGAAGTTTTTAAAAATCCAGAGCTACAAGAAATCAAGAATAAGTTTGTTAAAAAGGGCCATAGAGATCTCAGTATTGCAGCATTAACCTTGATCATCCAAATTGCCCTTGAAAAAGATTCATCAGGGGAGTTCCTCCCTATGTCTACTGTGAAAAAGCTGGAGACATTCATGCGAACACATCAAAGAACGATTCTTACGATAAAAGAAATGATGGAGTCGCATCCTGAAAGTATAGATAGAAGAATTGAAAAATATGCCAAGTCAAAAGGGAAGATCGTTAAGTCGCTGGACAACCCCTATGATCTGGTCAAACTTCATAAGAAATTGACAGTCTATGGAATCAAAAATTCTAAAACCTGGATGGAGTTCATGTTTGGAAATATTGAAGATCAGCTTCAAAATGAAGTGAGAAAATTTGCCGGGCAATACGCTAAAATCAAGGATTACTATCTTTCCAAAAATCGAACTGCTATAGCCAAACTTGTTGATCAGTTGGAGAAAACTTCTATTGGAAAAGAGATTTTCTCAAAGAGGAACTCATCTTGGACGAGTGAGATTGATAGTTATGTCAGCGATAATCCGAATTCAAAAGTCGTTGTTGCCGTAGGAGCTGGACACCTCGAAGGACGTCTCAATCTTCCATTCTTTCTTAAGGATAGAAACTATACTGGGCCACAGGTTATTTCCTTACTCGAATAGACGTAAATTCAACAACTTAACCCTTTGTTCCGTGGCATAAATTAATGAATTTATTACAGACAGTCTGTTTATTGTGTGACGCGTCGTGTAGATTGTCTTCATGCAAATTCTAAAACCTGTCTCATTGGCATTCTTGCTACTTTTGAGCTTTTCCTGTTCCAAGGAAAAGGTGGTTTTTGTTCCCTCTCCAAACACAACTCAAACTGTTCATTCCGATGATGATGGTGGTTGGACGTCCACAGGTGGAGGTGAGCT
This sequence comes from Bacteriovoracaceae bacterium, assembly GCA_041546685.1. Lineage (GTDB taxonomy): Bacteria > Bdellovibrionota > Bacteriovoracia > Bacteriovoracales > Bacteriovoracaceae > M0603. The sequence goes on along the minus strand of JBFEVX010000039.1, from coordinate 16,993 downwards.
TATAGTTGATAGGTACAATCCTTGGTTTATAGGTAAAGAGACAGTGAAGTGGTGTCTTGATCACAATTCGAAATACTTCTCTCTCTCCAAAGAGAAATCCAAAGTCGAAATAGAGAAGGCAATTGGAGAACTAAGTAAACAATTTGAAATTGCTAATAGAAGTTATTCTAAAAGAAGCGTCTATGACCCTTTGGATATAAGAAGATATTCTATTAAAGAATGTGGTGTTGCAGGTGTTAAAAGAGTCATAAGGGATGATACTTTAATTTATCGAAAAGATTGCAAAGATCTCAGAGAGCCAGATGATCCAGTTTTAAAAAAGATTTCAACCAACTATTCTTTTGTTGAAGATTGTAAAGAGGCAGATCTCGTATTTATATTGGGAAATATTCAAAATCCAAAAATTAAGAAATATATTCAGAACTATGGAGAAAGTACTTTTCGTAATTCTGTAGGCTTTACAATTAGAACAGAGTACTCACAGTTTGAAATGAGAGGGAAAGGTTTCATTTATATTGCAGGAGATAAAGGCGATTACTCATATAGTGGCCAGAGAAGAAGCGATGATTCCAGTCAAACTATTTGGGATTATGTAGATAAGCTCCCTGAAAATACACCTTTTCCTAAATACGAGAAAGTTTTTCCCTTTTCTGAAGAGTATCCCGATTTAAGTGAGTATAACTTCAAAGATCACATAATTGGACCATTGAGGCCTGTTATTTTTCATGAATTGGGACACGTATTTGGATTACGTCATCATAATAGAGAGAATATGATGAATGAAGATGCTCCAGCTATATCTGTTGCAAGAGGCTTTGTTTCTGAGGGAACATATCAAAACTATACACAGGTTATAAACAACGCTCACCATGCTCTATATGAAAAGCAGACCCAGGTTTATGATTCAGTAGCCCACTTTTCAGGAACAAATTTAGATCCAAATAATTTGCCAAAGGATATTTTGAGAGACAAGTACCCTTCTCTTTACAAGGCGATTTTTGACGGAGTTTCAGAAGATCAATATATAGCCGACATTATTCTAAGTCTTAATTTCGACTTTTTTGCTGATCAGAACACTGTTGATTTTTTAACTTTCAGCTCTAAAGAAGGAGAGTTTAATTCTTCTGCTCGGTTTTCATTCACCCCCACTGAGCAGGCCCATGTTTATAATAGACATTCGAGTAACTACGTAAATTTCAGATATGCCTACCCAAAAACAGGAGATGTTGGAAGTCTGGAAATGATTAAATTATGGGACAAAGTAATGATAGTTGGCTACTTGGAAGTCGATGGAAAAGAGTTGGAATGTATATTAGAGTATGATTATTTCGGTGATAGTTCTCTAAAGTTTCACTTCAATGAAAATGGAACAGAGTTTGATCTCTTCATTAGAACATCTTCCAATCTCGTTTTTACTTTTGATGATGAACCTATTAAACCAAAGCTTAAATTTGGTGGAGATTTCCGCTTTTGATGTATTCCTATCTTGCTATCAATTAAATGCCGTAGTCTTAAGTTTATAAAATTATTACATAATCTCTTCTTTTAGCCTCTTTTGTGAGGTATTTTGTTTACATGAATTTGCCAAAGTCCATCTTGCTATTGAGTTTGCTCATGATCAGTTTTTCCTGTTCCAAGGAAAAGAGTGTTTTTATGCCAACTCCAAACTATGTGCAGACTGTGCAAGAGGATGATGACGGGGGATGGACTTCTGCTGGTGGTGGTGAGTACATTGTAGATCGCCACAATCCATGGTTCATGGGTAGTGAACCTGTTACGTGGTGTATTGATCATGGTGGAGAAAATTTTTCTCTTCCTCTAACTGAAAGCACGATTCAAGCTAAAGGGCTCATCGATATTTTGGCTGTTCAACTGAAAGAATTAAATGATAGCTCAGGATTAAGAAGAAGTGAGTCTGACTGGCATAATTCATCCATTAATCTGAAATGTGGGATGGTCAAAAATGATGATGGCCAATGGGAAAAGGTATGCGATCCATCAGAAAAAAAGATGGTTCCTTTTTCAGACAAGTTTATCTTTAGCGAAACTTGTGCAAATGCAGATCTTGAGTTGATACTCGGAAACACAGAGAACCCAAAAATTTCTAAACTGGTTAATTATTATGGGAAGGAGCAGTTTCGTAAGTTCGGAGCTCTATCTATTAGAACGGAATATGATCAAGCGAATCTTAGAGGAAAAGGTTTTATCTACTTTGCAGCAGACAGTGGTGACTTGAGTTATTCTGGTGAAAGAAGTCTAATTTTTGATTTTAACTCAATCTGGAACTCAAAGTCAGAAGTCCCTTTTGAGGCTGCTTTTCCTGCTCTCTTCGTTTTTAATACACTTCCTCTAGGTGACTACAATCAGATCTTGATGGAAAATAATCTTGTAAGTCCATTTCGACCAGTCCTTTTACATGAGTTCTCACATGTTCTTGGGTTTGAGCATGATGAAGAGGCAAGTACATTCATGGGAGTTGATTATCCGTCTCTTACAATCAAAAATGGCTTTGAAATCAAAAGTAGGTTTGATTACAACCTAAACTTTTTACGAAATAATCTTTTCTCTCTTCATGAAAAACCAACCTCTGTCGCTTTAGCTGCAGATAATTGTGTACGATTTCCATGGTGGGGAGGTCGTGACAGATATCCATATATTTTTGACTTCCTTTTCGCCGGAAGGGATGTCCAGCAAGATCCCAATCCTGCTTCCCAGTGTAGAGGTGGCTTCAAACTTTTGAATCCTCAATTTATTTTCAATGTTAATAAACTTTCAGGTCCTCACAACGTAAACGGAGAAGGGGAAGTCATTTTGGCATCTGTGATAGACGAAGAGATGAATTTAAAAGTTGATGCCAGGTATAATGTTAAATATCTTCCAGGTTGCCCTGATTGGTTTATTGATGAGAAAAAAAGTAAGACCAGAGTTTTTGTGAAAAAAGATGATTATGTTTTCAGTCGTGATCAAAATTCTGATACCTGGGAAACTCGAAATCAAAGTTCTAAAATTATTCAAGACTTTGATTTCTTAACTCTGGGCAGAACTACTCTATGTGGTTTTATAGAAGTCAAAGATAAAAGCTTGAAGTTCACACTTACTTTTGGCTCAACTGATCATAGAAACAAGCCCTTGTTGAAACTTTATCCCCCAAAGTCTGATGACGGACTTGGGTTGGATCAATTTGTGTCTGTTGAGTTTCAAGCATTCCCATTAATTACAAATAATACTGAGACACTTCCCAAAGCAAAAGTTGTTTTAAATTATGTTCTTCAAAAAGAGGATAACTAAGCGAGTGCTTCTTTGATTTTGAGTGCCCAGTTATGGCAGTCGCCAGGCCAGCGGGCCGAAAAATAATTTCCTTCAACATGACAAAAGCCCGGAGAGAGGTTGTTCTCCGTATCGCGAGAGATGGGTATTGGGCCTTGGATGAAATGGTTTGGTGACTCAAGAACCTCTTTGACCTCTTCTTCAACAGTGATGCCTGGATAGGTTTTATAATAGTCTCCTTTCCAAAGACGAGTAAGATTCCAGGCGAGGTTTTCCTGTCTCTTAAGAAGACCTGTTGTCTTTCTTCCAAACAATACACTTTTGCCATCAGCACGCTTTGCTCTCGCCGCAAGAAGGACTCCATGGCAGACGGCACCTACAATTTTGTTCATGTCGAAGAATTCAGAAGTCAGCATTTGCATGCTTTCATTTTCAAGAAGCTCTCGGACTCCCTTAGCATGTCCACCAGGAATAATGAGAGCATTAAAATCATCTACAGAGAGTTCTGAATAGGGTTTGGGATTGGTGAATTCTTTTGAGTTTTCCATTTGAGAGTAAGCGCTTAAGGCATTCTTATCGGCCATCAGAACTGGGGCGAGAAGTCCTAGAGACTTTCCTGTCAGCATGATGGGATCTGCTGAAGCTTTCCTTCCTTCAGGAGTTCCAAAAGTTATTTCATGACCAGCTTCACTTAGGATCTTCCAAGGTATGGCGGACTCTGAAGGGTCAAAGTCCGTGCTTGGAAGGAGTATGAGAATTTTACTCATCGAAGAAAATCTTTTCGCAATCAAGCTCAATGGCAACGTCATCGTTTTTAGTCAAACAACGAAGAGAATCGCTTTGAGGTGAGCTGACAAGAAGAATGGACTTCTTATTGTTTTTATCGATCAAGTCGAGGAATTGGCTACCTCCAGGGAACTGGAGAGGATATGTTCCATAGCCTGTTTGGTACATGCTTCCATCTTCATTCGGTTCTGTTAAAGCAGTGGTGAAAAAAGAGCGCTCCTCATTCATGAACGCCAGATATTTCTCAAGGGACTGATCTGAAAGCGCAATCAGGTCGTTTAATAGTTTAAGAGGTTTGTTGTCTTTTCTACCTTGCAGTTCAGTCAAAAGAATATAAGTTCCGAATGGGAGAACTTCTCTTTGTTTGAAGTGGTCTTGCTCAAGAACCATTCCAATCTTTGTTCTAAATGGAGTCGCTCCAGTGAGTATAGTCGACATACTATCACGCAAGTCTTGAATTTTCTGAGTAAGCTTCACCACTCGGTCTCTGAATATTTTTACATCGGTATTCTTCTCGGCCAGTAGTGCTTTTGAGGTGGTCATTTCAAGATGATCCATCTCCATCAGAGAGACATAAAGTCCTCGTCCGTAAGGCATCTGAGTCATAATGGTATTGTGTGGCTTGGTGATGACTGGAGTAGGAGTGAAATCCCCTGGGAAATTTCTAGCGAATGGGTGCTGATGAAAAAAACCAGAATAGACCAGTGTCAGTTCTGAGTTTTGTTTGGCACATCCCCAGAAATCAGTTGTGCTTGGATTATTGTTATAAAAAATATTGATGTCATCAGAGAGCCTTTGAATTTCTCTCCCTTCGTAACCTTGAAGGAAGCCTTGGATGTTCTCAGAGCAAAATTGTTTATTGTAAGGAGTGTCTTCAAGAAAGCTGGTGGCCAAGTTCAAAAGAACAGGCCTTGAGGTTGCTGGATGGAGATGACTTTCACCTAAAGAAAGGAAATTTCCGCGATACCAGCGATGTCTCTTGGTTTTTTCAACCAGTTGCTTATAATCCATGGAATGATGGCCTAGATCGATGGCCTCGAGAAAGGTTTCTGCCTTTGCGCTTGTCGTTATAAAAATAATCAAAAAAAGTGAAACGAGTGTGTTTCGCATTTTGAAGTGCTCCCTTTTGAGTTTGGACCAATATCCTACGAGAGGGAAGATGGATCTGCAAAGAGTTCTTCTTGATGCGCGACGTGTAAAGTCTTTAGAAAGAGGAGATTCTTACCTATAATAGATAAGATAAGGAGACATCATGACTGATTCCAATGAACCCATAGGTGAACTTCATCTTCGAACTCAGGCCTTTCCTGCGGATGCCAATCCGGCGGGAGATATTTTCGGGGGATGGGTTCTTTCTCAGATGGATATTGCTGGAGCTATTTTTGCCAAAAAGCGCTGTCATGGCCGAACAGTAACTGTATCAATTGATTCCATGTCTTTTATACAACCAGTCTTCGTCGGAGATGTTGTCTGTTGTTATGTCACTTCACATAAAGAAGGTAAAACTTCACTTGCAGTAAAAGTTGAAGTTTGGGCAGTACGTGAGAATGAAACCAAAAGAGTCAAAGTGACTGAGGGAATTTTCAAGTACGTGGCCGTCGATAAGAATAGAAAACCAAGATCCATCAATTCCAAGGAAGTTTAGGAATGAATGTTATTGAAGCACAGAATGTGTCGAAAATTTATGGGAGTACAAGGGCCTTGAGTTCTTTGTCTCTCTCGGTCAACTCTGCGAGCGTGTACGCTTTGTTAGGACCGAACGGAAGTGGAAAAACGACTTTCGTAAAAACAGTACTCGGTCTTGTCAGACCAAACTCAGGAAAAATTCTCATCAATGGAATTGATTCCAATGATCCCAAATGTAGGGAGGGAGTTTCTTATCTTCCAGAGAAGTTCAACTTCTTTCCTTATTACACGATTGATGGCGTTGTGAAATTTTATGGAAGTATGAAAGGACTGACTGGAAGCGAACTGGATGATCGTTGCCATGAAGCTTTGAAAACTCTTGGTATTGACGATCTGGTTGGAAAAAAAGTGAAGGAGTGCTCGAAAGGGCAGCTGCAGAGAACAGGTATCGCCAGCATGCTGATGGGGAATAACAATCTCCTCATTCTGGATGAACCGTTTTCAGGACTCGACCCGATTGCCATTAAAGAGCTAAAAGATCTCCTTCGAAGCCTTAAGGACCAAGGAAAGACCTTGTTCATCAACAGTCATATTCTTTCTGAAATGGAGAAGCTTTGTGATCATGCGGCCATCTTGAATAAAGGTGAGTGTCTGGCTCAGGGATCTCTTCCTGAAATGTTGAATGGAAAGTCTCTTGAAGACTTCTTTTACGAGAGGGTCAAACAATGATGGGACTATCAAGTTGTTTTAAAAACATTTACCTTAATACAATCCAAAAAGAGATTAGGAACAAAAGTATCTGGAGTCTTTTGATCATGACATCAATTGTGATCATAGTACTCAATGCACTTTTGAACTTTCTTTTACAGATGGCCGGCGAATTTCAAATGGCAGGGGCGGGGATGGAACTTGGTTCTTTGCCTCTGAATGTCTTTTACACTTTGATTGATTTCTTTTCGACAGTGATAGCGATCATCATTGGTGTTAACTCATTGAAGTCTGATGAAGAAAATGGTGTGAATATCCAGATGCTGAGTTTCCCTGTGAAAAGGTGGGAATATCTAGTCGCTCGAGTTTTAGGTTCATGGACAATTGTTGTTTCTTATTATCTTTACTCAATTGTTCTAGCTGCCGTTCTCTTTTCCATTTCGAGTCGTGAATTCATGATGGGATTTCAGATCTTTTTTGGGTTGATCAATACATCGTTGATCATATTACCGACCATCGTTATTGCTATATTCTTCTCATTCTTTTTACCAAAGCTCTTTGCATTCTTCTTCAGTTTGTTTTTTATGGCCTTTGTCAGTTACTCAAACATGACCTTCTCGCAGATGACATATGATAAGTTTGTGGAAAATATATCAGTGATGAAGATTATTGCTCTTCCTATCCACGTTTTGTTGCCACGAACTGGAATATTAAGTTCTGCCACCAATGGTGTGCTTTATAATCCAGAAGAGTCAATCCCTTCAGCTTATTGGTTTAATCTGGCCCATTATGTTGTGGCAATTGGCGTCCTGTTTTTCATCGTTTCATGGTTTTTGAAAAGAAAGGATGTCTAATTGAAAGACACCAACTTCAGTTCTGATGAATTCATACAGAAATTGAAGGATGGTGATCCTGAATCTGTCCGTGCGGTAGTTGAAAAATACAACCGCACAATTTTTAACGCTGCCCTTGGGCAGGGAATTTCCCCGGAATTTGCTGAAGAAGTTGTTCATCGAACCTGGACAGCTTTCTTTGAAAGCCTTTCTCGTTTTGAAGGAAGGTCGCACATACGAACTTTCATCTTTGGAATTCTTTACAACAAATGCAAGGAATTCTGGCGTGAAAAGAAGAAATACATCGACAATGAGGAATATGATCCGGTTGTCGATTCTTCGTATCAAGATGGGGGTTGGAGTTACTTTCCAGTCGAAGTCGACAAGTTCGTTGAGGCCACTCAGACCTTTGACAAGATAGAAGAGTGCATGGAAGGACTTCCTCCCAATCAAAGAATGGCCTTCCACTTGAAAGAGGTACAGGAAGAAGAGACCTCGGAGATTTGTAATATTCTTGGAGTGTCGGACACTAACCTCAGGGTGCTCATTTACAGGGCAAAAAACAGGCTTCGCAAATGCCTGGAAGGCTATTTTCCAGGGGAGGAACATTGAGGAAGTTATTTTCAAAAATCATGCATGCGATCGGGGATATTCTGGTACCTGCTTCCTTTAAGAAGGAAATGAAGAGTTGTGAACAAGTTGGAATTGAGCTGGCAAACAATGAGAAACCCACAAACTTCAAGGAACGTCTTGATCGTTGGATCCATTTGATTATTTGTTATCCCTGCTGGACATATTCCAAACAATTAGAGTTGATCGACAAGAAGATCAAGGGGCATTCCCACGAACATCATGATTGCAATCACCGCTCGGACAATGTTGCCAAAGAGGTGATTGATCAATATTCAAAAAAGAAGGAGGAAGGGCCTTAAGATCTGAATGGTCTTCTGACAGTCCAGAACCAGTTATCAGCGTTATCCTTGATCTGTCCGTTTCTATCGATAGGTAAATAGAACCTATGTCTCCAAAGTCTCCAGTTCCTGGCAATTTTGCTTCTGCCGCTGGCAGTACCTTCATCGTATCCAGGAGTGGCATCTCTAAGTGACTTACCATCAACTGAGACATCGAGTTCGAGTCTCTTATGATTAGCTCTGAAACCATTACCCCATGCTGAATCAGATGGAAGCATATAGTTTGCATGATAATGATATACATGGTTCACAGCTGGATCTGGCTGGAAATTCGAGTGATTGAACTTCATATAAGCTTTGATCATATTATTAAACTTGGCACCATAACCTGGTTGAATGGCCCTTTTCCAACCCGGCTCACCTGCATTGAACATTGAAAACTGCCAAGGGTCCAGCGCGACATCAAGAGCATTGATGTTTTGGCCTTGGCCTCTTCTTGCCCTGTCTTTGTTGGCGTTTCTTACTCTGTTGTTGATGACTTTCATTACCATCAATGGTTCTTCAAGATGATTGATATCTTCACCATTCTTATCTTGAACAAGAATTGCAGATTCACCATGAGCAGTGAAAATCATGGCCGCGAAATGCTGCTCTTCTGGTCTGAGGTATTTATAAAGATTTTTGAAGATTCTCCCTCTGTCTGAAATGGTTCCATTTCTAGTCACAGAGTTTTGAATACTTCTTATGCATTTTTTTAGGCTTTCATATTGATCAACATTACCTGGATCAAGGGTCTTTCTATCTCCAAGAACACTACAGCCTGGTTTCCATTGCTTGTTGTTGGTCACGATTGGAGCAGGGTCCTCAAAAAGGTCTTCTGCAACGACAACTTCGAAAGTTTGGTCATTATCAGTGTCCTGTTCATCATCTGTGTTTGGGATGTCTTGTTGGTTAGCGATTTGATCCGCGTCCTGTTCAACACAATCTCCAGTAGGAGAGTTGGTTGAGTCTTGTACTGTTCTTTGAAGCATCAAAGCATTGTAGGCGGCTTGGAGATTCAAAGCTCTTTTGAGCCACTCTTTAGCGACGAGATATTCTCTTCCTGTATCGATTCCATTTTTTTCAACTCGGATCCGATAGGCCCAGCTGTTTTTGCCAACAACTCTGACTTTGGTGTTTCCTCTGGCGGAGATTTTCCCTTTCGAACCTGTACGTGCGTTGATCACATCAAAAGATCTGATGACCTCGATGCGCAGCTCAGAAACCTCGTCAGTCCGGTCAAGATTGATATGACCGTAGACTAGGTTACTGAATATCAACAGGATACAGGTGAAATATTTCAACATACAACTCTCGCTTCAACACTAACAACTTCAACTAGCGCGTATTAACTCACTTAGGCTTGGTTTGATTATAGAGAAATGGGCATGCGTGTCAATTTTCAAGGTAGTCAAAGTTAACTCATTGAATTAACGTAAATTCGCCTGCCCACAGAATTGGGCACTTTTTTGGAGGTTCAGCTATGACGACGTCTTATCATAAACTCGAAGAGATCAATAAACGCATCCACAACTTTTCTCACCTGGGCTCCATACTCAGTTGGGATGAAGCAGTGAATATGCCAGCTGGATCTGGTGATGCCAGGGCCGAATCCATCAGCGAACTTTATGCATATATTTCTGAAGTGAAGCAGAATCCTGAAATCAAAGAATTGATTGAGAAGGCCAAGTCAGAAGACCTTGATGAACTTCAAAAAGCAAATCTCGATTTAATGGATCAAGGGTGGAAGAAGTCCAATGTTCTCTCCACTGACTTTGTCAGAAAAAGTTCTCTTACTAATATGAAATGCGAGCAAGCATGGAGAAGACTTCGTGCTGATAACAACTGGAATGAATTCAGGCCTTATCTTGAAGATGTGGTTGCATTGATTAGAGAAGAGGCAGATCTTAGAAGTGCAGATACTGGTCTAGGTCTTTATGATTCTCTTCTCGATCTTTATGAACCAGGACTTAGAAGCAGTGAAGTTGATGAGATTTTCAATCAACTGATCAAGGAGCTTCCAACACTTAGAGATGAAATCATTGAACATCAGCAAAGCAAACCTTTTATCAAACCAGAAGGACCTTTTGCGACTGAAGGTCAGAAGGCCTTAGGTGTGGATATTATGAATGCCATGGGATTCGACTTCAACCGTGGGCGACTTGATGTTTCTCACCATCCCTTTTGTGGTGGTGTACCAGAAGATGTTCGTATGACGACAAGATATTCTGAAGGTGACTTCACTGAATCATTGATGGGAATAGTGCATGAAACGGGGCACGCTAGATACGAACAAAGCTTGCCTCGAACATGGATTTCCCAACCTCTTGGACAATCGAGAGGGATGGCCGTTCACGAAGGGCAAAGCCTTTTCTTTGAAATGCAAATGGGACGTTCAAGAGAGTTTATCCAATTTGCTTTACCACTAATGAAGAAACATCTTTATAAAAGTGGTAATGAAGAAGCCTGGTCTGAAGAAAACATGACCAGACTTTATCAGTATGTGACTCCTGGTTACATAAGAGTTGATGCCGATGAAGTCACTTATCCATTTCATGTCATTCTTCGTTATGAAATTGAAAGAGATATCCTAGATAGAAAGATTGAAGTGAAAGATCTTCCTGAAGTATGGGATGCGAAAATGCAGGAATACCTTGGGCTTTCAACAAAAGACAATCATAAAGATGGAGTCATGCAAGATGTACATTGGCCATCAGGATCAATGGGATATTTCCCAACCTACACACTTGGGGCGATCGTTGCTTCTCAACTTTTTTCTACTCTAGAAGCAGGTCAACCTAAAGTGCGTGATGAAATCGCCAACGGGAATTTCGCAAATATTAATAAATGGCTTGAGGAAAATGTCTGGTCACATGGAAGTCGTTACTCCGTTCAGGATCTAATGATAAAAGTTACTGGAAAAAAATTGAATGCAGAAACATTCATCAAGCATCTACGTAACAGGTATCTCGCTTGATGGAAATTTCAAAACCTCTCCAATTACCTTGTGGTGTAACTCTTCCAAATAGGTTGGCCAAGTCCGCAATGAGTGAAAATATGGCCCGACCTGGTCATATTCCCGGAGAAGAGTTCCGTACTCTTTATGAGAGATGGGGAGAGGGTGGAACAGGTCTTTGCATTTCAGGAAACGTAATGGTGGACTCTCATCATCTCGGTGAAGCGAACAATGTGGTTATTGAAGAGCAGATTGCAAATATGGAAGGGTTGGTTAATTGGTCTCAGGCCCAAGAGAGTTCTAGTATGCACATCTGGGTGCAGTTAAATCATCCAGGGAAACAGACTCCTAAATTTTTGACTAAGGAGCCAGTTGCTCCGTCTGCGGTCCCTTTGAATCCTCCTCTTGATAGAATGTTTAACACTCCCCGGGAGTTGAGTGAGGAAGAAATTCTCGATCTGATCAAGCGTTGGGGATATGCTGCCAGAGTTGTCAAAGAGACAGGCTTTAAAGGCGTTCAGATTCATGGGGCCCATGGCTATCTTGTCAGTCAATTCCTCTCTCCTCATCACAATCAGAGAAGCGACAAATGGGGTGGTAGTTCTGAAAACCGCATGCGCTTTGTGGTAGAAGTATATAAGTCGATGAGAGAAAACGTTGGACCAGAGTTTCCGATTGGAATCAAAATGAATTCGGCTGATTTTTCCAAGGGTGGTTTTTCACACGAAGAAGCAGTCGAAGTTGCAAGGTCACTATCAGATCTTGGAATAGATCTCATTGAGATTTCTGGGGGGTCGTATGAAACTCCTGTGATGACGGGTGCAAAAATAAAAGAGAGTACTAAAAAGAGAGAGGCTTATTTCCTCGAATATGCCAAGGATATCAAATCAGCGATCAAGTGTCCTTTGATGGTGACAGGTGGTTTCAGAACCGGAGACTTTATGAATCAGGCCTTGGCGGATGGTGAGCTCGACATTGTCGGCCTGGGAAGACCTCTCTGTATAAATCCAGATTTTTCAAAAGAACTTTTAGAGGGGAAACCAGTAGTCAGTCAGGTTCGTCCTTTGAGTTCTGGTATTCGAGTGTTGGATAAAATTTTTCCACTCGAGATTATCTGGTACACCAATCAGATTCAAAAAATGGGAAAAGGTTTTGAACCTGATCCAGGTGCAGGTGTTTATGCAACTATTTTTAAATCTGCAATGGAGACTGGGATTCAAGGGATAAGAAGAGTTCGGGCCAAGTAAACTATTTGTCTATTTCTACAATGAAGTTTGAATTATCGATGTCTTTTTTCTCGATATCGAAATTGATGCGACCAATTTCACGTCCACCTTTGGTTTCTACCAAAACGCGCCACTCACCAGCTACATAATTTGATTTGAAAGCGTAACCACGAAAACCTTTGTCACGCCCTCCAGTAATAGTCATTGGAATCTTGTCAGAAGATTTCCATTCACCTTCTTGATAAATTTGCCAATGGAGATAAACCTGATCTTTGAAACCTCCTGGTGAGAAGATTCTAGCAAAGACGAAGACTTTGTCGTCGTTTCCTGCAATGAAGTCCTGGTCGCCAGTGTGCCAGAACTTCCACCAAGGTTTTTGATGATGGAGATAATAGAGAGGGTAGTCCTTGTCGACTTTATGATAAACTCCTATCTTTTCAAGGGCCAAGGGGATCGGCGGAACAAGTTTTACCAGATAGAGGATAGCAAAGACTCCGAAGATCGAAGAGGGGATGATAATCATCTTCTTTAGATCGTGCCCATTATCTTTGCTCCATAACCAGATTATCAATGCCGCGAGGATCGCTGCAATAACTAAAGAAAGAAGAAATACCCAAAAACCAACATGCCCAAGAATTAAAGGTGTGATCAGGAAAGAAAAACAAGTTAGACAAATGAAGAAAAGAATCATTCTGAATGTCCTGCCTGACTTTTTTACGCTGTCTAATTCATTGATGATCAAGACGGCAAACATGAAGAAAAGGAAAATTAACGAACTTAGAGCGCTGGCTGACTTAAAAAAGAAAAGGGTATATATAGAAAGGAGTCCACCTACCAAGAAGTGATAAATTTCATCATGGTATTGGTAGAACATTTGCAATGGTTTTATCTGTGTTTCTGATTTGTGTAAGTCTTTAAGTTCTATCGTCAGTGTCGCGAAAGCCGCTCCGAGATAAATCAACTGCATTACGATATTAGAGGGATCATCAATTCTTCCAAGAGTTAGAATATCGAAAAGAAAACCTGCAAGAAAGAAAATGGCTGGCAGAAACTGCTTGTTTTTGACGTAAAGTTTTAACAGTTTGAACTTTGAAAAGCTCATTCGTGAAAGTAAGGGGATTTCATCTCAAGAAGAAATTCTCTCTTCTCTCTGGATTTAACCGTAAACTGAACCAGTAGGGTTCCATAGGTGTTCAGAGCGAAATCAAAAACTTTGGAAAATAAGTTCAGCATAAGGACCTCTTTGATAAGGAGTACCTTTATTTTCGCTGAAAGCCCTCTGTTTATACAGAGGGCTGAATTTTCCTGAGTTGATTACTTGGATACGAGTTTTTGAAATAGACCGTAAGAGAACATCCCTGCAAGCATTGATACAACTACGATCAGAATGCCTGGGTCCAGTCTGAAAAGACCTGAAATAGCTGGTCCAGGACAAAAGCCACCCATTCCCCAACCAATGCCGAAAAGGGCCGTGCCTACAAGTAGATTCTTGTCGATATGAGTTTTGTTTGGAACCTGAAGTACATCACCAAAGATGGTACTGGCCTTCTTTTTTGTCAGATGAAAGAGAAGAGTATTCACCAGAATCGCCCCTACCATAACAAAGATAAGTGAAGGATCCCATTTCTCTGTAATATTCAAAAAGCCGATCACTTTTTGTGGATTCGTCATTTGGGCCACTTCTAGCCCCAGACCAAAAAGTAAACTTGCTACTAATACACTTACAATTCTCATCACAGTCTCCTTAATTCAAACCCAAGTGGGTCATGATAGCGACTGTTATGAAACCAGTTGCCATAAATGTCATAGTTCCTAGAATGGAGCGCATGGAAAATCTTGAGATACCACAGACTCCATGTCCACTGGTACATCCACTTCCGTAACGTGCACCAAATCCCATAATGAATCCACCAATAATTAGAAATGGAGTACTTCTAAGTTGGAGTGCTGCATCTGTCCCCATCACTTTACTTCCAATGAAGGCTCCACCGGTCAATCCAATGAGAACGATGACTCGCCAAAGAATGTCTCCTTTGATGGGATTAAAAATTCCAGAGATGATTCCTGTAATACCGAAAACACGGCCCACTGTTAGTAGTAAAAGTCCCGCTGCCAATCCAATGAGGACTCCTCCTCCTAGCGCTGGCATTGGTGTAAAGTTCACGATTTCCATAATGTCTCCTAGCAATAGAGTTCTTGAAGCTTACTCATTAATTCTCTTATTCTTTGATCTTTAATACTGTATAAGTGGAACTTTCCATCCTTCTCACTGTCTATTAGCCCAGCCGCCTCAAGTCTTTTCAAGTATTGTGAAGTTTGGCTTTGGCTCATCTCGCAGATCTCTTCAATTTCGGTAACAGTTTTCTTTGAATCGAGAAGTGAGCAAAGAATCAGTAAACGTCCAGGGTGACCCATGGTTTTCATGATGTCTGCAACGTCAATGGATTTCTTTTTTATCTGCTTCAGATTCATATTAACAGATTATAATATGTTAATATTTGAGTCAAGAAAAAAGCCGCTTATAAAGCGGCTTTTTATGATCTAGATCAAGTTTTAATGCTTATGTGAAATCTGGTTTTCCAGTTTAGAAATAACCAAGTCCATGGTTTTATAAAGGTTATCACTATCGGCCTTGGCAATAAAATTATCCTTTCCAGATTTAACTTTGACTTCTGCATACTGGGTGTCTTTTTCTGTCCAGCAGGTCCAAGAAACTTCGCAGTCCTCCTTCAAAAATTTTTGCAATTTCTGGGACTTCTCTTTGATTTTGTCATCGAGGGAAGGTGTGTGTTCTAGGTTTCTGAAAGTTATATTTGTTTTCATTTTTCCTCCTGTCAGGGATAATTAGACCAGAATCTTATCATGCGCGCCTATGTGGCCGTCAGTGGCATGAATGATTTTTGTCATTTTTTTGCAAGGACATAGGATGAACGAAGCAGAAATACAGCAACTTATTAAAGATACCATACCGTTTTCCTCGGAGCTGAGCTTCACAGTTGATGCGGTAGATAAGACATCTTCGAAACTCACTTTCCAAGCTAGTCAAAACTGGAGTCGAGCGGGGGGAACTATTTCTGGCCCCTTTCTAATGACTCTGGCAGATGCTTCCATGTACGCAGCATTACTGGGACACGGTGAGGAATTTAAAATGAGTTTCACTTCAAATCTCAATATTCACTTTCTAAGACGTTCTACGTCTGAAAAGTTTCAAGGACTTTGTGAGATTATCAAGCTTGGTAAGAGGCTTGCCGTGATGGAAGTGAAAATTATTGATGAAACTGGAGAGAAGATAGCCTTTGTCAGTGGGACTTATTCACTTCCTTAAGCATTTTTGTTGTCATTGTCTTTATTTTCTTCTTCTTCGTTAAGACCTTTCTTGAAGCTTTTGATGGCCTTTCCCATTCCTTCACCAAGTTGTGGGATTTTCTTTGCACCGAACATCAAGATGACGACGGCCAAAATAATAAGAAGTTCTCCCATTCCCAAACCAAACATGCTTCACCTACTTTTCAAAGTGTTGTTTGAGATCATCTGCCACTTTCTCAAGGTGCTTATAATTATCACCTTCACGAAGAGACAGTTTTCTCATTTTGCCATTAAGAAGATCCTCTACATAGAGCTCAAAGGCATAAAGAGGACCCGCTGTTTTGTGCGATATGACTAATCCTACTAGAAAAACAATCAAAGAGAAAGTCAGGGCCAGAGAAACATAGGCGAGACTGAACATTCCCATCATTTCGTCTACTGATTTGCTGCCTGTCGCAATCAGGGTTGTTCTCATAAAGGTATAGCAAAAGATTCCAAGTAAAAGGGAAACGCATAGGGCAATGGCCCCGAACTTGAAGCTGAAACGAATCTGTTCTTTAGGATGAACCAGATATTTACCTCTTTGATTATCTGGAAACCAAATGTCACGGTCAGCAGAAATGATTTTCCAAGCTATCAAAATAACACCGACCCATTGAAATACATCGGCGATGTTGAAAATTAATGTCTGTTCGGTGGGAAGAGGAAGAGGAATGAAATCGATGGTCTTTCCTCTGAGCATTTTGTCGATAACATTACCGGCGATACCGCCTGTCATGAATCCCATTCCAAGTTTCAAAATTATAAGTTTCGTGGAAAGCAGGTAGTTGAGGACCATGTAGATGAAAAAAAGAAATCCAAACATACTACAGAGAGTGATGACTCTCAAAAGCATAGGGGAGTCTTTATAAAGTCCAAATGCAATGCCTTCATTGAAGTGGAGACTTTCTGAGCCGAGTCCCCACTGTTTTGAGAGTTGGTCAATTATAATGACCAGTACAAAGCATAAGAGTGAAAGCCAAAAGTCCTTTTTCATGATGAGAATATCTTATCACGTTTATTGGACCTGGAGTATTTCAAAAGAGAAAGACACCTTGTCATAATCCAGTCCTTGATCTTTCAGTGCGATCAAAGCCGATGAAGAGAGTACTCCATTAAGTGGAGTTGCTACACCATCGACAAGAGTATAAGTCGCATGTTGAGGATTATAACTTCCATTCATGATCAGCTTGATATTCTTCACATAGATAT
This sequence comes from Bacteriovoracaceae bacterium, assembly GCA_041546685.1. Classification (GTDB taxonomy): domain Bacteria; phylum Bdellovibrionota; class Bacteriovoracia; order Bacteriovoracales; family Bacteriovoracaceae; genus M0603. The sequence continues at coordinate 84 of JBFEVX010000039.1, read as the reverse complement.
TGACTGTTGAAGTCTCTATTCTTGGATTGCTGAACTTGTAACTGTACATGTCGTACTCTTCAAAATCCACTTTGAATGTAACTC
>JBFEVX010000169.1:0-5638 GCA_041546685.1 Bacteriovoracaceae bacterium | reverse complement strand
ATTCAGGGATGCTCTTTTGGAGAAAATCAAACGTGACAGACAGGTCATCGAAAAAATGCTTGGAGGTGGACTCTTTAAACAGTTCGATCAAGAACTTGAAAAGATGCTCAAGCAGTTTGATAACGGCTTTTATAAACAGTTTGAAGACGACATGAACAATTTTTTCGAAGATGATAACTTCGATAAAATTTTTAAAAGTGCCAATCCATATCAGTTCATGAATATCGGTGAATATAAGTGGATTGAAACTCCAAAAGAGAGAATTTTGATACTCAAGCAAGAGATTGCAGAAGATGCTCCTTTAGATATCAAAATTGAGAATGGTAAAGTGAAGATTAAAGGCAAGGCCATGAGAGAAGGTACTTGGATGGAGAATGGTAAGATCATCCAGGGAAAACGAGCTGTGGACTTTGAGAGAGAAGTTTCCGTTCCTACCGATGTTCACCAGGATAAGGCCAAGTTTGATAAGAAGGATGGTAACATCTTGATCAAATTCCCCAAGAAATATGTTTCAGACACAAAGAAAACTGATCCTCAGTTTAGAAAGCTCAAGCCATTGAAAAGACAAGAGGGTGAACAAAAAATTTAGAGTTACCCAAAAAACTCAAGTATTTGTCCGAGTCATCCGATAGGTCATTGAAGATAGTAGAGAACTCAGGAGGTTCTTATCAAAACCTATCAACTTGGAATGACATTATTTACACTTGTTGCGATGGCATTGTTCATCCCTTACATCGGGGAATCACAAGCTCTTGAAAACCAGTATGCAAAGGCAGAAAAGTTTGACGTTCCTGTCAGAGAAATAAGTTTGATTGCTACACCGGAAGGGTATTACCCTCAGGCCTTCTCTGTATTTGCTGGTGAAAAGGTCAAGTTTTTCCTTACCAACACCGGAGACACTCCGAGCTGTATGATGCTTCCAGATAAAGAACTTTTCTTGTCTGCTCAAAGAGGGAAGATCTCTGAAGGGAGTGCTTTCTTCGCTAAAACAGGGGTTTATAAGTTTTATTGCCCAACTGGAAAAATCAAAGGAAGAATTACTGTAATTCCTCGCCCAAAAACCGAAGAGGAGCTAGAGGCCGAGCGTAAGCTGGCTTCTGAAAGGATGAAGAAACGAGTGAGGGTCTGGTACCCGAAAGAGGAGTGATAACCGGATGGCAGGTGTATTTGAGAATGCGATTCGTACATTTTTGTCCCCAATTGCCGAGCTATTGGACGACGATGCTGTATCCGAAGTCATGATCAATGGACCTGATGAAATCTTTGCTGAACGTAAAGGTCTGGTCTATCTAAGCGATTGTAGATTCCCTAGTGAAGACGCCTTGATGGCCGCCATGAGAGCAATTGCACAGTCTGTGGGACGGGTGATTGATGATGACAATCCTATCCTTGAAGCTCGTCTCCCTGATGGATCGAGAATCCAGGTTGTGATTCCACCTATGGCACGTAAGGGAACTTCCGTTGCCATCAGAAAATTTTCCAAAGACGATTTGACTCTTACCGATTTGATCAATTTCGGTTCACTTTCAAAAGAAGGTGCCCGCTTTCTTGATATCTGTGTTTTTCTTTCCAAAAACATTATTGTTTCTGGTGGTACCGGTTCCGGTAAAACTACCATGTTGAACGTTATTGGAAGGAGAGTTCCTGAAACTCAAAGACTTTTGATTATCGAAGATGCGGCGGAACTTCAAATTGTAACTGAGCACGTAGTGAACTTTGAAACGAGAAAAGCTGATCCTTCAAAAGGAACGACTGAAGTTTCCATTAGAGATCTCGTGAAGTCGGCCATGAGGATGAGACCTGACCGTGTGATTGTTGGGGAAGTTCGGGGCGATGAAGCTCTTGACCTTATTCAGGTTATGAACACCGGTCACGATGGTTCGATGGGCACGGTCCACTCCAACAACCCGTTGGATGCTTGTACTCGTCTTGAAACACTCTGTTTGATGGGTGATACTCAAGTACCACCAGATGCAATTAGAAAGATGGTGGCGTCTGCAATGCAAATCATTGTTCAATGTAACAGATACCATGATGGGGGAAGAAGAACTTCTCACATTTCAGAAATTCTAGGTCTTGATGAACACGGAAATTATATCTCTAGAGATATTTTTAGATGGGTTCAAACAGGTAGAGACCCTGAAACTGGAAAATACATTGGAGAGATGGTCCCATGCAATTATGTACCATCATTCTTTAATGACATCGTCGTTAACAAGCTTCCTTTTCCAAAGAGTAACTTCATTGCTCCAGACTGGGCAATTCCACTTCTTAACGGAAACAAAAAGAAAGCTGCTTAATTAGGTCTGATCAAGGAGCCGGATTCGGAATATCCGTGTGAACCGCTTCTATCTCGTTCAAGACTTCTTCTGAAAGTTTCACATCAATACTTCCGATGTTCTCTTCAAGTTGATCCATTCTAGTCGCTCCAATAATGTTACTGGTAAGGAATGGACGAGAATTGACGAAAGAAAGCGCCATTTGAGAGGGACTCAAACCATGTCTTTTCGCGATGTCGACATATCTTTCTGTCGCCATTGTTGCTTGAGGATTTGTGTAACGGGTGAAGCGATCAAAAAGAGTAAGCCGAGCACCTTCAGGATGTTTTCCTCCTAGATACTTTCCACTGAGGACACCAAAACCAAGAGGTGAGTAAGCAAGAAGTCCACATTTTTCACGAATACTGACTTCTGCCATTCCGACTTCATATGTTCTATTCAAAAGGCTATAAGGGTTTTGTACGGACATCATTCGTGTGAGTTTTTTTTCATTTGAAGCAGAGAGGTAACTCATCGTTCCCCATGGTGTTTCATTGGAGAGTCCAAAGTTTCTAACCTTTCCTTCTTTGACCAGCTCATCACAAGCTGCCAAGGTTTCTTCTATTGGAGTAAATTTCTCGTCGACGTGATTGTAACCGAGTTGTCCGAAGAAGTTTGTAGAACGATCAGGCCAGTGAAGTTGAAAAAGATCAACGTAGTCAGTTCCAAGTCTTTTTAAAGATGCTTCAAGTGCGGCCCTGATGTTTTCACGATTGAGACAGGCCTGCCCGTTTCTGATATATGTTGCCCAGTCCGCTTTTCCTACAACCTTGGTTGCAAGAATGATTTTGTCCCTTTGCGTTTTAAGCTTGTCCCATCGACCGATGTATTCTTCAGTTCGAGTATATGTTTCAGGCATTGGAGGCACAGGATACATTTCTGCTGTATCAATAAAGTTCACTCCACGATCAAGGGCGAAATCCAGTTGTTGATGTGCTTCCTGTTCGGTATTTTGCTGGCCCCAAGTCATGGTTCCCAGGCAAATGACAGAGACGTCGATATCGGTATTTCCAAGCTTTCTATATTCCATATAAACCTCTTTTCAGAGATTTTAGAGCAGGCCGGAAACTAGTTCCAGCCGATATGCATCAGGAAATGATTACTTGAGAACGAAGTCCAGAGCTTGTTCACCATAAAGCTCAGTTCTTCCGTCTGGATTGAGGGAAACAAACCCTCTATGCTCATTTCTGAGTTCTTTGGTTCTAAAATACTCGACACCATTCTGGAATTCCTGCATTTTGAGCCAGTCAGTGATTTTTTTCTGACATTCAAAGGTATTGTAGGCACATACACTGGTTTTGATTCTGACATCAGTAGTAAATGCAGATTTATTGGCCAAAAACTTGGTGAACCATGTTGCCATGTTGAAGGCCCTCTTGCTGTATATATCATCTTTATCAAGAGAGTCTTGAGTCAATTTCTTCAATTCAAATTCCACAATCATATGGAAGAGAAGTTTCTGATTCTCTTCTTTTTGATAGATTGAATCGTCAAGTAGAGAGCTTTTAAGAGTGTGGATTGCAGAGGCAAAAACATTTTTCAAAAGGTCTTGGGTTTTTGCTCTATCAGCTTTTCCTTCTTTGATAGAAGCGGCCATTTTGTATAGCTTGGCGAGCATCAAACTTTTATCATCAGTTCTTCTGTCGTGTTCTTCATAGAGTTTTACAAGTTCATCAACAGTCGCATATTTGTTGGCAAGAACTTGCGCCTTATTTTCATATCCAAGAACCTTTGATACCAATTCACTTCCAAGTTGCGGAAGGAATGAAGTCTTGATTTCTTCTTTGAGCTCAAGAAATTTGTCTTTATCTTCTTGCATGATGCTGTATGGACTGGCACCACCAAGAGAAAGAATTTTTGTATTTTCCATCAAGACACTGATCTCAGGTTTCTCAGAAACTAGCTCAGTCCATTTTTTATAGGCCATATCCTTATCGTTTATATTTTCTACGATATAGGCACCTGTTTCTTTATGGAAATCATAAACATCAACTGGACGAATGTGCATAGTTGGATTTCTTTTTGTAGCCTGAATAGCTTCCCACTTCTGGACTTCTTTAGAAAGCATGTCTTGCTTAAGAGCATTTTTCATGGACTTGTACCATCTCCAGTAAACATCTTCATTTGAATCAGTCACTTTGTGAGGATAGTCTCCTTTTTTAAGTTGTGCTCCAAATTCCTGTCTGGCCTTGACAATACCAAGTCTTTGATCGAGCCATACCTTAAGAACTTTATCTTCTTTTTCTTGAACCATTTTGAAGAATTGATCTTCAGTAATGTTGAATGCTCTTCTATTGTTGTCAACTGGTTCAGAGTTGTTTCCACCGCCGAATAGATTTCCAAGTCCAAGAGGACCTGAACTTCTTCTCGAGCGTGTCGAGTTGCTTCTCATTTCTTTGATGGCATGTTGCTTGACCATTTCCTGGTAAACCATCTTTTTGAGACCTTTATTATAAATAGCTTTGTCGTTTTCGTTGATTCTCTGTTTCTTCAGCGCGAGGTACTTGTTGTAGTCTTTGCCTGCTCTCTTGAAGAGAACAGTCTTTTCCATATCTGAAAGCTGAGATCTGGTGATGAAATCTTCTACATCCATGTTTGTGTACATTTTGTCGCCAACACGTGCTGCAACCCAGGCAAATAGAATTGGTTCCTGAGCAAATGTTGCAAGACTTGTAAGTGATAAAATGAGGGCTAGAAGTGTTCGTTTCATGCTTTTTTCCATTTCAACTGTTTTCAACTTGAGCATATATAGGGAGGACCGAAGTCCTCCCACTTTTAAAAGGAGTCTGGTTTTTAGTCTTCGTCTTCGAAGTCTTCGTCGTCATTGTTGTTACCACCAAAGAGGTAATTTTCGTTACCAGTGTGCTCACTGTTACCGAAATTGTAAGTCAACATGATTCCAAAGATTACTTCGTTGTCTCTTTCAACATAGTTTCTGTATCTGACTTCAGCACCGATTGAAAGGTTTCTTGTAAGAGCAGTTCTTACACCAAGACCGATTTCCTGAAGTTCTTTTTCTACCCAGTTGTACTCGACGATTACGTCTGTTGTTTCGTGAACCCTCATCATACCACCAACTGTGATAGCAAAGTTTGAGTTCGGGTATTGTGGGTTGTTTGAAAAGTACATACCTTCAACCCAACCAACAAGAGTTCCATCAGATGTTTCTCAGATAAGACCAACACTTGTTCTTGATTCACGACCAAGATCGTTCTCACCATTTTGAGCATGTGAAAGTGTCACAAGCCACTGATCAGTGATCATTTTTGATAATCTGATTGAAACACCATCGATTTTTCCAAGTTCAAGATCGCCAGCTT
>JBFEVX010000069.1:0-20764 GCA_041546685.1 Bacteriovoracaceae bacterium | reverse complement strand
TTACACCGATAGTGGAATTGACAAAAAATACATAGGTGAATGATGAAATACATCGTGATGGACATCGAAGGAACAACAACTGCAATTAGTTTTGTTCATGAGACACTCTTTCCTTTTGCCAGACAAAGAATGGAAGGTTTCGTTCAGGGAAATCTTGAAAATGATGATGTGAAGTCATGTCTCGAAGATGTTCAAAAAACAGTTCAGGAAGAAGAGGGGCGCTCGACAAATACCAACGAGCAAATTGAAACTCTAATCAACTGGATTGATAACGATAGAAAGCATGGAGCTTTGAAAAAGCTTCAAGGGATGATCTGGAAAGAGGGATTTGAAGATGGGTCTCTCAAAGGTCATTTTTACGATGATGTTCCAGTGAATCTTAAAAAATGGAAAGCTGCCGGTTTTACTCTTGGAGTATATTCTTCCGGTTCAGTTCAAGCGCAAAAATTGATTTATAAGTATAGTTCGTTTGGAGATATGACAGACCTTCTCTCTTTTTATTTTGATACGGCCATCGGTCATAAGAGGGAAGTACAGTCTTACAAAAATATCATCAAGGAACTTGGTGGTGATCCATCTGAATATCTATTTTTGTCAGATGTTTATCAGGAGCTCGATGCGGCCCAAGAAGCTGGAATGAAAACGATTCAGCTTGAGCGCCAGGAGATCGTCAAAGGCGACCATCAGATTGTCAAAGATTTCAATCAAATTGAATTGTAATCAAGATTGGTGATCAAAGAGTAGCACAGGAGAAGTGATCGACTTCTTAGACTTATCAAAAGGATCCTGAAAGTCGAGTCTGGTGGCAATCAGTTTCAAGCCTTCTCGGTTTTTATTTCCTTCACCGTATTTAGGATCGCCCATGACCGGGTGGCCGATGGAATTAAAATGGATTCTGATCTGGTGCTTTTTACCCGTCAGAATTTCCACTTCCACTTTTGTCGTTTTCTTCAAAACTTTTGAAACTTTATATTTAGTGACGGCCTTCTTGCCTTCGATTTGTTGATCGATTTCGCCCTCACCTTCGAGGTGTCCAAGGACGATTGCTTGGTAGAATTTTTTTACTTTCTTCGACCAGATATTGGCAAAAGCTTTTTGAGCTTTTGGATTATAGGCCAGGACGATCAGTCCCGCAGTTTCTTTATCAAGTCTGTTGACCAAGTGAACTTCTTTTCCACGAAGTTTCTCTACATGACGTTGGATACTTCCAAGATCACCAAACTTAGTTCCTTGTGAGAGAACATTGGCCGGCTTGAACCAGACTCCATAAGATCGTGTTTCAAAAAGGCATTTGATTTCAGAGGTGTCGATCTCTGGAAGTTTGGAATCGTAGTAAAATTCCATTTGATCGCCGACTTTGATGTCTTTTTTGGCTTTGCGCAAGCGGTTCTTTCGTTTGCCGCTGATTTGCCAAGCTCCGCCGTTAGTCATGACTTTTTTGACTAGGGCCTTGGAAAGTCCTGTTTTCAGACTTAAAAAGTCACAGGCCACCAAAGGATCGCCTTCTACAACTTTGAGTTTTTTCTTTAGTAATACTGGTTTGGATTCCACAAAGGCTCTTTTATAGGATATGAATGACATATGCAATCATGGAGCTCCAAGTTATGAAGGGATTTATTCTCACCAGTGATTCCTTTGACCAGGCCGCAAGCAGGCATGTCACTGTTTTTCATGGGAAAGGGGAAAGTGGACCCTTCGAACTCAGATTCACCAATAATCAGCCCTTGTTCTTTGTTGAGCGCTCTGGGCAGTTCAGTCTTCCTGCTGGAGTCGAGAGAAAACAGGTCGATCTCAAGAATTTTCAGGGAAATGCTGTCGATTGCCTGTATTTCCAGACTTATGATCAACTGGTGAAGACTCGGGAAGAGCTTTCTTCCAAAGGGGTTCGAACCTTTGAGTCTGATGTCAGATCTCCAGAAAGATTCCTGATGGAAAGGTTCATCAACGGTTCCGTTGAAATTCAAGGACAGGCCGAACAGGAAAATGGAAAGTTGGTTTTCAATAATCCATCTATCCGAAAATCTAATTACACGCCAAAACTTGAAATTTGTTCATTGGATATAGAGACTTCCATGGGGAACGACCTTTTTTCGATTGCTCTTCATCAGTATGGTCTCCATGAAGATGGTCGCGATGAAGAAAAGAAAATTGTTTTCATGGTGGGAGAACCAAGACCAACAGAGCTTTCATACATGAAGCTTTTTAGAACAGAGAAAGAAGTATTGCTGGCCTTTCTTCAATGTCTTGGAGAGTGGGATCCGGATATTATCATTGGATGGCACGTTGTCGGTTTTGACTTGGCCTTCCTTGAGAAGAAATGTGTTCAGTACGGACTCGAGTTGACGATTGGACGTACTCGAAAAACGGCACGAATTGTAGAGCGAAAAGGAGCCGGCTGGTTTGCCAGGATCGATGGCAGAGTTGTTGTCGATGGTCCTCAGGCGATGCGAGCGGCCTTTTATTCATTTGAAAATTTTAAACTTCAAACAGTGGCGAGTGAAATTCTTGGCGCTTCAAAAGATATTGAAGCCACTGGAATGGATAAAGTCGAAGAAATAGAAAGGCGATTTCGTGAAGACAAGGAATCACTCGCCAAATACAACCTTCTCGATTGTGAATTGGTTTCTGAGATTTATCAGAAGACAGGCCTTATTGAGCTGATCATGACTCGGGTTACCTTATCTGGAATGTTGATGGATCGAATTGGCGTCTCGACTGCTGCCTTTGATCACTTCTTTTTACCGAGACTTCACAGAAAGGGATTTGTCGCTTCCAACATTATTGATATTGTCCGCGAAGGTCATGCTGCAGGCGGATTGGTAATCGATTCAGTTGTAGGACTTCACGACAACGTTGCCGTATTGGATTTCAAAAGTCTGTATCCTTCCATTATTAGAACGTTCAAGATTGATCCTTATTCAAGACTGATGCAGGATCACAATCCTGTTACAACTCCTGCTGGACTCAAGTTCAGTGGAAGTGAACATATTCTTCCAGACTTTATCGAAGAGCTGATGGACAAGAGACGAATGGCGAAGGAAATGGGGGACTCTTATCTTTCACAGGCCATCAAAATTCTGATGAACAGTTTTTACGGAGTCATGGGATCTGGTGGTTCGAGATTCTATCACGCTGACCTACCTACAGCGATTACCGGAACTGGACAATGGATACTACGCCAGGCGATCGATTATCTCGAAGGTGAAGGCTATGAAGTTCTATATGGAGATACGGATTCTGTTTTTTACAAGTTGAAGGAAACAGAGGTTACCAGACCGTTTGATATGGCAAACTTGCGAGCCAAGAGGCTGAATGAATATCTCTCGCAAATGATCAAACGTCAGTTCAAGACCGAAAGTGAACTCGATATTGAATTTGAAAAATATTATAAGAAGCTTTTCCTTCCTCCGTTGAGATCAGGAGAAGGGGGAGCGAAGAAAAGATATGCTGGTCTTTTGCAGTCCAAGCAAGGAGAAGAGCTATCGTTTGCTGGAATGGAAGTTGTTCGTTCTGATTGGACAAAAATGGCCAAGATCTTTCAAACGGAACTCTTCAGACGTCTTTTTCATGGAGAAGATATTGAGGATTTCATCCGAAACTTTTCAAATGAATTGAAAGAAGGAAAGTTCAATGACAAGTTGGTCTATAAAAAACGACTGACGAAAGACATCTCCGAATACACAAAGACAATTCCTCCTCATGTGAAGGCCGCAAAAATTCTTGATCCAGATGGAACCAAGAACATGCGAGATATTGAATACATCATCACTACTCGAGGACCGTGGCCGGCCGAATTGAATCCCACAGATATTGATTATGCTCATTATCTAGAAAAACAGGTGAAGCCGATCGCTGACTCCGTTCTCTCAACTATGGATCGCTCTTTTGACAATATCGTTATTGGTGATCAGTTGAGTCTGTTTTAATGTGATATAATACTGTTATGGAGCGTTACAAGAAAACATTCTTCGTTCTCGGGGTATTCCTGATCCTTGTACTCGTCTATTATATATGGCGGGTGGATTATCAACAGTACACCTGTGAATCAGAGAACAATGGGGCATCATGTGCGATTCTTGGAATCACACATGAAGAGCATCATGAGTTTGAGCGCGCTTTGAAGTACTTCGAGCGTTCCTGTGAATTGGATTATTCGCTTGGATGCCATCGTTATTCACTTCTCCTTAGTAAACAGAGTCAGCCTGAAGCTGCCAAAACTGCAATGCAAAAGTCCTGTCAATTGGGCTACAAAGAAGCCTGCAAACAAATAAAAACTGAAAAATAGATCCCACAGAGTTAAAATCTTCACATGAAGAATTTTTTTACTGCTGTATTCATGCGTTACCTTGAGGCCTTCAGGGTTTTTCGTCAAAGAAGGGTGATGACTCTAGCAGCAGCTTCATCTTTCTATCTTATTTTGACCACTATTCCATTTTTCATGTTACTGGTACGAGCTGCAGGACTTTTTCTTGGAGATGTCAGAGAGACTGGACACCAGATTCTGACAATGAGTGAAACATTGTTTCCTGATAAGTCGAATCAGATCTTGATTTTGGTCGAAAAAATTGTCGAGGGACCGCTCTTTTCTGGAGCTTCATTCAATGTCTTCAACCTCTTCATTTTGATTTTTTCATCTTTGACATTCACCAATGTGATCTGGAACGGACTTTATCTGATAACAGGTGATGAAAAGCACATAAGTCGATGGAAGTATCTCAAGGGACTTGTGATTATATTTGTCACCATTGCCATCTTTTGTGTGACATTGATTCTTCCTCCTGTATTGCAGATGTTTATTGAGCTAATCGAAAATAATCCGATGGCCGAGTATTTTCAGCAGAAGTACCCTCAAGGTTCGTCATTCATGTCCTTTTTGGAGTCGTTGAAATACGGCGCAGATATCATGATAAGAAGCAATGTCCTCCATGCTTCTGTATTTATTTTATATTTCACTTTTCTCTATCGTTGGTTTTTTAATTGGAAGATATCAAATGCCCAGGCGGTTGTTGGAACCATGACTTTTGTGGCAGCAATATTATTTGGTAAACTTTTGTTTTACGGCTATTTTGTCTATCTGAGAACCAACCTGGTCGCCAGTTATGGAGATTATTATACTGTTGTGGTGGCACTACTTTGGATCTTCCAAGTGATGTGCTTTTTCTTTTTTGGGGCCTGTCTCTGTCATGTTCTGGAAAGAAATCCCTTAAAGCTAGATAAAGTTGCTGAGCCGTTGATTGAAAATGAAGAGGTAAAGACCGATGATCCGACTGTTGATTGATGCCTATGTTTTTCTTCTAATTTTGGATGCTATTTTGAGCTATGTTCCCCAGTTCAAGCACTATCCTGCGGTCAGATGGATCAGAAAGCTTGCTGATTATAGTTGTGCTCCCGTTAGAAAGTATCTCCCACCGGATATCCCTTTTGATTTCTCTCCTATTATCGTCATTTTGCTTCTCAACCTGTTTGTGGCGTTGTTTTAATTTTCTTTAGGCTCGACTTGTCATTTTTTGGCATTGTGGCTTAAAATAATATGAAGACTCTTTTCAAGGAAGGAAAGGCTTGGATCTCGATTTCGATCAACTCGCTAAAGAAACATTCGAACTTTCAAAATCAAGCGATAGAAAACTCGTTGATGAGGAAAGGGAGCGCTTTGACTTCTGGGCAATCGACGCTCCGGAAGATCCAACTCCACTTGAAGAAGACATCTTTGCCACAGATTCCATGCCTCTTGCTCCTCAGGGACCGGGTCTTGTTTATCGAATCGAAAAGGGTGTCTCCACTTTTTGCGTGAGAGGATTCGCCACAGAAAATATCGAACAGTCGTTGCTTGATATTGAATCGGGTGAAGTTCTTACTCGCGAGAAGCTACGTATCAAGGATGAACTTGATTACGATACTCTCAACTTTTTCGAAACTGGAGAATTAGCACTGGCCCAAGTTGTTATGGATCAGCTTTTCAACCGTCGCTTCCCGATTGATGAAGACATTCTTTGCAATCTATCTGATCCAGGATTTAGCTGGTGGTTGAGTTCTGATGAAAATGGCCTGGAAATCTTTTTTAAGTCACATGGACTCAACAGAATGGATCGATTCCTACGTCTGGGACCAATCGGGGACAATGCCATTGCTTGCCTGAGACTTAATCAAGTGGCAGAGTTCCTTCGCTCACAGTTTGCTGTGAATGAATTCTCATGCGACGACAAATCTTTCAAACTTCTTCCAGTGAACTCAAAAAGTCTTGGTTACCAGAACTTTCTTGAGCTTCTGGTTGATGGAAGCTTTCCTTATCATATAGAAAATTTCAGCGATGATACTTACGGTAGGACCATGTATTTCTTTTTAAAAGAGCTCGCCTTCCTTCGTGCCTTCTGGATCAACCTCGAAGAGATACTTGAGGATCTCGATTAGGTAATCTTCCGACCAAACTTGCCGCCTATATTTTTTCTTGAATAAAATCAGCTATTTGTTAGAATTTAGACACAGGACGTTTTTCTATAACACAGGATGTGGTTTTGGAATTCAATTTTGACGACCGTAACAGGTCTCAATCTTCATCAGATTCAATTTCTTCAGATCGCCTCAGGAAAGCTATTGAACGGAATCGTGCCAAGCAAGCCAAGAGAGCGACGGGGGCCCAATCGAGGGGGACAGTCGATTTGAGCTCCGCAAGCAGTAGACCAAGCGCTAGTGAGAGAAGTGGTATCAGCCGAACAGGAAGTCGCCTTCCTGGAAGTGGAACGTTAAGAGGGAGAACCACTGCTTCATCCATGGGCGCAAGTGCTGGGATGCCGCCAGGTGGGCCAAGCTCAGGCGGTCCAACTAGAAGAAGTGTAGCAAGACCTGGTGAACAGGAATTTGCCACATCCGTGAGAAGAGAATCCGTCAAAGCACCGGCCGATGTTTCTTATGTCAGTAACACAACTCCAACTCGAGCTAGAACTGCGACAGTCGTTCCGGCCACTACACGTCGAACGACGACAACCCGTACTACTGCGAGATCGACAGCAAGATCAACAACAAGAAGAAAAACTACAGCAGCTCAGGACAAGAGAACTCGTTACTTTGTTATGGGTTGTTGGATACTTCTTGGAGTAATGTGCTTAAGGCTCGTATTTTCAAGAGGGGGAGTCATTGACTTCTACGCCAATAAGGGACTTCTTGAAGGCAAAGTCGAAGAGTATCATTCCATCGAAGCTGAAAACAAAAATCTTCTAGGTGAAATCAAAAAAATTAAAGCAAGCAAGTCTTATCAAAAGAAGCTTGTTAGAGATCATCTTGGTTTTATCGCAAAAGACGAATTTTTGATTCTATTTTCGAAAGAGGAATCTTAGAAACCAATTTAAATTGCAATCCAACTTGAAGCTCTTTCACTAGTGGAGAGTCGGCCCTGATTTCAAGAACATGCCTTGAGAGGTATGTCTTGGTTCGATAAATTTGTGGTGGCTCAGTCATTCCCGGATGATGAGGAGCAATTTCCCAAGCGATGACTTTCAAATCCTTATCGAGAAAAATTATCGCCAGATCAAAATAAGTATCTGGCATCCAGAACCCCTTCAAGTCATCCATCAGGTAATAGAAAAGCAGTCCGTCATGAGGACCAAAATCCTGACTCTTTGTCCCACTCAAACCTTGAGTTTGCTCGGCCGATGTAATCGCTAAACGAGTGTCAATGATCTTTCCTGAAGGGAGAGCGAGCTTGATTTCTCGCACCTCAGCGTAAGGGTCTTGATTCTTGACTTCATTGGTGCTGCTTGACGAGTTGTGTTGTTGACCCGAATTGCAGGCGAGAAGCAAGAAAGTCCCCGTTAAAAGGATATTTTTAATGAGCTTTGTGCCACTTTGAGTTATAAAAGACTTCATGTCTAAACTCTACTGCAAATAAGGGGAAGTTAGCAATGGCAGAGATACAAGGACTCCTTAGAACTCACAACTGTGGTGAACTCCGTGCCTCTGATGAAGGACAAGAAGTTGTTCTTTGCGGATGGGTGAACAAGTACCGTGATCTAGGTGCACTCCACTTTATAGATGTCAGAGATAAATTCGGTCTGACTCAGCTTGGTTTTGAAGACTTCAAAGGTGATCTTGCGGTTCTCAAGCAATGCGCCCTCGAATCAGTGATTAAGGCAAAAGGTGTTGTTCGTAAAAGACCGGCCGATGCTCAAAACAAAAATATGGCGACAGGGGAAGTTGAAGTTCAAGTTCATGAACTTGAAGTACTTTCACGTGCTGATGTTGATAACATGCCTTTCTTTCCTCATGGGCAGATCGATGCTTCAGAAGATCAGAAACTCAAGTATCGTTATCTTGATCTTAGAACTACAAAGCTACAGGAAACTTTGGCCCTTCGTTCGCGGGCCAATCAGAAAGTCAGAAACTTTCTTTCCGCTCAGGGATTCATTGAAGTAGAAACACCAATTCTCTATAAGTCGACTCCGGAAGGAGCTAGAGATTACATTGTTCCTTCTCGTGTTCATCCAGGTGAAGTCTATGCACTTCCTCAGTCACCTCAAACGCTCAAGCAGCTATTGATGATTGGTAACACTGACAAGTATTTTCAGATCTGTCGCTGTTTTCGTGATGAAGACCTTCGTGCCGATAGACAACCAGAATTTACTCAGATCGATATTGAAGTCAGCTTTGCTACCCAGGATTACATGAAAAATCTGGTTGAGAAGTTGATGGGTGATCTATTTGAGATCGATAACTTCTCTATGCCAAAGATGAGTTATGAAGAGGCCATGAGAAGATATGGTTCCGACAAGCCAGACATTCGTTTTGGACTTGAGCATATGACAGTGACCGACCTTTTCAAGGGAACTGAGTTCAAGGTTTTCAGTTCAGTTATTGAAGAGGGTGGCCTTATCAAAGCGATCTTTGTACCTGAAAGCATTGCTTCTTTTTCAAGAAAAGATACTGATGGATTCATCAATGTGGTCAAGCCTTACGGTGGGAAAGGTGTTGCCTTCTTTAAAGTTGGAGCAGACGGTAGAACTGGTGGAATTGCTAAGTTTGTCACTGATGAAATTTATGCTGAACTTGAAAAACTTTATCCAGATGATAATAAAGGAAATGGAACGTGGTTGTTCTTTGCGGATGCCAACCCGGATGTTTCTCATGATTCAGCTGATGCTTTGAGACGTTTTCTTGGAAAAGAATATAAGCTTCATGCAGAAGGTTATCATTTTCTCTGGGTCTATGATTTTCCACTTCTTGAGTACGATGCTGCGGATGGAAGATTTTATGCCAAACACCACCCGTTCACTTCTCCAAAAGTAGCGGATATTGAAAACTTTTTGAATGCAGACATCACAACTCAGCAGGACATGTTGAAGAATATGGCAGCTGAAGCTTACGACGTTGTTTGTAATGGATATGAGCTCGGTGGTGGATCGGTCAGGATCCACAGACAAGATGTTCAATCAAAGATGTTCCATACTCTTGGCTTTTCGGAAGAAGATGCCCAGAAGCAGTTTGGTTTCTTCATTGAGGCGCTTCGTTACGGAACACCTCCGCATGCTGGAATCGCTTTTGGTATGGACCGTACTGTGATGATGTTGGCAAAAACCGACAATATCAGAGACGTGATAGCATTCCCGAAGACAACTTCGGCAACTGATTTGATGGCCTCATCTCCTTCTGTTCCAGCAAAAGAACAGACTGATGAGCTTCACTTTGGTTGGCTAAAAAAATAATTTAGATCATTTGTAGAAGCTTGGCTTCGATTTTACTTTGTTTTTCAAGTATCGAAGCCGGCTTTCTCGAAAGAATATATCCCGAAATGCCAATCAACAACATTGAAAAGAGTGAACCATAAATCTGTTCTTCAAGAGATAGATTCTTTCGTACAATCACAAACCCAATGATGTAGGCAAAGTTCAATAGACAAATGAGAAAAGACTTTCGACTCTGACCTTCACTAGAAACTGATCTTTCTAGTACCTTATCCATCAAAAGCTCTGCTTCAACATCACAGATATGAGCTGGACGATAGGAAGGTGGCATTATCCAAATTTTAAGTTTGCCGATGAATCCAGAGGTTCTTTTTGTGAGTTCCCAGAGGTAACGGTAATAATATGTGTTTTCTACAAAAGCATCACTTGAGTTGCGGCGTCCCTTGATTCCAAATTCAATGGTCTCATCGTGTGTCTCAGCAAAGGTACCAAAAAGTTTGTCCCAGAAAGAAAACATTCTTCCCATGTTCTTGTCCCAATATTCTTCTTGAGCTCCGTGGTGCGCACGGTGAAATTTTGGAGAGACAAGGACTTTTCCAAGGATACCCCAGTCTCCCATATAGCGACTGTGCTGAAGTGTTTGAGTTAGTCCATTAAAGCCGATGATGGCCAGAAAAAATTCTGTCGGTACACCAATCAATGCAAATAAACAGTAAGGAAGCATATACATGAAAGAGAATAGCCATGGATTTCTAAGAGTCAGACCCAAGTTGTAACTGTTACTTGAGTGGTGAACCAGGTGCATTCCCCAAAGAAAATTAACTTTATGAGTCAGTGTATGCATGATGTACATGAAAAGGTCATAAGTAAGAAGGAGTACAACGAAATTCAGAATGTTTTTTTCAATTGAGATCAGTGCAAAGTTTCTATAAGTGTATTCGAAAAGAAAAATCATCAATCCCTGTCCAAAGAGTCCAAGAAGGATTTGACCAGAACCGATATTGAAGTTCTCCACCAAGTCCTGAAGGATATGGTTTTTCAACAATAATCTTTTCCTGGCAAATTCATATTCCCAAACAATCAAGCCTAAGATGATAAGACCTAGTACAGCATAAATCATAAGGCTGTCTCCGCATTAGGTAATTCAACTTCTTTTTTCTCTGGAATGATTAAAAAGAGAGCAGGAACTACAATGAGGTCTGCAACAAGCGCAAAAATCAAACATGCCGATGTCAGCATTCCAAAATCCTGATTAAGCTGTAATTTACCAGCAAAAAAAGCACAAAAGCAGACAACGAGTACTGTTGTTGTAGTGACAATGGCCTTGCCTGTAGTTTCGAAAACTTCTTTAATAGAGAGTTTTACGTCACCAGTCTTTTCCATATTGTTTTTGAAACTATCGAAGAAATGGATAGTGTCATCTACGGCAATTCCAAGTGAGATACTGGCAACCAGTACTGTTCCAGCATTGAGTGAAATCTTCATCATATACATCAGGATAGAGATGACAATCAGTGGAAGAACATTTGGAATCAGTGCAATCAGGCCCAATTTCACTGACTTTAAGTGCCACATCATGAATAGAGTAATCAGTACAAGTGACATGAAGAGGGATTCAACAAAAGTATCGACCACTTCGACGTTCTGTGAAGTTAGTAGAGGAACTTTTCCAGTTATATGACCTTTGATGCCCAGCTTATTCATTTCATGTTTGATGATTTCAAGATTCTTGGTTACTTGCTTTGATCCGTTGGTCATCCAAACAACATTCATTCTCATCATTTCGCCATCACGGCTGATGAACTTGTAGAGGTTATTCTGAGCAGAACTTGAAAGTTCATATAAGAAGATGTTTTCTGCAATTCTTTTTCTGTCTTGAGGAACAACGAAGTTACCCTTCCCAAGGAGAGATTCATTGGTTTCCTGGATGATATTTACCATACTTTGCGTTTTGGTGATGAAAGGTAGCTTTTCCAGATTGTGCTGAAGAGTTTCGAGTTTCAAGAGAGCTTCAGGTCCATAAAGATCACCAAGATCATTCTTGTAGAAGACAATGTTGATTTCTTTGGCAACGCCGAGATTTTCTGAAGCAAAGTCCAGTGCCTTGACCATCGGATGTTCTTTTTTGAACATCTTTGTAGAGTTATTGTCGATATCGACTTTGTCCAACGTCGTCAGTCCATAGCCAAAGACAATAATAAACATTGCAAAGATTGCTACTTTATAACGGTCGAGAAAAAGAATGTATCCACCAAGATTTAAACGTTTCTCTGCTCCTCGGCTTTCTACATTGTGTCCAAGTTTGGAGAGGTACCAAGGAAGAATTGAGTAGGTATAGAGCCACGATATGGCAGTTCCGATAGATGTCAGGATACCAAGCTCACTGATCGGAGCAATTTTTGTGAAGGCAAAACTTGAAAAACCTATGATTGTAGTGATGGTAGTCATCAAAGTTGGAAAAAAGTTCTTCACAATTGTTCTTCTTAAAGTATCTTCATGATCACCATTGTTGAATTTTGCATAAGTTGCAAGAATATGAATTGTATCGGCCAAGCTTATTGCAATGAGAATGCAAGGAATCATACTGGTCAATGGGTTGACCTTGATACCCATTAGCGCACCAATTCCCAGCGTTGAAATGATGGTTGCAGTGATTATCGAGAAAGACATTTTGATAACACTGAATGATCTGAAAAGAAGATACATAATCAAAATGACAGATATTAAAATCAAAGGAAAGATAATCGACATGTCAACTGTCACTTCTTGACGATAATATTCGATCGTTCCCGCTGTTCCTGTTATGTGAAACTGCATATGTGGGAATCTCTTTTGAAGATCTGCCTGATAAAGTTCGAGTTGGTCAAAAGTGTCCTTGTAATTTGGATTCCCTTCAAAGATCGGCTTCAATGTACCAAAAACTGATGTCGTCTTGCCGTCTTCACTAACGATGAAACCTTTGAGCACTCTGTGGTGAAGAGCATCCTCTCTCTTCTTCGCCATGACTTCATCACTAAGGGAGATTTTATCTTTAGATTCATAATCAAAAAGAGGACCCACGAGAATCTCATCATCATGAGAATCGATCACATCAAATGTTGTCAGAGAGTCAACAGCGATGACTTTTGGAAGCATTTCAAATTTACGAGTGATTTCATTAACCAGATTGATTCGGTCGTTAGTAAACAATCCATCTGGATGATGAACGAGAAGAATGATTTTATCCTCGTTTCCAAAAGTTTTTTCAAAATGGTTGTAATAGACGATTCCTGGGTCATCTTGTTTAAACCAGACTCTGAAAGAGAAATCACTTTCTAGTTTGACCAGAGCGACTGTGGATAAAATAAAGAACAAAAGACCTGCAAGGAAGATCCTAACTTTGTTTTCGGACAAGAATTTCGCTGCAACATCAACACTCATTAACTTCAGCTCGCGTATGTAGGTCCGTCACTTAAGCGTGACAATTTTTGAACCAATTAAGGTATTTAGAAACCATCACATCATTTTCTGGATGGAGTCTGTCGTCCCTGATGATAGCTTCGAAAAGCTCGTCACTCTCGTCTTGAAAGATCTTTTGGCAAAGCTTTGCCTGGATAGGAAGCATGATTTTATTTACAAGCCATCCAATCGGATTACTCGATTTCTTTCTATAAAGAACCAGATCAGTTCTGGCCTTTCTTCCTTCTACTGGAGTGCAGTAGGAGATCATATAGTTTGTGAATTTTCCAAGAGTCGACTTGGTGATGATAACATTTCCACCCCAAATGGTAGCCTCTAGCTCAACTATTTGACCAAATACTTTTCTAAGGAGGTCTTCAAACCAGTATTTACCAACCAGTTTGTAAAAATGTTTTACTCTTGCCACATTTTTCTGAGAAAGGTCGTATTCGCTATCTTTTATTGGAATTCTATTATGTGAATAGATGAAATGCTGAATATCAAATGCATTCACCACAGGACCAAACCATGATGTCGTTTGATGAACTTCGTAAGGCTTGGCACCTTCGAAATCTTCCGGAGTTTCATCTGGGAAGAATGGAAGAGGATAGTCAGCTTCTGGCCCGTTCCAGATATAAGCGACTCCATGTCTTTCTTCCACTGGAAATGATGGAATATGAGCAAATTCAGGAATTACTTTTGTTGATGGGATCTTTGCACATGCACCGTCACGGTCGAATTCCCATCCATGCAATGGACAAACGATTCGGTTACCTTTTACCTTTCCTCCACATGCGAGATTGACTCCCATATGTGGACAGTTCGCGCGCATGGCATTCAGCTTTCCATCTTCAGTTCTGAAAATGACAAACTTCTTGTTATAGAGCTTGAATCCAACAGGCTCCTTACCAAACTTCTTGGAAGGGCCCAGGACAAACCATGCTTTAGGCAGGGTTGGAAATCCGGACATCGCGACCTTCCTTTTCGGTTTCATAAGTTTTTATATAGTCTTGCTTTTTATCAATATAGCTTTCAACAATTCCAATCTTCTTAAGCATCCAAACTGAAACGAATGCTAGGTCGATTTGCCATGGAAGAAAATCACATCTGGCAGATGTTGGATATATATGATGATTGGCATGCCATTCTCCACAAAGTGTTCCAGGCATAATGAGATTTAATGAAAGAGAATTTTTATCCGTATCTCTCCAGTCTTTTCTTTTATCTTCTCCAGAGCCATGAGACTTATAATTGAAGTTTCTTACGGCCAGTCCCCAGAAGAAACCACCAGCTCCAGCAGCAGTGAGTAGTCCCATACCGCCAATCGAGTAGAAGATGATTCCCCAAAGAGTCCAATTCAGAACAAAGTGGATAAGAGTGTTAAGAGGTTTTGTGATCGAACCCCATCTTTTATAGTCTTCGTATCTGTGTGCTTCAATACCTGTGTGTGCCATAAGAGCTTTTGCTCTTTCGTATTCTTTTTCGTCGAGCTCAGGGTTAAGTCTCATCATGGTGACGTCTGCAAGGTAGCAGTGAAGATTTCCGTGTTGAGCATTGTGAGGATCAACATCTGAATCAGAGTATTTGTGATGAACCTGATGGGCCATCGTGAATACTTCTTCCATGAAGAACTTTGGTGCCATGTTTTTCAGGATCAATAATCCTAGTTTGTTTTTTACTTTAAAGGCCTTGTGTGAACAAAATCTGTGATAGTAAAAAGTACTATAGATGTTAAGGATTAATGCATTCATCAAGACGACAAATCCCATCAATGACCAAGAGAAATAATCTTTGAAGAAAATAATCGTTGGAATGATCATCAAGGCGGTTGCCATGATATTTGCAAAATAGATCCAGTTTTTTCTTGATTCAAATATATTGATGCCTTTGAAGAAGTAACCCAGACGGGCCGAGCTCTCCATCTCAGTCCCTGGAGCGTAAAGTGGCCCAAGCAATGTGAGAAGGAAGTCTTTCTTCATAGCTGTTGAGCTCCTTGAAGACCTAATACCTTGTCTACATATTCCAAATATTCCTTGAGGATGCTGTCTGACTTGTGAAGACTCTTCTTATTGACTCTAACTCCGAGAATTTCATCGGCTTCCGCTTTGAAGAACTTCTTGGTGAAATATGTTTGAAATTTCAAAACAAGTTTTCTAAAGGCAATTTGAAAGATATTTGCATCGCTAACGTCTTTAACCAGAGCAATCGTTGAAATACTCTTGTTTTCACCAGATGGTTGAAGAACGATCACCATGTGATTGGAAAATCTTCCAAATGTACTTTTGGCTAGAATGTAGTTACTTCCAAACACGGTATACTCAAGAGTTCCTTCTCTTCCAAAAAAGAATCCGATGATTTTGTCAGCAATAACGTTACTTGGTTTAATTTTATAGAAATGTTTGATTCGTTTGCCATAATCTCCAAGATCTTGAACTTCTGGTTCGCGAAGAGGGATACGATTATGTACATGAACAAAATGTGCGACATCAAATGCATTGGCCGAAACCACATACCAAGCCGCATCTTGATGAATTTGAAATGGGCGACCGGCAATCAGCATTTTCTCACGAAGATCGTCAAAGAAAGGTAGGTCGAAATTTGGTTTTCTTGAGTTATTGACGAAAACCAATCCGAATTTTTCAACAATTGGATAAGTCTTGAGTTTTCTGCTGCAGCCAAGTGATTCTGGATCAGCAGGTATGTGAGTACATTCACCTTTGTCATTGAAGCGCCAAGCGTGGAAAGGGCAAACAAGTTCATCTTGATGAACATGGCCACGTGAGAGATCAGCTCCCATGTGTGGACAACGATTGGCCCAAGCAACAACTTTACCAGTCGTCTTTCTTGTAATGACAAAATCAGTCTGATGGATCGTGATCTTTTTGATCTTTCCGACTTTGAAATCTTTGGATCTGCCGATCAGGTACCAGGACCTTGGCGTTACGGGGGTCAACATGAGCTTCCTCTTTATACAACTTCAACATTTCACTATTGTGCAGTGCGTAAATTATAGTGAAAATCGGGACGCTTGTACAGGAAAAGCTCTCGTGATGAGTACTTTTTTCATGGTAAAATAGATGAAATTTCAAGGATTTAGCATTGAGACGTGAAGAAATAGAAAAGATTCTCTATTCAGAAGAGATTAGCGAATTGTCCCAGCGACTTGGATTTTGGTACCGCTGTCTGAAGGTTTTAGGGGAGTCCACAGTCTTTCGATTTGGCCGAAATTCAAGAGATGGACATTTCAACTGGTCGGTCTATGATCACGAAAACTATGATGGACTGGCAGGCCTCAAGGATTATTTCAAGGATCAGTTTAATCACGATCTCGAAATACCTCACCTTCGCTCTGAATGGAAAGCTCCTTCTTTCTTTCGAAAATTCATTGGGGCCTGGAAGTATCAAGCGACCAGAGAACTTCCTGAAATTGAATGGAAGAATCGTGACTTCAGCGATGAAATCACCTCAAGAAATCCTGATAAAAAAACCGTCACCATGGTCTTTAATCCAGAGGAATCAAAAGATTTTTTAGCTTCTCTCAAAGAAAAAGAAATCAATTTTAATGCCTGGTGCATGAGAAAATTCACCGACTTCCTCCTCGAAAATTTTCTGACTAGCAAGGTGAAGCATGGTCTGTGGCAATTCCCTGTTAATATGCGTGGACATGTAGAAAAAATAGAAGGCGAAGAAAACCAATCATCATACGTCGATGTTGTTGTTTACGATGACTACGGCCCAGAAAAAATCCGAAAGGAAATGATTCGTAAATTCAACGCTAAAGAGCATTGGTATGTCTGGTATGGGGCTCGTCTGATTCCTAAAATCGGAGGGGAGAAGGCGTTTGGAGCGGTTAAGGATCATATTCTCAATGGTGGACCTCCATATATCGGAAACTTCTCAAACTTGGGATCTTTTTCTGTCGAAGGTTGCCATGAACCAGTCTATCTTTCGACTCCCGCAACAAGAGTCCGTCCGATAGGTTTTGGAACTTTGTCCGTGAATGGTTGGCTGACATTTACTCTATCCTTCCATGAGACCTTGCCTCTGCCGAAAAACTTCGAGGAAAACTGGGCCAAGTTCCGAGAAATACTGGTTAATGTCTAAAGCCTTTACAGGCCTGTAATCCCTACAATTCTAGCGGTGAAAGCATCACTTAAAAGGTAAAATACTTCCATTACCTTATAGAGGAGTTGTTGGTGTCCGCAGATAATAGACACAGTCGTCGTAAAATAGATGCACCAAGTGTTTTTAGATTTTTGATTCTCCATCTAGCTGCATTGACAGTTTTCTTCGTGGGCTATTCTCATGTGGCCTTGGCCTCTATGGTTATTTTCTATTTGATTCGCTACTGGGGAGTTTCTGTTGTTTATCATCGATACTTCTCCCATAAATCTTTTACTACTTCGAGAACCTTTCAGTTTATTCTTGGATTGATTGGAACAATCAGTGGACAGCGTGGACCTCTTTGGTGGGCAGCGGGGCATAGAAAGCACCATCGTTATTCTGATACTGAACTCGACGTTCATTCTCCACATAACGGAAGTCTTTTTCATTCTCATATTGGCTGGCTTCTTAAGAAAGAATCACTTGAAACTGATTATGACTTGGTAAAAGATTTTACCAAGTATCCAGAAATCATGTGGCTGAATAAAAATCATTCTGTTGGAATCACTGCAAGCTTCATTTTGCTCTATGTTCTTGGAGCTTTTCTTGAGTCCAATTATCCCGGCCTGGGAACCAGTGGGTGGCAACTTCTAGTTTGGGGAGGAGTACTTTCCACTCTTCTTTGCTGTCACGTTGTTCTTGGTTTGAATTCTATCAATCACATCGTAGGTAAAAAAGCTTATCCAACAAAAGATGATTCAACTAATATTTGGTGGATGTTTCCATTAATGCTCGGTGAGCACCTTCACAATAATCACCATTACTTTCCATCCAGTCATACGGCTGCTTTTAAAGGTCTTGAGACAGATTTAATGGGGCTTTCAATCAAAGGCATGGAAAGATTAGGACTTGTTTCAAACGTTAAAAAACCTGATCCTGAAAAATACTTGGGTGATCGGATCGATAATGACATCAATGAGAAAAGTTCTTTAATCAGACCAACTGCTCTGAACTGATCTTTGTTGTTTCTTTCTTTTTGGGTTTTGCGAAGTAGATGAACTCTTCCCAGAATCCAAATGGTTCATTGTTTCCATGAATTCCGATATCGGTGACAACTTCATCTCTCTTTGGAAAGATGGCCGTTCCAAAAACAATATCCCAGAAAGTCAGTGTTGAACCGTAATTCGCTCGATAAGATTTCGAGTGATGAATTCTATGGTAACGAGGCGAAACAATAATCCAATCAAGCGGTCCAAGAGAAAGATTAGCATGAGAATGTTGGTAAGTATTCGCGAGTGAATAGAAAAGAAAATAAGTGTTGATGGCCTCTTGAGAAAAACCTACCACACTCATGAGGACCCCCATAATAGTTCCAGAAATCAGAACTTCGCCTGCATGAGTGTACGAGGTAAGAAGAACCGTGTATTTCGAGTCAATGTGGTGCTGGAAATGGAAGCTCCAGAACCAGCCAAAGTGTTTGACGTAGTGAAAGACATAGTTCAAAAGTTCGGCGAAAAGAAAGACGCCAATATAGTCAAGGGCCGTAATCGATGAGATTCCCATCAGATCGGGCACATGAGCTTTTACGATTTTACTGATACTACCCATGGCAATCAAAACCAAGAGGGAAGCAATCATATAGGTTACAGTTCTGTTTCGAAGAATTCCTTTCTTGAAACTTTCACGGAATTCTGGCGAGCCTTTGTAATCGAGTGCGAAGAGCACGAGCATGCCGAGTCCGCCAATGGAATAAGTGGTGTGTGAGTCCATAAGCAGACGGAAAATATCATATTATTGACGCATTGCAAGGTGGGCTGTAAAAAAGATCAAGCCCCCATATATCGGCCAATTGGCGATAGCAGTGACCAGGACCACTCGTTTGAAGGCGGGATCTTCCTTGTTGGCGTACCAAACGGCTTCATCACCCTTGGTTTTCTCTCCGACAATTTTCCAAAAGGCGAACGCGTAGTAGGTTTCCATCATGATTGAGAGGATCAAGCTCAAGTGATAAATCGTATAGGGGGAAGTGAGACCCAGCTTCTCTCCTTGGATGAAAAATGGCGCAAATACCAACAACAAAAAACAGCTTATGTTGTGAGTGATGCCAATAGGAGGAGTCCAATTCTTGGTCACAAACATCATGATCATTTCGAGTACGCCTCTTATCCAGAACCAAACTGAAAATGCAATCCATGTGGTCTTATAGGGCTCTGGCAAATCCTGTGTGAACCAGATAAAAGGAATAAAAATAAACCATGAATAGATGCAGTAAAACAGCCAGAATGATTTGGCAGGAGATATGTCTCCACCCATCTTATTGCCACTGTTTTGTTTGAAGTGCATGAATAAAGCAAATGCAGCCAGTACACCACTTAAGATTAAAAAAGTATTCATGGGTAAATTTTAACTGAAGTTTTAAAGAGGCGAAACAAAAACCCCCGCATATGCGGGAGTTCTTTAGAGCGTTAATTTTGGAAATCTTGTTAGAAACTCATTCCAATATTGAAATTCATTAGATTAGCTGTGATACCGTCACGGTTTTCAAATTTGGTATCTCCTACAATTTGGTAATTGATACCAATCCAAGTCATTGCGAGGGTGAAATTTTGCCATTGCCATTGATTACCGATATCAACTGTAAGTGCAAGGTCGTCATTGTAGACTCTTTCATCAGCAAGGTAGGTACTTGTTGTATAATCATATCTGTCTCTGTCCATTCCTCGCATTAGTCTGTAAGCAAGACCTGTTTTGCAATAGAACGAGTTTCCAATAAAAAGTTTGGTATGAGCTTCTAGAATGGTGGCATCAAGTTCTTTAACATCAATATTATCAAAACTAGCATAAGTGTCTCTGCCTCTTGAGTAAGTAAGACCAAAGGCAGTATCTGCATTTTGATAGTATTCGAGAGTGAAGTTTCTTGTTCTCATATCATGACGGCTTCCAGTTCCAACCAAGAATGAAATTGTTTTCCCTTCTCTGTTGGCCTGACTTGGATTCATAATTCCAATTAGTTCCTTTTTCAGATCAGATTTTGAAATATTATTTTCTTTCAAAACTTGAGTCAGGTTCTTCTTCGTCGTTTGTTCTTCTGCGAACGCAGAAAAAGTAAGTGCAAGTGTCAGTAGTGCGATAATTTTTTTCATTTGTTGCTCCTCAAAGTGTTTCTTTAACTAAAAGAACAAGAGCAACAACGATGCCAATTTTATTATCAATAAAATCAAGAGCTTGTGAGTACTTGATCGTTCCATTCGGGGAACAAATCCCAAAATAAGAATGAGAGACTCAATTGCCGCCCGATTTTTAGTGCAGCCTTTGTAAAATTCGTCAATTTTTTGGTTTGTAACTCATTGAAAGCATGTCTGGGAGGTAAAGCAAAATAAAATAATAACGATAAGTTGAGAGTATATGAAAAGTATCTTTATAGTCTTTTCCATTTTTGCCATGAGTTTGCTGTCGAGTTGTGTTTTCGATAAGGGCGTAACTTTGATCGATTTTGGAAATAAGCCAGATCCTTTTCTTGTTAAAAAAGCGGGCGGAAGTATTGGTGATGT
>JBFEVX010000137.1:0-9020 GCA_041546685.1 Bacteriovoracaceae bacterium | reverse complement strand
TGAAAGAATTCTTCAAGCTTCTTTTTAAAATCTCTTTTGATGTCTTCCGCTTTTGTACTATCCCTGTTGAAAAGGAAACGACCGGCATCCATTTGTTTATCATTAATAATGAGGTGAACTACACCTGTTTGAGATAGGCCAAGAGAATCGTTGAAACAAACCGGACAATACATTCAAAATTTCCTTTTAGAGTGAAGTATCCTAACATAATAGTGAAAACAAAGGGTCCCTCAAGACTCTTAGCGAAATGACACTTAGTGCCCAAAGGATTTGTTTATGCTCAGCGAACATAAGTTCATCAAACTGAAAGACGGTATGGAGATTCATGCTGAAATAAAAGAACTTGGAAAGCCTGTCTGGATTATTGCGACTCATGGAATAGGTGAGCATCTTGGTCGGCATCAATACATTAATGACCTTTTTGGCTACGACTTCAATATTTTCCAGTATGACTTGAGAGGACATGGAAGAAGCATGGGACGTAGGGCGCATATCTCAGATTTTAGTCTTTTTATGGAGGATCTCCATGAGATCATCCAGTTCTTGCGTGATAAATATAAAATGGAACGCTACGCACTCTTCGGACACAGCATGGGTGGGCTGATCACCTGTTCTTATGTGCAGAACTATGCTGACAAGAACTTCTATCCTGAGAGAGTTTTCGTCAATGCGCCACCGGCCGGTTTTCCAGGTGTCTTGGGTGAATTGATCAAAGTTTCGACCAAGGGAATGTGGAGGAATATAGTCAAGCTTCCGCTCACGTTCCCTCTCGGTGGTCTGGTTGACTTGAACTATCTGTCCCATGATCCGATGGTTAAAGAAAATTATTTACAGGATGAATTGAACAGCCAAAAGCTTCATACAAAACTTCTCTTTGAGATGGTAAAGTGTAGCAAAGAGACTTTCTCGAGACCTCTTCGACCGGAATGTCCCATGTTCGCTACAATTGGAACAATGGACAAAATAGTTAACTTCGAAGCCTGTGACAAGTACTTCAAGCAAGTAGAGAAAGCTGTTCATTACCAAACGTTTGATGAGGCCTATCACGAGCTTCATAATGAAATTGAAAAGTATAGAAAACCTTATTTTGAACATTTGAAAAAAGTTTTCATGGAAATACTTTATACGGAATAAAAATGGAAAATTTAAGAAATCTGATTGTTCTTCCTTTCCTCAATACTTTTGCCGGCGACGGTGAGGGAACTCTTCGAGTTGATATCAGTCACGAAGACGGTGAACACCAGATCAAATATGAAGGACGAGTGGTTGGTAGCCTCAATATTGATGAGGGCTTTCGTATCGATACCATTCATCTTTCCGAGCTTTCAAAAAGAGTTGCTCCTGTACTAGCTGCAGGAAAAGATTTGATTGAGTATCAGCTCAAAGTTCTCGACTGGGTTGCCAAAGCGAAAGAGATCGCTGGTAGTGCCGGGGATTGGGTTGGAGTCTATTACAAAGCTTCTTACATTTTAAAAGAGGATTCTACGGACCTCCTGCTTGGACCATATTTGGGAAGATCAACAGATCACATCCGTATTCCAATCGATAAGGGCTTTTGTGGCATGGCCCTTCGTGAAGAAAAAACTGTGAACATTGAAGACGTCTCCAAAGATGACACTCATATCGCTTGTTCAATCACAACAAAAAGTGAAATTGTTATTCCTCTGAAAGATGCCAATGGAAATTTTGTTGCCGAACTGGATATCGACTCTGATAAGCTCGCTTCATTCACTCCTGAACTGGAAGCTGAACTTCAAGAATTCGCCAAAACATTTCCGAGTCTTTAATCAAAATTCTTCAGACGAGTCATTGCAAAGATAGGAGTATAAGGAATAACAATAAATCCTTTTGTTCCATTTTTATATTTGAACTCAGTACGTATGATGACTTCGTGAATTCCCATTAATTGAAATCACCTAAGTGAACTGCCTTCTGTTGTTGGTGAGATGGAAGGCTTTTTCTCGTGCTTTGTCCTGGTAACAACTGGAGCGGTGTATTTTCTGGTTCTAACTCTTGGGGAGCGACGTTTGTAAGAAGTTGAACTTGGCCTTCTTGATCGTTTGTAAGCTCTCTTGGTTGGAGAGGGTGTACTGTTCATCAGTTTGGTGAAGTCCTTGGCTGCATCTCTTATCCAACTGGTTGAAGATAATGTAGAAGAAGTTGTTCCTGTCTTATCGTAGATAAGACCTTTTTTGCTTACCTTTGGTAGTTTTTTATTACAGGTATAAGTACAGTTCCTCGATGTGATTCTTCTTCCTTGAACGTAGCCACCACCTGCATAACTTCGACTCGCTTTCCTTTCCTTGAACTCTTCTCTCTTTTTCGGACTTGAGCTCTCGCTTTCTTCTTCAGGTGAACTATTCACTGGATCACTAGTGAAAGTAACATTGCGATCGACTTGGTATTCATAGTAGTCAGCTGTGTAATAAGCCGGAGGATGTTTTGATGGTGGCCTGAGGTTCTTTTCATAGTTATTGGCCCGCGCTTCCTCCAATCCTGGAGGATTATCATTATCAGCGGACCAAGTACCTTGAGTTTGGGTTTGAGAAAAGGCCCACCCCGAATAGAGAAGAAGCAGGATGCAAAACCTCATGGTTATATTTTAAGTGAGGCCGTTCATAAAAAAGTGTTAATTCAGCAAATGCTTGAAAAGACTGAATTCAATAAAAGTTCTTCGTGCCAACAATTCAGCACATGGACTTGAAAAACATTGAAATGACGTGATCCCCACCACTCAACATATTTTCAAGGTCTTGCTTGGTAGCGGCCTTTTCCATGCTGTTTTGGATAAAGTGCGGACTGGCTTCTGGGTGTCCTTGATAACTTATGTAGGGGAGACTTTTGTGTGCAATGATATCGTATTTGCACTCTTTGGATTCTCCGATATGGATGAAGTCTTTGGGGAGGTTTTTGAGTTGATAACTATGTTGAGTCATCATGCAAACTTCTTCACCTTTTTTGAGCCCTCCAAAATCTTTAATGATTGAGACTTTCCGTGGGCCACTATAGCAAACGTCTTTCTCATTTTTGACAACTTCTGCTCCAAAAGCATCTGCCATCAATTGATGACCAAAACAAATTCCAAGAGTTGGAACTCCGCTAAGAATTTGTTGCTGCATGAAACTTTGCAAACTCATTTGCCATGGTAGACGGTCTTCAACATTGGAATAACTTCCAAATATGATCCATGCTGAAGGCTTGTCCACTTTCAGACTTTCTATTCCGAACCATGAAGGGCTATGATAAGTGAAAGATAGGTCAAAGCTTCTTTTCATTCTGTTGGCACAACGAATGGATGGTTCAGAAATGGCACAGTCAATGATGGCAATATGACTCATAAAAGGAGACTCCATGTTCAGAGAATACCTCAAATCACCAGTCGGTTACCTTGAAATCCTCTGTGATGAAACTCATTTATTGTCAGTCAGTTTTGTCAGACAGGCCAATAAAAAAACAAGCTCGAATAAGATTACAAAGGCCACGACAAAGCAGCTTGGAGAGTATTTTGAGGGAAGAAGAAAGAAGTTCGATTTACCCCTCAAGGTTGAAGGAACAGAGTTTCAAAAAGAAGTTTGGAAAAAACTCAAAGCTATCCCATATGGAAAACTTGAAACCTATGGAAGCGTAGCCAAGTCTCTTGGAAAGCCGTTGGCCTCTAGGGCCGTCGGTGGAGCAAATAATAAAAATAAAATTGGAATTATTATTCCATGTCATCGAGTTGTTGGAACAAGTGGAAGCTTAACAGGTTATGCGCCTGGATTAAAATACAAGGAATTCCTTTTGAAATTAGAAGGGAGTCTGGAAGACTGAAGCGGAAGATTATCTTCCGCCGTTTCCACCTTGACCGCCAGAACCATCGTCACCGTGTGGTGGCTTCTTAGGATAGGTTTTCTTAGCAGCTTGAAGAAGGTCTGGAGTATGTACAGATGCCTGAACGTTTAGTGAAACGATAGCGATCGTAAAAAGAATCAAACTCATAATTTTCATAACAGACCTCTTTTAATTGTTTGTCTGATTCCCAAGATATAGGAAAAAAAAGATTTCTCAACTTGGGTGGAGTGAAGATTTTCGGGAAATCAGGAGGTTATCTACGCAATGTAAGATTATCGTTCATCTAACATTCCGCAAAATCTGTTTAAGAGTGCCGAAGTGTCCCCAAATTCTTAGTTGGAGACACCTTTTTTGATGAGATTCTCAAGAAATTGAACTCTGATCAGTGCCGGTGGATGACTGTGATAGAAGGCGGAATAAACCGGATCAGGAGTCAAAGTTGAGGCATTATCTTTATACATTTTGACCAACGCGGAGATGAGTTTGCTGGCCTTAGCATTTTGTGAAGCAAATTCATCCGCTTCAAACTCATACTTTCTTGAAACCCATGCACTTAATGGAGTGAGGAAAAAAGTGTAAGCTCCACTGACCATCATGAAAAGAACCAGAGCGAGATGTGTACCCATGGTTTGAACTCCATGACCTTGGAAGAAGGCTGCAGACTTTAAGCAGACACCAAGCACCCAAAAGCCAATCAAGCTGAAGACGATTCCCTTGGCGAGTTGCTTGATGATGTGTTTCTTTTTGAAGTGTCCAAGCTCGTGGGCGAGAACAGATTCGACTTCATCAGCTTCAAGAGTTTTGATGAGAGTGTCGAAAAAAACAATCCTTTTATTTTTACCAAAACCAGTAAAGTAAGCGTTTCCATGAGCACTTCTCATTGAGGCATCCATGACAAACAGGCCTTTACTTTGAAAGCCAGTTCTATCAAGAAGTGAGAGCACTTTGTCTTTGACGTCTCCATCTTCAAGCGGTGTGAATTTGTTGAACATTGGAGCGATCACTGTTGGGTAGAGCCATATCAGAAAGAATTGGATGATCGTGAGGAATGCCCAACCATATACCCACCAGGTTTCTCCAAGCGCTTGCATGATCCAAAGTATGCCGGCAACGATAGGAAGACCGATGATACTTCCAAGGACTAGGCCTTTGATCATGTCAGTGACAAAGATTTTTGGTGTCGTTTTATTGAATCCATATTTCTCTTCGACAACAAAAGTCGTGTAAATGCTTTGAGGAAGTCCCAAAAGCATACTGATCAAACCAAAAAGCGCAAAAAAGACTACACCGTGAGAGATCGACCCTAAGGAAAAGTTCGTGACAATGGTGTTGAGAGATTCGAGACCGCCACCCAATGTCCAGATCAGCATGACGATTAGGTCTACAGCTTTGAAAAATTTCGATGTCTTGATTTTTGCAATAGAGTAATCAGCGGCTTTCTGATGCTCTTCAAGGCTTATAGAGTCCTTGAATTTGTCAGGAACTTCATCTGAATGGGCGAGGATATGACCTCGGTTTTTCATATCGAGCCAGGCCTCAATCAGGGCCTTTGAAAAAAGAAAGAGAAGAAATACTTTTGTGACTACGGGAGCCAAACTATCTTGCACCATGTCCACCTCTAGCTCTAGGCAAAATAAACAACGGGATATAGGGTATATGCTTTGAATCGATTATAAAAGGCTCTGAGATGGAGATTCATCAATTATATACCCATTCAAACCTTCGAAATTTCACTTATATCCTCGAACCAGAGGTAGGTGGGCTGATTTGTCTCGATCCCTTCGATGCCAAGCAGGTTATTTCCTTCGCTTCAGAGATTGGAAAGTCTGTGCAGACTGTAATCAATACTCATGAACATTGGGATCATACCCAGGGTAATGAAGAGTTGGTTCAGACTTTTGATTGTGAAGTTTGGGCCCATAAAAATGGTGAAGGAAAAATTCCTTGTGCCTCACGATTTTTGACTCATGGAGAGAGGATTGAACTTGATGACAAGTTCGCTTTTGAGGTTCTTGATACTCCAGGACACACCTTCGCCCATCTCTGTCTGATGTTGCTTAGAAAGGATCAACCTCATGCCGTGTTTACCGGTGATACTCTTTTCAATGCCGGGGTGGGAAATTGTCACAACGGAGGTAATCCAGAAGTACTTTATGAAACAATCTCGAAACAGTTTCACGTCATGCCGGATGATGTGAAAGTTTATCCAGGCCATGAATACCTGGGAAATAATTTGAGATTCACTCTCGATAGAGAGCCATCAAATCAAATGGCAAAAGAATTGCTCGACGTTTATCAGACAATGAAGACAGAAGAGGAATTTATCGTTACAACGATTGCTAAGGAAAAAGAAATCAATACTTTTTTTAGATTGAATGAAAAAGAAGTGATTCAGAATCTTTCTGGAGACACATCTAACGATAAACAAGTTTTTTTAAGATTAAGAGAACTAAGAAATAAATGGTAAAGGAGAAAACTATGCCAGCAGCAATTGGAAAAGCAGCTCCAGCATTTTCACTGATCAATCAGAATGGGGAGAAAGTTTCTCTCAAAGATTTCAAAGGCGAGAAGAACGTTGTTCTTTATTTTTACCCAAAGGCCATGACTCCAGGTTGTACCGTTCAAGCATGTGGTTTGAGAGATGCTAAAAAGAAATATTCTTCAAACAAGACAGTGGTTCTTGGAGTAAGTCCAGATGCTCCTGAAAGACTCAAAAAATTTGAAGATAGAGACAAGTTGAACTTCGACCTTCTCTCAGATCCTGAACATAAGATCGCTGAAAAGTATGGAGTCTGGGGACTCAAGAAATTCATGGGAAGAGAGTTCATGGGAATCCTCAGGCAAACCTTCATTATTGGAAAAGATGGCAAAATCAAACACATCATGGAGAAGGTGAATACAAAGACCCACCACGAGGATGCTCTCAATTGGATCAAAGAAAACCTCTGATTCGGCCGGAATAACCTGAAAGAAATACAGGCTTTAGGTCCTCGGCTTGAGTCGGGGACCTGCGTCATCTATAATCCCCTCCATGAAACACTTCAAATATTTCCAGATACTTACGCTATTCCTCTTGGTGGCCTGTAACCCTGAGAACCCAAGGCGTGGGGCAAGTAAGACGCCCAAAGGTGTTCAAGGTCTCGGAGGCAATGCCTATGAGAGGATGATATTTGAAATTGATAGCTTTACCACATCAGACCTTAGGTCTCCTGTAGATAAAGAGGAAATCGAGTATCGAGTTGGATATGTAAAGGAGAGGACAGCTTCTTTCAATCTCGATTCAGACGGAACGCTTTGTAAATACTCATACAAAAAAGCGATCATCAAGGAAGTGGTTTCAAAAGTCAGCAGTGAATTTGAAATTGCTACTTCAACAACTCCTACAGATACAACATACGTCGGAATTCCTATAGCCAACGTCAAAGAGAAATGTGAAGCGGCTAAAGAAGCAAAGCTTAAAGGAACTTCTTTGACGAGAAAGCTTGATCTCGCCGATGCTTGGAAAAAATTCAAGGCATATCTTAAGAGTGAAGTTCGTGACGTGATTGATGCTTGTGAAAAAAGAGCAATCATCATGGGTGGTAAATGCATGTCAATGAATGCAGATGTGACTCGTGATCAGGAAGTTCTCTTCGATCCAATCATAGTTTATAAATTTGGGGCCAATGTTGATGCTGTTCGAGCTGATTATACCATTGAGAGAAGTTTCACTTTGAATTACTCATATTTTACTTATTTTGGCATGATTCATATGCGTGGAATGGCCCCTCTAGAAGGCCAAGATCTTTCAAAAGCCATTGATTCTCTTGAAGTTTTGACCTGGAAGCGCTGAGCCTTCAATAAAATCCTGAAGATACAATTCTTGTCGCGGGCAACCCTCTTTGCTACAAATGATCATCAAATTTGTAGGAGGATAGGGTGAATTTCAAATCTTTGACCTTGGCGCAGGTGTTTTGCTTGTCTCTTTTGTTAAGCTGCTCATCAATTAATAACGCGACTTCCGGAGAAGTGGAAGTGATGGTCTACAATGTCGAAAATCTTTTCGATACTGTTCATACTGTTGAAGATGGCGTTGAAAAAGATGACTGGACCTATCTTGCAAAAGGAACTCCTGGAAAGGAAGAGGCATGTAAGAAGATTGGGTATAAGAGATATCGAGATGCGTGTTTCAATACCGATTGGAATCAGAAGAGGCTTGATCTCAAGCTCGAGCAAATCAAAGAAGTTTTGACCAAAGGAAGAAAGCTTCCAGATATTCTTGCTCTTGTTGAAATCGAAGGTCCGGTTGTTGTTGGACAACTTGCTAAGAAGCTCGGTTATAAAGAGTTTCATACCAGTCAAAGTCCAGATACCAGAGGAATTGATTTGGCGATTCTTTTCAATCCTTCAAAAGAAATCAAGCTTGTTGCCAAGAGAGAACATGAAGTAAAAGAAGTCAAAAAGGCGACCCGGAATATTTTTGAAGTCGAGATGAAAATTGGAGGCCATCCTGTTCACATCTTTGTGAATCATTGGCCGAGCCAAGGTAATCCGTCTGAAGACAGAGTTGCGGCGGCTAAAGTTCTTGATTTAAGAGTTCGTGAAATCAAGAAAAAGAACCCAAGTCATGCAATCATGTCTCTTGGTGACTTCAACACTATACCAACTGATTTTCCTCATCCATTTCATTCAGTGATTATGAGAGATGGGATGCTTAGAGACATACATCAGATGTACAAAAGAGATCGTTCCATAGATTGGAAGTTGAAAAACGCCATGCCTCCTGGAACATATTTTTATTATCGTGAGATGGCGTGGAATGTTCTCGATAGAATTTTTGTCGATGAGAGTTTGATTGATGGAAAGGGGATGGATATCGTGCTTTCGAGTTATCAGATTTATGCTCCACAATTTATCACAACAACTTATGAGTATAAGGGAAAGAAGGCCGGTTATTTCAAGGGATCTACAGTTAGAAGAATTCCTAAGAGCTATGATCATTCAAGCATGAAAAAACTTGATCTTGGGTATTCAGATCACTTTCCTGTTTTGGTCAAATTGAAGTACTAAAAAAACCGCCTCTCGGCGGTTTTTTAATATTCATCGTCATCAGATTCTTTGGTTTCTTGGGCCGCTTCTTTCCGGTCTTCTTCATCCCAACCGGAGTCCTGGTATTGGCCACGATCGTCTGAGTTGGTATTGCTGGAAGA
>JBFEVX010000017.1:0-48999 GCA_041546685.1 Bacteriovoracaceae bacterium | reverse complement strand
ATCATGGGATCATCAGCAGGTAATTACAGGAGATGAAAATGAAAAAAATGATGTTGGTGCTGACCTTCCTCTTTGTCTTCACTTCTTGTAACAAGGAGGAAGCACCCAAGCCGGTCTCACTTCAGAAAACCAGTGTTCCTGCACCTGCTGCTACTGTCATTACAGGTTCTTCTGCCGCTCCAGATGATTTTTCTGACCTTAAAAAAGAGGATGATGAGAGTTGTGATAGTGAGGAAGAGCTTCTAAAGAAGCAGATTGAGAAAGCCAAAAAGGCCAAAACTCAAGGTGTGAAATTACAAGGTGCTGGAGACGAAGGCTGTACTGTTAATTAATCTCTTCCTTCTAGATCATCTTTGGCCCGTAGAAGCATGGATGCGATTCCATTGATGAGTCCTGAAAAACCTTTGCTCATTTTGTGTCCTGCCATGATCGCCTGATAGTTTTCTATATCAAGTTCCATAATTTTGTCAGGATCTTCCCACGTTGAGAGAAAGTCAGCTTCAAAATGCTTGATCTGATCTTGGTTGAAGATTTGGACGCCAAATTCTCTGAATGTACCTTGGAGTGAATCAGGGTTCAGGTTACTTGAACCTGTCATTAGTATCTTTCCATCAATTGAAACTATCTTGCGATGATTTTCTTGATGAAATGTTTTCTCAGTTCCATTTGGAAATTTGGCAAATAAAGTATGAGTTTTTCTTGAACGAAATTTGATACCGTAAGACTTCATCTCTTTCATGAAGACAGTGTTCGGAATTCCACCCATCTTGAAGCTTTCATTGTGATCAACAATAATTCTGATATCTAGTTGGCTCATTTGAATTTTTCTTTTGACCAAAGCATCAACGATGTAAGGGTCGTAAAGGAATTGCTGTTCCATGAAGATATGAGATTTTGCCTTTTGAATCATATCGATCACCATATTTCTGGTGTTTCGAACAGTTCCGTTGACGTCTGCTTCAGTCAGACGAATAGAATCGCTTCCCTGAAAAGATACGGAAGTACGAGTGACTCTGAATGACTTTAGAATCTGCTCTTTGTGATCCTTATATCTTTGATTGTTGAAATCAGCGGAAGGAAATTTTTTAATTTCTTCTGGATCAGTCGTCAATGCAGCCAGCAAATCCTTGTAATAGGAGTGTTGAATTAGAGCTGCTGCCGGACCATGAATGTAGACAGCATTATCGAACGAGTATCCACCATCATTATCAGATAAGTTTTTAGATCCAACCCAGGCCTTTGGAGAATCGGAGTTTCCATCAACAACCACAACTTTGGAATGGTCAACTTTGGATGGTCTATAAGACTCCACCTCTTGCTGCTTCTCAAGTGTATCGGCCCTCCTGGGAATCAGATTTGAAATAGCAAAAGGAATTCCTTCAGGGTGTCTTTGTGTATTAGCGCTTAGGACAAAAAGAGACTTCGCAAGATTTTTGTCGGCATTTCTTTGATCTTCAATATATTTAAAAATCGGAAATACTTCTCCTGCAAGATCGTAGTGAGATCCAAAATCATGAAGGATGACAACTTTGAAATTTGGATTTGTTTTTAACTTCTTTTTTGTCGTTTCGATGATGTGTTCAGCGATTGTTGCACCTAGAGTGCCGCCCATCAGAAAGATATCCATGAAAATGGATTCTTCTGCAGAGTCAATCATGGTTATGATTCTCTTGAAGATGGGTTCATTGAGAGAAGGGTGCCCACCATCATTTCCTGGGACCTGAATCAATGTCGATTTGAAATCCAGAACTCCACCGTTGGTGATTGAGTTGTGATTGAAAAACTCCATCTTGCTTTTGGATGTATCATTATAGTTCAAAAGTTCAACGTTGTTTCCTTGGATGATTCCGTAGTGGTCGAGGCAGTATACTCGTCTGTCATCAAGAGCTTCTCGCAAATCGAGAGTATAGAGTTCAGTTTCTAGAACCGCTTGGATCAGAATCTTGTCATCTTGAATCTCTGAAAGGATACGACCTTTTTCCATGAATATGGGAAGTAGGGTTTTCATAACCTTATCTGTTTCAAGCTCTGGAATTCTGGACACCTGACGTAGTAGCTGGAGAGTTTCAATCTGTGTCGGATTGGAAGGATCGTCCGCAAAATCACGAATCACAAGAATCTTGTCGACAAGTGTATAACTTAAGATTCGTGCCACATTCTTTCTCGAAGGCTTGATGATTCTCCAGTAGACCAATGGCATGAGAAGCTTCTCAGGAAAATGTTTATCAAATGCTTCGATCAGCTTAAGAGCTCTTTCCTGTTTACTCTTAGGAAGGGCTTTAAGTTCTTTTTTGAACTTCTCTCTATCTGAATAACTCTTCTCTCCAAAAATGATTGGATAAGTATCCAGGTGGTAACTGCGTGATAACTTTCTGTCTTCAATGTTGAAGGAAACGGCATGCACAGTTAATGATGAAAAAAGAATGGAGATTACGATGAGAATCTTCATGGGTTTTTCACCTCTTTGTGAAATCTTTCGAGTTCAAAGCTATCAATGATGGCATAACCATATTTTCTAAGGAGATGATCTTTGATTCTATTTTTCATTTCGCCGGCATTCTCAAGTTTTTGTGTCAACAAAACCTTGATGTCTGATTTGTTGCTGAAGTTTCCAGTTTCAAAGTCCCAAGTAAGGTCCCCGACTTCCGCGACATAGCTGACTTTGTCGAGTTCTCCATGAAATTTCATAATACCAGTTGAGATGGGTTTGCTATCTTCTGCGACAAGTTCTGAGGAAGTACCAGTCTTCTCAAGATGGGAAGGGAGTACGCTTCCGAAATTGATACTGAGGGTTTTGAGTTTTGGACTCATCTGATCGAGGCTGAAAGATTTATGAATATCAACCGTCATGTAGGGGTGAGGGTAGTTCTTGTTTCGCTTGAAGTGAATGTAATCAACTTTGAATTCACCTTTATCGAGATAAAAATCGATATCAGGAAGTCTGTTGACTCTGATAAATCTTCTATAGCGTACCGAACCTGAGAGGTTGTGTTGCTCAAGCATGTCGCCTTCGGGAACATTGACTTTGATACTGATAATCCCACCTACGTATTGATAGGTATGACCGTCTAGAGGAATTCCGTTAGTCGCGATGACTTCTGTAAGAGACTTCTTTTCTTCTTTGAGAAACTCAGCCAATCCTCCCTTATGGTAGTGATTGACCAGATTGTTTGAATCGAGGATGTTGTTGAAATTAAAGTTTCTATTTTCTTCTGGGATGAATTCTAGATCAACCTGGAAGGATCCATTTTTAATTTTAATGATTTCAAGACCCGCTACAAATTTCTTGATGAATTGCTCAATGAGATTGTTTTTCAGATTGTGATGAAAAGGATTGTCACCAGATTCAGTTCTCAGAATACTATGGGCAAGTGAGGAATGAATTACTTCATGAAGCTTTCCTTTTACCAACGTACTGTCTTTGTCTGTAAGAACTCTAGGAACAATACGATAATCGATCATACTTCCAAATGTATTCGGCATGAAATAATCACTATAGAGATTTGTATCGCGATTTTTATCTTCTTCTTTGGCGGGCATTCTTTTGAGTGACTGATTGTCTCCCCAGAAGCGAGTGAAGTCTTCTTGCCGATTAATTTCCCATAGAGATATTGATCCCAATATCCCAAGAGATAAAACAGCTCCATATAAGTATCTTTTCCTGACTCGCATTAGATTCCTCAGATTCATCAACTCTTCGGAATAAGGCGGATTTTTTTTAGAATCTGATCTTTTAAGACAACTTTTTGATGGCCGTAATGAAGGCTTTATTTTCAGTAACTTGGAATTCGACGTCGTACTTTGAAAATTTGAAATGAAATTTATTTTTCTTTTCTTCTGATTTATAGGCCGGACGTGGATCTTGGAGCACAGTTTTTTCAATCATCAGACGAATTCCTGAGGTAATATCTCCATTATTCATTAAGGCCTCGAGTGCATCCGGATTCCATTCAACCGAGTCGAATCCCTTTTTTTCGAGTTTTCCAATCCATCCTCCATTGATCTCATCAGGAACGTCAGCTTCTGGGTGGTAGGGTTTAATGTCATAAATGGGAGTACCATCCATCAGATCTATTCCACTGACTTCTATGGTTACACTTTTTTCAAAGTTTATCTTTTCAATTTTAAATAGACTAAGGCTCAATGGGTTTGGCCTGAAAGGAGATCTGGTTGCAAAGACTCCAACCTTTTTGTTTCCTCCAAGTCTAGGTGGTCTGACTTTTGGGGATTGAAATTCGGCCTTGTCGAATAATCCAATGATCCAGACATGAGAAATTTCCTCTAGACCATCAAAAAATTCAGGTCTGTCAAATGGATCTAGAAACTCGATGGTTCCCAGAGCTTCAGGCACACTGTTGGATTGTCTGGGTGTTCCAAATTTCTCTTTATAGTGACATCGAAGGTACGCGATGGGTTTCATTCTTCAGGTGTCTCGGCTTGTATGACGTATTTACTATACTCTTCGTTATAAGAGAGTTTGCTCATGTCCGTGATTCTATCGACATAAAGTTTTCCAAACAGGTGATCTAGTTCATGTTGGAAAACAGTAGCTAAAAATCCTTCAACTACAATACTTTGTGCTTGGGCATTCATATCAAGAAAGTCGATTTGAACTTTTCTCGGTCGTTCAACAAAACCTCTAAGCCCTGGAACGGAAAGACATCCCTCCCAAAAACCTTGGAGTTCCTCATCAAGCACAGTAATTTTTGGATTGAAAATGAAGAGAACCGGGGACTCTTCAGACTCAGGGTAGCGTTCACTGTCTGAAGGTACAGCTATCAAAGCAACTTTTTTAGAAACACCAATCTGGGGGGCTGCTATCCCAATTCCTTGCTCTTCTTTCATGGTATCAAACATGTCCTGAAGCAGCTCTTTTGTCTCTTGTGAAGTGATTTCCTCCGGACTTAGATCCTCGGCTTCTTTTCTAAGTACGGGATTTCCCATTCTTGTCACTTCTCTGATTGCCATGCCCCACCTTCAAATTACGAGTTTGATTTAATAGAATAGCTCTACACTTAATATTACCACTTGTCATTTCAGAGGAGATCAAGTGCATAAGATTCTTTTTGTTTGTCTAGGAAATATCTGTCGTTCACCCGCCGCTGAAGGTGTCTTTGCTCACCTTGTAGAAGAGGAGGGAGTCGCTCATCAGTTTAAAATTGATTCCTGTGGAATCACGGGGTTTCATGCCGGAGAAAAGGCCGATATCAGAATGCGAGATCATGCCAGTAGAAGAGGAATCGAACTTACCTCAATTTCAAGACAATTCAGACAGAAGGACTTCGAGGATTTTGATTTAATCATTGCTATGGATGGAAGAAACTTCAAAGATCTAAGGGAGCTTGATGAATCGGGCAAATATAAAGACAAGATCAAGATGTTTTGTGAATACTGTTCAAATAGATCTGAAACTGAAGTTCCCGATCCTTACTATGGAGGAGCAGAAGGTTTTGAAACAGTTCTTGATATAGTTGAAGATGCTTCGCGTGGCTTATTGAAATCGCTTTCTTAAGTAATTATATGGCCGATGAAATAAATTACATTACACCAATGGGATTCAAGAGACTGCAAGATGAACATGAACATCTGAGTCGAGTTGAAAGACCAGAAACTGTCAAAGTTGTTACTTGGGCAGCTTCTCTAGGTGATCGCTCTGAAAATGCAGATTATCAGTATGGCAAGAAACGTCTTCGTGAAATCGATAGAAGATTAAGGTTTCTCTCAAAAAGAATTGATGCCGCTCAGATTGTAGACCCTTTGAAAGTTGAATCCGAAAAAATCCAATTTGGTGCAACTATTGTCCTCGAGGATGAGGAGGGAAATGAAAAAATATATTCAATTGTTGGAACTGATGAAATTGATACTCAAAAAGGACTTATCAGCTGGAAATCTCCAATAGGTAAAGGTCTCATTGGAAGAGAAGAAGGTGATGAAGTCGTGATCAAGACTCCAAAAGGTGATGCTGAATATACTATTATCAATGTACAATATAAGAAAATTGAAATGGAGGAGTTCATTCCATGAATATAAAAATTGACGTTTCTTTAGGTGAACTGGTTGATAAAATTTCTATTCTGAGAATCAAACAGAAATTCATTACAGATCAGGAAAAACTAGGCCATGTGAATAAAGAGGAATCTGTGCTCACTGGCACATTGGAAGAGTTGAACCTCGATGGTATTGAAGAGTTTCTTCAGGAGCTGGTAGACGTCAATTCAAAGCTTTGGAAAATTGAGGATGATATTCGCGACAAAGAGCGGAATAAGACCTTTGATCAGGAGTTTATCGAACTTGCCAGAGCTGTCTATGTCACAAATGATCAAAGATTTGATGTTAAGAACCGCATCAATTCAAAGTATCAGTCCGGTTTACGGGAAGTTAAATCCTATCAGGAATATTAAGATTCGATTAAAGGGATGACACATCTTTTCATGAAAGTTATTCTTTTGGGACTTTCAAATTAATTCGGAGCATCTCAATGACCAAGAAAAAAATCGCAACTACACTGAGTGTAGAGGACAAGTACAAACTCTACGAATCTTCTGTTCAATGTCACGAAGCAGACATCGAATTCATCACAAATGAATTCAAAAGACTTCGCGGACGTGAACCTCAAACATTTAGAGAAGATTTCGGTGGAACGGCGGCGATGGCCTGTGACTGGGTCAAAGAAGGTCCTAATAAGAAAGCTTGGGCCATTGATTTGGATCCAGAACCAATCGAGTATGGAAAAAAGCATCACTACACCAGACTGAATGAAGAAGAGAAAACTCGAATGGAATATATCGAAGGTAATGTTCTTGATGATTTCGATTTCAAGTCTGATATTACTGTGGCCTTCAATTTCTCTTACTTCTGTTTCAAAAAGAGAAAGCAACTGCTTGAATATTTCAAAAAGGCCTATGATGGACTTCAAAAAGATGGCGTATTCTTCCTCGATCTTTTTGGGGGAACAGAGTGTTTTCAACCAATGGTTGAGAAAACCAAGCATGAAACCCATACATATTTTTGGGACTGTGACAGATACAATCCTCTGACAGGAGAAGTTCTTTACTACATCCACTTCAAGAAGGATGGAGTAAAGCACAAGCAAGTTTTCACTTATGACTGGAGAATGTGGCAACCAGCAGAACTAAGAGAAATTCTCGAAGAAGCAGGGTTTAAGGACACTGTTATTTATTGGGAAGGTGATGAGGAAGACGGAACAGGAGATGGAAACTTTTATCCGAGCGAGGATGAAGAAAACTGCGACTCTTGGGTTACTTACATCTGTGCACTTAAATAACTGAGATAAATTCGAAATCGGCAAAGGACTTTGACAGTTCT
Organism: Bacteriovoracaceae bacterium; assembly: GCA_041546685.1. Taxonomy (GTDB): domain Bacteria; phylum Bdellovibrionota; class Bacteriovoracia; order Bacteriovoracales; family Bacteriovoracaceae; genus M0603. The sequence goes on along the minus strand of JBFEVX010000017.1, from coordinate 41,673 downwards.
TTGTCGACTTTAGCTGACGAACTGTTTAACACAATCATCTTCTTTCTACTCTCTCCATCTTTAGAAGAAAGTTTCACCATATTGCGGGCTTCATCGTTAAGTTTTTGAAGATTTCCTTCGAGTTGAATTAAGTAAAATGGCATTCCAAAACTTTTTCCAATGAAAAGATTCTTTTGGCTTGGAGCAAAGGATTCACTGTTGATGAACTTGGTGAGAACACCGTCCATCAGGTAATCCATTTCCTTAAAGAAATTTGGGCGTTCTTGTAGAGCAGATTCTGTCACCCAGATCAGACCCATGCAATCCTGGTTTACTTGGGAGAGGATGTCTGTCTTTTGAGTTTCAGTTTCCATAGCTGTCGAGTACGGCATTGACGAATGAATAACTGTCTTTATTGCCGTACTTTTTAGATAAGTTCACCGCTTCGTTGATAACAACACTTTTAGGAGTTGTCTTGGCCTTGACTTCGGCCATTCCAAGTAAGAGCACACAAAGATCAGTCTTATCAACTCTATCCAGAGTCCATCCTCTAAGGAATGGTTTTAACTCTTCTTTGAGAGCATCATATCCAGAAAGAATCGTGTTGATCATGGTGAAGGCAAAAAATCTGGCATCCTCAGGAAGGGTGTTCCCTGGATGCTCTGGATCTTCTTCAAAGAATGAAGAATCAAAAGCAAGTCTCTCTGTTTCAAGATCAGCAATCGGATCAGAAGAAGCTTTCATCTGCTCGATGAGTGATGCGTTCTTTTCCAATTGGAGATGATAAACAAACTTGAAAGCATATTCCCTTGCAAGAGAATTGCTATTGGAGTTGCTCACTTTGAGTGCCTTTTTGTTCAGATGATTTTGATTTTAAGCTGGTCATGAAATCTTCCACATCTGAAAAGTTCCAATAGAAAGAACCATATCGGATGTAGGAAACAGGATCCAGTTGATAGAGTTTCTGCATGATGTGTTCACCGATAAAGCTGGAAGGAACTTCTTTGCCATCAAATTCATTCAGGCTCTTTTCCAGTTCATCGAGAAGGTTTTCAAGTTGTTCCATGGAAATCGGACGTTTTTGACAGGCCTTTTTAAGACCTTTCATGATCTTGTCACGGTTGTAGGACTCACGACGCCCGTCGCTGCTTTTAACGACTGCTGGAAGCTGAACCTGAAACTGTTCATAGGTAGTAAATCTATGCTCGCAAAAAGGGCATTTCCGCCTTCTACGGACGGTTTTTCCTTCCATCAAAAGTCTTGAATCGATAACTTTTGTGTCTTCTGCGTTGCAAGAAGGGCAGTGCATAAATTCTCCTGTAAGTGACACAATACCTTTTTGGAGCTTCGGTTGGCAAGATGAGATTTTCCCTCTGTAAACTGTAAGACCTTGTTTGTTGAGCAGACCCGTAGGGGCTGTTATCGTTTTTCTTACACACATTTAGATACACAAAATTAGAACACACACAGACACACAAAGAGAGACTTCATGTACGTTCGGATATTTTCCCAGTTCATTTTAGTTATGTTCTTGGTCGTGGTTGCAGGGCAGGCTTTTTACTGAGAATTCGGTGAGGTTTGAAGCCCATCTCATACAACCTGCACAAGATGGGCCCTTGAATTACGCGTTTTTGTAGACTGGAAAGTCACTACAAAGTGAGAGGACTTCCTTTCTGACATCGGCCAGAATTTTTTCATCATTGGCATTGCGAAGGGCCTTGGTAATCCAGCCCGCTAGCATTTGCATATGAGAAGAGTCGAGACCTCTTGTCGTTACCGCTGGAGTTCCCAGACGGACACCTGAAGTCACGAATGGAGATCTTGTATCTCCAGGAATCATGTTCTTGTTACAAGTGATTCCAGCAATCTCAAGAGTCTTTTCTGCTTCTTTACCAGTCAATCCAACAGAGTCAGTTTTGATCATCAGAAGATGGTTGTCAGTTCCACCAGAAACAACATCAACGCCTTCTTTTTGAAGTGCAGAAGCAAGTGCTGCGGCGTTAGCAACAACTCTTTGTTGATAGTCTTTAAATTGTGGATCGAGTGCTTCTTTGAAGGCCACGGCTTTAGCAGCGATCACATGCTCAAGTGGACCACCTTGAATTCCTGGGAAAACATGGAAGTCGATCTTTTTGGCAAGTTCTTCATCATTGGTAAGGATGATTCCTCCTCTTGGTCCTCTTAGCGTCTTATGTGTTGTTGATGTCACAACGTGAGCGTGAGGAAATGGAGAAGGGTGAACACCGGCAGCAACAAGTCCTGCAATGTGGGCCATGTCCACCATCAAGTAAGCGCCGACACTATCAGCGATTTCTCTGAATCTTTTAAAGTCTAGTGTTCTAGCGTAAGCACTGGCGCCCGCGATAATCAGCTTTGGCTTGTGTTCTGTCGCTAGTTTTTGGAGAGCATCATAGTCGATGGCCTCTGTTTCCATATTGAGCCCGTAAGGAACAACATTGTACATTCTTCCTGAAAAGTTCACCGGACTTCCGTGAGTCAAGTGACCACCTTGGGAAAGATCCATTCCCATGACTGTGTCACCTGGTTCGATCAGGGCGAAGTAGGCACCCATGTTGGCCTGTGAGCCTGAGTGAGGTTGGACGTTTGCAAAATTACAATCGAAGAGTTTACAAGCTCTCTCTTTTGCCAGAAGTTCGGCTTCATCCACGAACTCACAGCCACCATAGTATCTTTTCTTTGGCTGACCTTCGGCGTACTTGTTAGTCAGTACTGATCCTTGGGCCTCCATGACAGCAGGTGAAGTGTAATTCTCGGAAGCAATTAGCTCGAGACCTTCTTCTTGTCTTTTTCTTTCCTTCTCGATGATGGCCTGAATTTCAGGGTCCATCGTTTTCACAGATTGGGCATCTTTATGAAACATTGTCTCTCCTTAGAACAACGGGACGCTTAAGCGTCGTATCTCTTCAATACCAAAGATGAATTCGTTCCACCGAAACCAAATGAATTGTTGAGTACATAATCAACCTGCTTCTTGATGGCTTCGTTAGGAATATAGTTGAGGTCACATTCAGGGTCCTGATCCTTCAAATTGATTGTCGGAGGAAGAACACCTGTATGCAGGGCCATGGTACAGAATACTGATTCAATACCACCGGCAGCACCGAGAAGGTGACCAGTCATACTTTTTGTTGAACTGACGTGCATATTGTAAGCGTGATCACCAAAAGTTCTCTTGATGGCATTTGTTTCACCGATGTCTCCTAGTGGAGTAGATGTTCCGTGAGCGTTCACGTATCCAACTTCACTTGGTTTGATTCCTGCAAACTCAATCGCTTGAGTCATACATCTGAATGCACCTTCACCCTCTGGGTGTGGAGCAGTGATGTGGTGTGCATCCGAAGTGGCACCGTGACCAACGACTTCAGCGTAGATCGTAGCCCCTCTTGCAACAGCTCTGTCATAATTTTCAAGAACGAGACAACCCGAACCTTCACCCATAACGAAACCATCTCTTCCGGTATCGAATGGTCTTGAAGCAGTGGCAGGATCATCATTTCTTTTTGAAAGTGCTTTCATCGAAATGAATCCTTGCATAGGAAGGTCAACGATGACTGACTCTGCTCCTCCTGTCATCATGACGTCCTGACGACCGAGCATGATTTCATAAGCAGCTGCAGAAATTGCGTGAGCTGCTGAAGCACAAGCTGAAGCGATGGTGTAATTAAGACCTTTCATTCCAAGTTGAATGGAAAGAAGACCTGTCACCATGTTTGGAATTACTGCCGGAATAAAGAAAGGAGAAACTCTTCTCGGCCCTTTCTCAAGCATTGTATTGTGAGAAGCAATGATCTCTGGGAAACCACCCATCCCAACTCCCATGATAGCTCCGATTCTGGTGGCATCATAAGGATTATTCTCATGAAGGCCTGAACGCTTCCAGGCTTCATGACTTGCGCTTAGTCCAAGGTGGATAAAGCGGTCATATCTTGGTTGCTCTCGTTCTGAGAGAATTTCTTCATCAAGTTTAAAATTTTTGACTTCACCTGCGATTTGAACCGCTAGATGAGAAACGTCTGTTTGTTCGATTTTTGAAATACCTGGTTTACCAGCAGTGATACTTTCCCAGGTTTGGTCGAGATTGTGTCCGTTAGAGCAAACTATCCCTAGACCTGTAATTGCAACGCGATTTGTTTTCATGATTCCCTCCCTTTATTAAAAAAGAATCAAAGGCCAAAAAATTGCGGGCTCTCGCTCCTGCGTTCCACGCTCGCATACAGACCATCCTGGTCCTTAAAAAAAAAGCCCCGAAAGGGGCTTTTAAACTTTCGTTTTTATTGTTTCTTTTCGAGGTAGCCGACTACGTCTTTTACAGACTTAAGACCTTCAGCATCTTCCTCTGGAATTTCAACACCAAACTCATCTTCCATTTTCATCATGAGCTCAACGATATCCAGTGAATCAAGGTTGAGGTCGTCAACAAATGAAGTCTCACCGTTGATTTTTGTTTTGTCGATTTTTGTCGCTTCAGAGATAAGGTTGATTACTTTCTCTTCCATAGTTGTCTCCTTCAATGATTATCGGCTTTCTTAAATATATAATCCGCCATCTATTTTAATTATGTTTCCTGTCATGTAAGCCGATGCTTTTGAAAGCAAGAAGCTTACAAGATTGGCCACCTCGTCAGTGGATCCAAACCGGTTTAAAGGTATCGAAGCAAGATACGATTCTTTTACCTTTTCATCAAGAGCATCTGTCATATCAGTCGCAATAAATCCAGGACATATTGCGTTGCATCTAACATTTTTACTCGCTAGTTCTTTAGCGTAACTCTTGGTAAATCCGATCATCCCTGCTTTTGATGCAGCGTATGCGATCTGACCAGGGTTCCCCATCAGTCCAACGATGGAAGAAATGTTCACAATAGAGACATCTTCGGCACGTAGGAAGCTTCTAGAGAGTATCTGCGTCAACATAATCGCTCCCTTGAGGTTTGTATCAAGAACTTGGGAGAGTTCGTCTTCTTTAAGTCTTAAAACGAGAGTGTCTTTTGAAATACCGGCGTTGTTGACGACGCCTGTGATGGCTCCAACTTCTTTGACGAAAGTTTCAAGAGCTTCTTTCATGGCCGCTGTGTCAGTGATATCGAACTTGAGTGGAGTGGCATCAGCAGCTCCAAGTTCTTTCAACTTCACTTGAAGTTCTTCGGCCTGTGCTTCTTTGCCTTCTCTAAAATTGAAGATGACATGAGCGCCTTGCGCTGCCAATGATTCTGCCAAAGCACGTCCGATTCCTCGGGTAGCTCCAGTCACTAGAATTTTTTTGTCTTTTAGGTCTGTGTAAGTCGCCATCATTTTAAAGCTCCTTGACTTCATCAAAGGCACCATCTTTATCAAGAGAGATCACTTTGATGTTTCTGTTAATTTTTCTTACGAGTCCCATAAGAACTCTTCCCGGACCGACTTCAAGACAAACTGTTTCGTCCGGAAGGGCCTGGATACTTTGCGTCCAGAGAACACTACCATCAACCTGTTTGAAAAGGTTTTCCTTTATGGTTTCCGGTGTTGTACCGGCGGCGTACTCTTTAGCATCTATGTTGGCTACATAAGGAAGTTTATTTTCATTGAAAGTAAAATTCCCGAAAGCTTCGTTCAATTTTTTTGCAGCTGGTTCCATCAGTGCTGAGTGGAAAGGTGCTGAGACTTTCAGTTCTACAGCTCTGAATGGATCTTCGATATTTTCTTCCATCCATTTCACAGCTCTGTCACAAGCATTGGCCTCACCGCTTATAACAATCTGGCTAGGCTCGTTGAAGTTTGCCGGCATGACTTTTTCAGTTTCAGTAGAAGCCGCTTCACATGCTTTTCTGATCATTTCTTCCGAGACTTTCATAACAGCATACATTTTTCCTTTCCCAGCCGGCACAGCTTCTTGCATGAACTTCCCACGAAGATTAACGGCCTTGAGCGCATCTTCAAAAGAAAGTACTCCTGCAGCAACTAATGCAGCATATTCACCTACCGAGTGTCCTAGAACACGGTCAATAGTGATCCCTTTTTCATCGAGAATAGTTTTCACTTTTTGAAAAAGAGCAACTGAGTGGGCGAGGATTGCAGGTTGAGTATTTTCGGTAAGTTTAAGTTCTTCTTCTGGACCTTCAAACATAAGGGTCGAAAGTGAAAAACCTAGAGCATCGTTGGCCTTGTTGAAAAGTTCGTAAGAAGCTTCTCCTTCAAGTGCCTTGCCCATACCTACGTACTGAGCCCCCTGACCAGGGAAAATAAGAGTTACAGATTTTGTCATAGAGGTCTCCCGTTAGTAGCGAAGCAGTGTCGCACCATGAGTTAGTCCGGCTCCGAAAGCATCAAAGAGAACGAGGTCGCCTCTTTTGATTCTTCCGTCTTTGATGGCCTCGTGGAATGCCATCGGGACTGTGGCGGCTGAAGTGTTGGCGTACTTGTCTATGTTGACAATAACTTTCTCCATTGGAGCTCCCAACATTTTTGCCGTTGTTTCAATGATTCGAACGTTGGCCTGATGTGGAACAATCCAGTCGATGTCTTCAAGATTCTTTTCAGCCATCTTGCAGACTTTCTTGGCGTTCTTGGCCAGTGTTCTCGTCGCAACCTTGAACATCTCAGTACCTTTCATTTGCATGAAGTGTTCACGGTTGATGATGATATCAGGAGTAAGTGGATTGACCGCCCCTCCCATTGGTTGTTGAAAAAATTCTTTCCCTGTCCCGTCAGCTCCCAAGCATGAAGCGAGAACTTCAGAGTCATCATTATCTTCTGAGCGACCAAGTACAGCGACTCCACATCCATCTCCAAAGAGGATACAGATTCTTCTGTCTTTCCAATCGACTTCTTGAGAAAGCATTTCAGATCCAACAACTAGAACGTTTTTCATAAGTCCGGTCTTGATCATGGAGTCGGCCATGTTCACACCGTAAACGAAACCAGAACAAGCAGCTGCGATGTCGAGACATGCACATTGATTTTTGATTCCTAGTTTTGTTTGAAGAATTGAAGCAGAGTTTGGAAGCTTCATATCCGGAGTAACTGAAGCGAAGAGAATCATGTCGATATCTTCTGGCTCCAGATTGGCGTCTTTTAGAGCATCAAGAGTTGCAGCGTAGGCCATGTCCGTTGGATACTCAGAGCCGTCAGTAGAACAGATATGTCTTTGTCTGATCCCTGTACGTTCGTAAATCCATTCGTCGGATGTATCTATGATCGATTCGAGATCATGATTGGTCATGACTTTCTTGGGGACAAACATCCCGGTGCCCTTGATTTTTGTCTTATACATACTCACCTCGGGTTCGGTTCGGTCAGTTCCCGCATAGCTGACCTTTAATACTTATCTAATAAAAAGGGCCCCTATTAGGGGCCCGGCAGTATTCTTTTTAAAATTACTTATTTTGACAAGTCTTTTTAATGACAGATTACTTATCGACTTATTCTTCGTCGAAATCTTCTCTGTCAGCTTTGGTTTCAAAAACCTTTTTATCTTTGAACATTCCAGATGGAGTAACACAGTGACGCAATGTAAGCTCACCAGTTGTAGGATCAACTAGAATGTTTCCTCTTTTAGTTAGTTTGTGGTGTTGACCACCTCTTCTCTTACCTTTTCTTGATACACTATGTCTCTTCTTAGGTACTGCCATATCCAACTCCAGATAATATCTACTTCTACAGATTTAGTTATAATTGAATGTGAATACTTACGTTACAGGCAAGAGATGTGCAAGTTTTTTTTGCTCTGTGCTTCGAGAAAACATAGGGATAGCGCTGGCCTGAGCCGTTTTATCGAAATTTATTCGGGGCTTGGCTTAGGGCACAAAAACAAGATAGAATTTATTGGCTATTGCTCGATCTAAGGAGCAAAGGAGTTCGATGAAATTTTTGATTTGTGGGTTTATGGGCTCTGGAAAATCCACACTACTCGAAAAATTTGAAATAAATTCAGAAGCTTACGGGCTTTATGACCTGGATGCTGAAATCCATCGTCTTCATGGAGGCGACTTTCCAACTCTTGGGGAGTTTATCGAGTCGAGAGGATGGGATCACTTTCGACGCATGGAGAGTGAAACCCTGGAAGACTTTCTTAATAAGGATGAGTCCTTGGTTTTGGCCCTGGGTGGTGGAGCAGTGAGTGGAGTTAACCTATCGAAAATAAAGAAAAAAGAAGGAACTAAATTGGTCTTTCTAGATACTCCCTTTGAGGTTTGCTTGGAGCGGATTTCTGGTGACGCGAATCGTCCATTAGTTAAGCTTGGGGAAGAGAAGCTTCGAGAATTGTACGAAGAGCGACTTCCTCTTTATAAGTGTGCAGATATACAAATTGGTCCTGAAGAGCAGGAGGCTCTGGCCTCGCCAGAACAGCTCGAAGAGCACTAGAATAGACGAATCGTGAAATTTTGGGGCATAATGGCAAAAAAGGTGAGCCTATGAAATGGAATTCAGAAAAACAAAACGAAAGAAATGAACTGGAGAATTTCGACAATATTTCTGTCGCCCTCCTGATTCCAGATATCGAAGATGTGAAAGCATTCACTGATGCATTCCGTGCTATGGGTGTGATCCCTCATTTTTATAATGATTTAAAATCTTTTTGGCAGGGAGTTCTTGGAAGAATGCCTTCTCTTGCGATTGTTGATGTTCGCAATATGAGTGAAGGAGAAAGACTTCTTAGAAATCATCCTTACGTCAAAAGCAACCAATTGCCTCTATGTTTTTACTATAACGAAGCAACAACGCCTTTGGTTTATTCAACATTTGAAATTCCTAATTATGGACTGATCAAAAAAGAAACCAATATCAAAGGACAACTCAAGTCTGCTCTTGTCCGTTTCAACAGAGACATGGCCGCTCTTCAAAGAGAAGAAGACAACAAGTTGAAATTAGAAAAGATGGAAAGGCAGATTACAACTCTGCTTGGAGCAACAGAAAGTTTCAAAGAAGAGAATTACTATCATGACTTCTTGAAGTCTGTGCTTGATCGTTTCGAGGCACAGAGTGATGTTCATGATTTCTATAAGGTTCTAGAAAGAGCTTTCGATTCCATCAAGGAAATCAGAGAGTGGGGAATCCTTGAGCTTTCGCAAAATGGACAGAGACTTGTATCTCCCGAAATCGAAAACTCGAAATACAAAAAAATTCCATCGCTTTGGTTAGGTCAGGCCTGTAAAGCTGGTATTCAACAGTTTGCTCAAAACATGGCAAACCAGATCGGACTCGATATGCTCGGTGGCGAGATCATGTCGTTGATGATCAGAGGACGTTACGATCTTCCGGATAAAGTTCTTCTTGTTCGCGCTTGTGATGAGGAGTTCCTTAATAAGTTCGACTGGGAAACTCTTGAAACTCAGATCTCCGGAATTTATTGCAGACTTCTTCTGAAAGAACAAAGAAGTGTGAACGAAAGAGAGAATCAGGTTCTTCAACCTTGGGAGCTTTATTCTCTTATGGATAAAATGAACTTTGATACCACCAGCGTTCTAGAAAGTGATGAGTATCATCTGATAGATCTCAACTTTAAAGAGCTTGTGGATTTTGTACGCGAAAGACCGACAATGAGATTTTACTGGAAGAATTTCTTCACAGAGTTTTTCAATGGATTTGATAATCAGTTCAAACTTAATTACCGAATCAGTTGTGTAGGAACTCATAATATCGGATTAATCGCGTCCAAAGAAAACTACGAAAGAGTTTTCAGACATGTCAGAACTTACGTTGCGAGATATCCATTTTGGAAATATTTCGAAGACGTTGACGTAGTTCTCGCCCGTGACCTGGCCCCTAAAGTTCAGGTTGTTCCATTCTCTACTGATGCTTTGATGAATCATGTAGAAGGGAAAGTGTCACACGGAGTGAGAGTCAGAGAAGCAGCTGCAGAAAGCACTGTCGAGAAAGTCATGCCACCTTTGAAAGAAGGATTCTTCATGGGATTTGATCAAAGCTCGGATCTCTAAGTATGCGCTTTCGAAGTCGTCTGTATGTTGATCTCGCCAGACTCGAGTCGAACTTCAAACTTTTAAAAGAACTTTGTCCTAGCAATGAAACTCTCTTTATGGTCAAAGCCGATGGCTATGGACATGGAGCTGTTCCGATTGTCAGGTTTTCTCACAATGAAGTTGGAGTGAAGGAGTTTGGGTGTGCCACTCTTGGAGAGGCCCTCCATCTTAGAAATGAAATTCCTGATGGGGAGTTCGAAGTTTACGTTTTCTCCGATATTCAAATCTACCTGGCTGAATGTGCGGAACAATATTTAAATCGTCGAATTATCCCTGTCATTTCGAATATCGAAGACCTGGATTTTTTTCTTGGAAGTTCTGACTTCAAACATTTTCCTTTGGTCTTGAAATTCAATACAGGAATGAACAGGTTAGGTCTTGATCTCGATCAAGTAGAAGAGGTGATCACCAAGGTTAAAAAGAATGGGCGAAAGTCCATTTACCACTTGATGTCACATTTTTCTTCCGCCTCACTCAGCATGGATAAAAGTAAAAAGAATGTTGAGCAAAGAGAACGATTCGAAAAATTGAAGAGTGACTTCATGGCCGCTGGTTTGGATTTGGAGAGAACTTCAATTTCCAATTCTGGTGCTATTGAGCAGAAGGCCGGACTCTCTGAAACTCATATTCGGCCCGGTCTTATGATGTATGGACCATCAAGTTTGATTCCAGCAGAAAGGGCCAACAGTCATTGGAAAGGTGAAATCATTTCTCGCCTTGAGACCTACATCATCAGAGTATTTCCAGTAGAGAGAGGAACACCTATTGGATATGGGGCAACTCCAGTTCCTACGGATGGTCATGTAGCCATCATTGCTCTTGGTTATGGAGATGGATTTTTGACTCGATTCCAAGGAGCGACCATTCCCTATAAAGGCTTTGATGGAAAAATTGTGGGGCGAGTCAATATGGATATGGCCCAGATTCTTTTTCCAAAAGAAGCCGAAAGTGTCCTAAAAGCCGGTGAAATCTTCACTGTGTGGGATCATGACCCTGAAAGATTCATCAATTTTGCCGAACAAACAGGAACAATTCCATATGAGTTGTTTTGTCAGCTGACTTCTCGTGTTCCAAGGATTTATAATTTTAGATAACTTTATAAGGAGATAAAGTTTGAACGTCGCCAACCTTGGAAGGAGATACACCGAAAAGCTCGGTGCAGTGATCATCAATGCTATTGATGGGCTTGGCTCCGTCTCTTCCTTTGGGTCAAAATTCTTCTATTGGTTTCTCAAACCTCCTTTCAGAATGAAACTCTTTATGGAGCAGATGTACTTCATCGGCAACAAGAGTCTTTTCATCATTTGCCTCTCCGGCGCCTTTACCGGGATGGTGATGGCCTACCAGGTCTACTTCGGATTCAAATTAATTTCAGTAGATTCTCTGGTTGGACCTGTTGTTTCGATCACTCTCGCTCGTGAACTCGGCCCTGTTTTGACCGGACTTATTGTCGCTGGTCGTGCTGGAGCTGCCATGGCTGCTCAAATTGGTACCATGAAAGTGACTGAGCAGGTTGATGCTCTTGAAGTTATGGGGATCGATTCTTTTCAATATTTGGCAGTTCCAAGAATTATTGCTGGAACACTTTCTTTACCGATGCTCTCCTCACTTTTTTGTCTGGTTGGTAACGTAGGTTCATACTTGGTGGGAACCAGTGCTTTGATGATTGATGAAGCCGTTTACCTCAGCAAGCTTGGAGAGTTCATGTTCATGGAAGATATGACTCAAGGGGTGATCAAGGCCTTTGTTTTTGGTTTCGTTGTTGCAGTAATTGGAACGTACTTTGGTTTCACTGTTTCAAAAGGAGCTGAGGGTGTTGGCCGAGGAACAAACCTTGCGGTTGTTTGGGGAATGATTTCAGTACTCATTCTGGACTACTTTTTAACAAGTTTCTTGGTACACATCCTATGATGGAAAATATGGAAGACGCCATTCAGATCAACAATCTGACCAAAACTTTTGGGACGGCGACCATTTTGAATGAATTGGATTTCAATATTCCAAAAGGCAAGATTACAACGATACTTGGCTTCTCTGGAGCAGGGAAGTCGACACTACTCAAGCACATATTAGGATTACTACATCCTACCAGTGGACAAATTGTTGTTCTAGGAAAAGACCTTGCGACTCTTTCTCCGGTTCAGCTTCGTGAGTTTCGAAGAAGTTTTGGAATGCTTTTTCAGTATGCAGCACTTTTTGACTCAAAAACAGCATTTGGAAATGTGGCCTTTCCTCTTCGAGAGTTCACCAATCTTGGTGAAGAAGAAATTGAAAAGCGTGTAAGTGACTTATTGTTGAGTGTTGGAATCAAGGAAGAGGCCTTCCACCGATTACCATCAGAGCTTTCTGGTGGGATGCGTAAAAGAGTGGGACTTGCAAGAGCGCTCGCGCTTTCTCCACAGATCATGCTTTATGATGAACCCACAACAGGTTTGGATCCCATCACAACCAAGATGGTGAACGATCTGATTGTTGAAACTCACAATAAAAACCGAGGAATGACCTCAATTATTATTTCTCACGATATCAAGGCTACTTTGGAGATTTCCGACTTTATAGCTTTTTTGGATCGTGGTAGCATTGTTGAATACTTACCTGTTTCAGAATTCAAAAAATCCACCAACCCGATTGTGCAGGAATTTTTGAATCTGTAATTTATGGATGAAGGTAGAGAAGGCAAGGAAGTCCTTACTAGATGACAGAGTTTAAAGTCGGCTTAATGGCGTTAGCCACCATGGCCGCAATCGTATTCATGTCTTTCAAAATCACCTCCAATCAGTCTGGATTTGGTGATTATGTAGAGTACAAAACCATTGTTCGTGACGCTTCAGGAATCTTCCCGAAAACTCCAATCAAAGTCGCTGGTATTAATGCCGGTCGTATCAAAAAAATCGAACTGATTGGAAACAATGCTTTGATCACTTTCGAAGTATTGGAAAAAGTTAAAATCACTACAGACTCAAAGCTAAGAATCAAGACAGTTGGTTTCCTTGGTGACAAGTTTCTTGAAATTCAAATTGGAAAGAAAGACAAAAGACTTGAAGCTGGAGGGAGCATTGTTGCCGTTGAGGGAGCAGGGCTTGAGACCATCATGAAGGATGCTTCTGAAGTTGTAAAAGATGTCAAAGAGATGGTGGCTTCACTCAAAAATACTTTAGCTCCAGTTGATCAGACACCTCCTATCAAGAAGATTCTTGATAACGTAGAGAAGCTTTCATCAGATGCCAAAGAGTTCATGTCCAAAATGAAAACGGCCATGGGTGAAGGGGAGAATCGACTCGAAAACATGATCAAGAATTTCGAGAAAACTTCTGCCAATCTTGCCAAGCATACAGATGAAAAGAATAAAGAATCTGCAATGGCAGACATTAAAGAAATTCTCGCCAACGCCAAGAAGGCAACTGATGACTTAAAGCAAATTATTGCTGACATCAAAGCTGGGAAAGGAACTGCTGGTCAGTTCTTGGCAGATGATGGAATTGCAGATGAAGTTAAAGAAACTCTTTCAGGAGTTCAGAAACTGGTCAACAAAGTTGATTCCATCAGAACTGAACTTGCTGTGTTTACAGGGGCAAACACTGATTACGGTGCAGAATCATCGGCTCATTTGAAAATTTTTCCTTCACCTGAAAGGTTCTATCTCATCGGTTTGACTACCAGCGAGTTTGGACCAGAGTCAGAAACAATCACAACGACATCGATCAATGGTGGCACTGAAACAGTTACTGTGAATAAGGAAAAGAAAAAAGACCAATGGCGTTTTGATGTTCAATTGGGAAGAAAACTACACAATTGGTCCTTTAGAGGCGGACTCATCGAGTCTTCAGGTGGTCTGGGAATAGATTACGATATTCAGTCATGGGACCAGAGATTCAGCTTTGAAGTTTTTGACTATAGTGACGATAGAGAATTTGGTGTGAATTTCAGAATCAGTACACACTTGCAGGTGTGGAATGTTCTTTATGGAAAATTGGCACTGGAAGACTTGCTTGAAGATGATCGAAGTGCGACCATTAGCGCCGGTTTAAGATTTAACGATGAAGATTTGAAGGGCTTGATTGGCTTCTTCTTTTAAATGATATGAGTGACGATAACGAAAAAGTTTGGCTGATAAGAACCAAGAATAAGCAGATTCTGGGCCCTGTCTCCAAGAAAAAGATTATTGAATTTGTGGAGAGGAAATCTCTTCAAGCGGATGATGAAATCAGCCGAGGGAATGGTTATTGGTTTCATATCAAGGAACAGGATCTCTTGGATAAGTACGTCTTTGGTGACGTTCCTCAGGAGTTCAATCCGATTTGCGAAGCACTCAGCGTTGTCGTCAAACAGGATAAACCTGAAAATACTTCATCTTTCAATCCTTCAAAGCCAAACATGGGAAGAAGGAAAGAAGATACCAACGAGAAAGTACCCTCTACAGATGACCTGGCTTATCCAAGTCTCGACAGTGGAGAGACTCAACTCCCAGAAAACGAGCCGGAAGATAATACTCAGATGATTACTATCCCGGTAAAAGACAAGGCTCCTAAAATGGAACCTGTCGAGTTCGACAATTCACCTACAAATGATGCCGATGGAAGAGTTCCTGACGAAGATGATCTCGCTTATCCAGATATAGGTGAACCTGAAGTTGTAGGGACAGAAAAAAAAAAACTGAATCCTGAGTCCTCTTCAATTGAAAATACCAATAATGTTCAAAATGTGAATCCTGCAGGCCCGGTTAAGGCTGAAAAGATTGATCCGCCTAAACAAGTTCGCGAATCTGCACCAAAAGTTGAAAAGAAGAAAGTTGATGATTCCGATATCCATCCTGATCACAGAGGGAGGAATGATCGTTATCTATACTTGTTAATTTTTGTCATCGCTGGTTTATTGGTTGCCGTTATTTATTATTACAAAATGATTCTTCACAAGCCGCTTCCTCTGATTGGAATGATCATACCGACTGTGAGTGCTCAAAGTATTACAGCACCTGAAGGGAAGTCGAGCTCAGACGTTTATGAAAAACTTGAGATTGATGGAATGACCTTTCATCCTTACATTGATTTCAGAGGATTCAGATTAAAAAGTCTTTCAAACTCAGCACCAGAAGAATGTTCGAGTATGGATACTTTCGGAGTAAAGATGCACCTTATTCTTGAAAAGGATGCCTTGAGTGAGGAGTGGAAAAAGTTCCGAGATAAGTGCTCGTTCAAAATTGCCGGAGAAGTAGGGGCATTGATAGATTTGAGTTTGGCAAAACCTGAAGACCTTAAAGCTTACATCACTCCTTATAAACTCAAAAAAAAGAAGACGAATAGAATTCTTGAGATTGAACAAAAAGTTTTAAATAACAGTGGCCCACAAAGTTTTCCAGAAATATTTTTGTCCTTATCTCGTGAAAAGTTTGACGAAAAAAAAAGCAAAAAGCTTGATACATTGAAAGAGTATTCAGACAGGGTGTCTGGGTCTGATAATGTCTACGCATCATTAACGCGACTGTTTATTGCGCTTGAGTGGGGAAATCATTCTTGGGCCAAAAGAGAAATTAAAAATCTCATTCATTTGAATCCAATTCGTTATGTCTACTCCATTCAATTGAAAGGTGATCCAAAGAAAGTAGAGGAACTGAAGGTCGCCTTGGATTCTTTAGTCAAGAAAGCTTATGCTGTTGATATTATCAAGGAAGAAGTCAGGCTTTTGATTTCAAACTTTTCATTGTTTATGGAAGGAGAGGAGATCAAGCAACTGGTTAATGATTTGGATGCTAATTGGTCCTTGGCGGATCTTCGAAGACTTTCCAGAATTGGTAGAAGAGGTCGGGAGTATTTTGAATTTTGGTATTCAAGTTTGAAGGGGAGAACAACCAAAAATGAAATCCTGAGCTATTTCAGAAGGAGTTTGAATCCTGATATTATCCGAGAAATGTCTCCTCATGCTCTGTGGGTTTTCTCTGAATATCTTCCAAACAATCAGGAAGAAAGGGCCGAGATTATCAAAAGAGGAATTGAAATTGGAAAAAGAAAAGATCCCTATAACAGGTTGATTGCTTTTAATTTAACTTCACAAGAACCCTTAAAAATGGCCATAGCCCCAAAAATTTCTTGGATGAAAGGGGCAACATTCAATATCAAAAGAATGCTCCATACAGAATCATTGAACAGCGGTCAGGCAGTAAACTACAGTATTTACAATCTGCTCAAGATGGGCGACAAGAACGAAGAATTTCTTTGGTGGTTGGCCCTGCAAAATGAATAAACAAAACGAAATCAAAATTTTTATTTATCCTACAGACACAGTTTGGGGAATAGGTACAAATGCCACTCTGGAAGGTGGTTCTGATGCCATTGCTGACATAAAAAAAACAGGCAAAGGAAAGCCCCTTTCCGTTCTCTTTTCCGACTTATCACTACTTAATGAGTATTTCGAAATCCCAGAAAGACTGGATCAGAAATGGCTTGAAGATTTTTTCAAGTCTGAATCGACTCTTGGATTGCCTGTTAGTTGGTCTAAAGGGAAAATCGCAAATTCAGTCTATGCGGGGATGCCACATATCTGTGTTCGCTGTATTAAAGCCTCTGAAATCAAAAAAATGATTTTGGCAGCAGGTGGTCCTGTCTTGACGACAAGTGTGAATGTCACAGGAAATCCGCCTGCAGGAAATAGAGAAGAGGCGTTCAAGTTTTTCAGTGAATATGTGCATGGAGGAGAATTCGTTGAACTTGAAGAGTTGAATCCATCGGGTCATTCTTCAACCATGATCCTCTTGAATGAAGATCTCTCTTGGAATCTTATCAGAGAAGGAGAGAAAGTTGATGAAGTCAGAAAGAAACTTGATCTACTCCCAGCCTGAGAGTTACCATTTTTCCGAAGATTCAATTCTTCTCGCTGAGTTAGCTTCAAGAAATTTCAATAGAAAAGAAATGAGAATTCTTGATATTGGCGCAGGTTGCGGTGTTGTCGGGATCGAATTTATAAAGAAGTCTACCCCGAAACCGGCAGAAGTCATTTTTATTGAACCCCAAGAAGTTTTCAAGGAGCACCTGTCCCGTAATCTGGAATCGATGTCCGACGGAGTCGTGACAAAAGTTTGTCATTCGAAAGTTCAAGAGTTTGAGGAAGGTACTTTCGATCTTATTCTTTCAAATCCACCTTTTTATGATCCAAAAAGAGGGAGACTATCTGACAATATCGTTCAAAATGAATGTCGATTTTCCCATAATCTGACTCCGCGTGAACTGTGTCTTTCATTGGCAAAATTATTGAAGCCAACTGGTGAAGCCTGGATTCTCGTTGGAAATGGAAAAGAACAGAATCATTCTGTTGAAGACTTTTCACATCCTGATCTCAAATCAGAAAAAATTGAAAAGGGGATCTGGTTATTTCTTCGATTTATTAAATTGAACAAAGAGTGATGTCAGACTTTTTTTCATCTCTTCGTCATCTATATGATTGAACATTTGTTCGGCTTCTTTGAGAAGCTTCTGATCATCCGGCGAAAAACGATGAGTGATCTGCTCCACAGTCTCAGTCTTTCTTTTCAGGGGTTCAGTGGCCTTGAGCTGGTCTCTGAAATGTCTAGGGTTGGTTTGAAATACAATCTTTGTGATCTTTCCTTGAAGACTCGGAAATCGATCGGTGATCTTCTGAATCAGTACCTGTTCAAGAAAGCTCAACTGCGAGCTGAAGGCCGAATGATCACTAAGGACAGTCAAAACCTTACGGCTGTTTTTCAAGGGTATGGTGTGCTCGCAAAGCCTTGGCCCGACGATTTCGCCCCATTCTTTGATCAAGGTCAGAAAATCGAAGCTGTCTTGAGAGTATTTACGGTTGTCCTTTCCCCAATTTGATGAGGAGGAAGAGGAGGCAAATGCTGAATCTTCCAGAAGACTGGATAGGCTTTTGAACTTGGACACCCTTAATATATGGCCAAACTTTCACCTCATGGAAATGAGTGTTTTTTGGGCGACGCGTTTAGTGCCTGATTTTCTATTTGAGCTTTTGTCGCTTCGCTTAGACTGGGGTATATAAAAGAGAATGAATTATGAATTGAAAAAGTTCACAACACTTCTGGCTTTTACCCTTGGGCTTCTCTTTCAAGGATGCTCTGGCTATCGGGTGAAAAACAGCGAAAATCCTCTCGCGATTTACGGCATCCATTCACTCGCGATTCCTGTTTTCGTCAACCACAGCACACTTTCAAAAGTTTCAGGTCCACTCACAACTGAGATTAAAGCACTGATGATGAGCTATATGGATCTCAGGGTCAGCTCTGAGTATCGTTCAACCAGCGATGCAGTACTTCTTGGAATTATTGAAAGTCCCAAGCATCGAAATGAAACAGTTAAGGCCACTGGTTCAAAGTTCACGACTGGTGATATTGAAGCGACGATTGGAAATCGCTCAGAGTTTTTTATTCCTTCCAGAAATGAGATCAAACTTAATCTCAAACTGATTTTGATCAAAGCACCTAGTGCTCAGGAGATGGAACTGGCCAGAGGCAAGCTTGGAAAATACATGGAGAATCACCCTAGAGTTATCTTTGCAGAAAATCTCGATGTGACAGCCGCCTTTTCCCGAGAAATTGCCGGGAACCTTTCTCCCGACAATGCAGGCGTGGTCAACTTCACCAAGAATAAGAAAGCGCAAAGTGAATCCTTAAGAGCAGCTGCCAAATCTGTGGCAATCAATTTCAAAGAAGTGGTTCTCGATGCATTCTAAGTGGTTTCCTTGGGACTTTTTCAAGAACAATCCGAAGGTCGTAGAATCCGATGGTAAGGGCATTTACGCTATTTCCGTTTTTGATTCTTTCTTGGAGTCATTGCTTTCCCATAAACTCAAACGGACTGGTAATTTCAGAGTTGTTGTGGGAGCTGAGTTTGATCAAAGTTGGATCGACTCTAATCTTTCCACCATGGATCTTTTCTCCATGGGAAATGCTGAAGACTACCGATTGGTCAGACCTGAAGATGCCGACAAGAAAGTAATGGAGGCCATCATTTCTGGTGAGATCAATATTGATGACCGCCAACTTGTCATGGTCTTCACTTCCAGTAGTAAAATTTTCGACAAGATGGCTAAAGCTGATCATATCAATACCACCAAAGTTGAAGAACCTAGATTTTGGGAACAAGGGAAGTACCTTTCCTTTCTTGCCAGAGAAATGGGAGTTCCTCTTGGAAATGACGTGCACGCTTACCTATTGTCTGCGATTCCAAATACTACTGGGGAATACGTTCATGCTCTACGAACGATTAGGCTTCATTCGGAAAACCCTTCAGTACCAATGAGACTTGAGCAAGTGAAGGAGCTGGTATCTGAAACCAGGATTGATCAGTTTGCACTTGCATCTCTTTTTGGCAAACGTGACAAGAAGAGCTTCTTCAAGTCATTAATCGAGATTGAATTGGATTTTGATGCTTTCAGAATGCTTTTCGGTTTCATGCAAGGGCATTTGAGTCGGATCATGGATCCTTCCTATATTAAAAAGAAAAATCGACCATCCAAATACGATCGTGAAATAGAAATGCATTCACCGCTTTGGAGAGAGGCTGAACTTGCAGATGAAATTCATCTCTTCTCAACTCTTGAAGTCATGGCAAAAGAAAAGAATATACTTTTGAAAAACAGGCTTAGAGAAATCTATTTATCACAATACTAAAAACTAAAAAGCCCTACGAGAAACGTAGGGCCATTTTATATATCTTATAATCTTTAAGATTAAAGTTTAGTGACTTGAGAAGTAAGTCTTGAAGTTTGTCTGGCAGCAGTGTTCTTCTTGATGATGCCTTTTTTGGCAAGTCTGGCCAAGTACTTCTGAACTAGAGTGATGCTCTTAAGTGCGTCTTCTTTCTTGTTCTCTTCAATAGCAATTCTTACAGCTTTAACTGCAGACTTGGTTCTTGATTTAAGAGACTTGTTAAGCTCTGTTCTTTTCTCAGTTTGTCTTACTCTTTTCTTAGCTGATTTGTGATGTGGCACGTCCAACTCCTAAAAATATAACTTTCGCAACTAATGCAATACAGCTTTGTGTTTTTTGAACTGCTTTTTTAATTCAGAAGGCTAGGCTTGGCAAGGTTTTATTTGATAACCCTGTACGCTCTATGTATATTCGGGGCTGTTTTATCACAGCCGAGGCACTTAAATTTAAAGGAAAAGGCCGTATATGTACGACATTAGAACTATTGGGGTCATCGGAGCTGGTCAAATGGGGCGAGGAATCGCTCAAGTCGCGGCTCAAAGTGGGTTTAAAACACTAGTTTTCGACGCAAGTACTGAAAATCTAGAGCATGGAATTGAATTCATCAGAGCACAGCTTGAAAGAGGAGTCTCAAAAGGAAAGTGGGATCAGGCCCAAATGGATGACGCACTTGCTAACTTAAAGAAGGCCCACAA
The DNA here is from genome assembly GCA_041546685.1 of Bacteriovoracaceae bacterium. GTDB lineage: Bacteria > Bdellovibrionota > Bacteriovoracia > Bacteriovoracales > Bacteriovoracaceae > M0603. The sequence goes on along the minus strand of JBFEVX010000017.1, from coordinate 21,344 downwards.
TCTTTCAGATTTTAAAGACTGTGATCTTCTGATTGAAGCAGCTACTGAAAACAAAAACATCAAATTTGAAATCTTCAGACAAATAGACGAAGTGGCCAAAGACTCGGCCATTCTCGCCACCAATACATCATCTATCTCAATTACAGAGATTGCAGCAGTAACCAAACGTCCTTCGAAGGTTGCGGGGATGCACTTCATGAATCCTGTGCCAGTCATGAAACTGGTTGAAGGGATTCGAGGACTTGAAACCGAAGAAGCGGTTTTTGATGCTGTAGAAGCTGTCGCTGTCAAAATGGGGAAGACTTTCGTCAAGGCCAACGATGTCGCTGGGTTTGCAGTCAACCGTATTCTCATGCCAATGATTAATGAAGCGGTTTACACTCTTTATGAAGGAGTCGCTTCTGTCTCGGATATCGATACGGCCATGAAGCTAGGATGTAATCAACCTATGGGTCCACTTGAATTGGCGGACTTTATTGGACTTGATACATGTCTTGCAATCATGGAAGTACTACACGATGGGCTTGGAGATACCAAGTATCGTCCTTGTCCACTGCTTAAGAAATACGTGCTTGCGGGAAGGTACGGACGTAAGTCTGGAAAAGGTTTCTACGACTATTCCAAGTAATTGAGATTATCGGGTTTAATAACGGGGTTATATAAGATGATTTTGGAAAATGAACACCTTGAAATGAGAGATCTGGTCGCAAAGTTTTCAGACCAGGAAGTTGCACCACTAGCTGAATCAATTGATCACAATGGTGAGATCCCAGCTGGGCTACGTGCAAAGCTTGCGGAAAATGGATTCATGGGAATTTTTGTCCCAGAAGAATACGGCGGGGCCGGTATGGATTACCTGTCTTACTCGATTTTGGTGGAGGAGCTTTCAAGAGGTTGTGCCTCAACAGGTGTCCTTGTGTCTGCCCACTCATCTTTGGCCACTTGGCCGATTCTGACTTACGGGTCGGAAGAGACGAAAAAGAAATACCTTCCAATGCTCGCCAGTGGTGAGAAAGTAGGATGTTTTTGTTTGAGTGAACCGAATGCCGGTTCAGATGCCGCTAGTTTGACAACTATGGCAGTGGATAAAGGTGATCATTACGAAATTACCGGAACCAAAAACTGGATCACTAACGGTAAGGAAGCTGGGATTGCCATCGTTTTTGCCAAGACTAGAAAGACTGATGACCATAAAGGAATGTCAGCATTTGTCGTCGAGACCGACTCTGAAGGTTTTCAGGTCATGAAGTGTGAAGACAAGCTTGGAATTAAAGGTTCTTCAACTACTCAGATCAATCTCGATAAAGTAAAAGTTCCAAAAGAGAACCTCCTTTTCAAAGAAGAGAAAGGTTTCAGCATTGGATTGGCGACACTTGACGGTGGAAGAATTGGAATCGCAGCTCAGGCCTTAGGTATTGCCGAAGCAGCATTTCGTTATGCCGCCAAATATTCCAAAGAAAGAGTTCAATTCGGAAAGCCGATTGCCAACCTTCAGGCGATTCAATTCATGCTGGCCGATATGAGTACGAAGATTGCTGCATCAAGACAGTTAATTTACCACGCGTCACTTTTAAAGGACCGTGGACTTCCTTATTCTAAGGAAGCGGCACAGGCCAAGCTTTTCGCTTCTGAGTCGGCAATGTGGATTACCACCAAAGCGATTCAAGTTTGTGCAGGTAATGGTTATACTCGTGAATACCCTGTAGAGCGTCATTTTAGAGATGCTAAAATCACTGAGATTTATGAGGGAACCAGTGAGATTCAGCGTTTAGTAATTGCAGCCAATGAACTTAAGGCGATAAACTAAGGCGAATAAATTGCCATAGGGAAGCCACAAGTGATACGAATGATGATCAACTTCCTCAATGGCTAGGGGGGATCGTCTTGTTAAAAAAAATTCTGGAGAGCATGAGCATGGCCAAGAAAAAAACAGCCAAAAAGAAAGCTGCTAAGAAGACCGCGAAGAAGACGGCCAAGAAAACTGCAAAGAAAGTTGCCAAGAAAACGGCAAAGAAAGCAGAGAAAAAGACGGCTAAGAAAACTGCTAAAAAGACAGCTAAAAAAGCTGCCAAGAAAGTAACTAAAAAAGCGGCAAAAAAGACGGCTAAGAAAACTGCCAAGAAAGTAGCGAAAAAAGCTGCCAAAAAGACAGCAAAGAAGACGGCTAAAAAAGCAGAAAAGAAAACAGCGAAAAAAGCTGCCAAGAAAGTTGCAAAAAAAGCTGAAAAGAAAGTTGCCAAAAAAGTAACTAAAAAAGCGGAGCCAAAAGCCGCGAAGAAAGCTGAGCCGAAAAAAGCGACTGGAAAGAAAAAAACTGCAGTTGTAGAAGAAGTTGTTGTTGAAGAAACATCACAAACAGAAATGAGTCTTGAAGAGCCTACGGCTAAAGAAACCAAAAATATTGTTAAAGAGATCAAAGAAAATCTAGCTGATGAAGTTTTGAGCTTGAGTGAAGAACATTCTCTGCATGATATTTTTGATTCACTTAGAACAATGGACTTCTTCGCTTCTGACTCTGATGAGTGTGGTGAAAAGAACTGCGACAACCCATCGACTACTCTTGGGTATTGCCGTTACCACTACATCAAAAACTGGAAAGAAATTAAAAGAAAGCAATCAATTCTTGCTGAAGGAAAGCTTCAACTTTATATCGAAGACCTCGTTAGCAAGTATCCTCTCAAGTACCTTGAAGGAATTCTAAGTGACTTGGCCGATGAGAAAACTTTCTTTGGTGTTTTGAAAGAAATGAACATTGAGTCTGATTCTGATGATATCTATGATGAAGACACTGATGATCTTGATGATGATCAAGATATTGCTTATGAGACTAAAGTCACCAGTAAGCCTTCTTTTGACGACGAATAAAAATTGTATTTAAAAATTGTGAAAAATTATAAGGGCCCACTTAAGTGGGCCCTTTTTTATTAATGAACTTTGTTTGCGTCTTCAAGAATTTGATCGGCCATGAGAGTCAGTCCGACATTTTCACGAGTGATTTTGTAGTGAAGTTTGATACCTTTAAAATCCGTTTCTTCCCACTTGGAGAAAAAATCATTCCAAGTTGGATCTTCGAAATAATTGTCAAAAAACAAACCAACAGAGTCTACCAAGTGATCGACGACTTTATCGGCCTTGGTTTTTTCATCCAGGTCACTTGAAACGTGATAGGTGACTGGAGCGGCATTGTCGTCCTTCTTATTGATCAAAGAAACCATCAACAAGACCTCACTTGGAAAAGTCATTCCAAAGACAGCGAATTCATATTGCTCTTTGTCAAACTTGTCACCGTAGGTGGTATTTAAAAGGTCTCTGACCTTCGATCGAAACTCATCAGGAAGATGAGTTGGTTTTTGCTCGTGTTCTTTGCGCGAGAGCATTTATTACCCCTTTGATCAATATTTTGGCTTTGTATACACTTAAGCTAATGAAGCATCAAGTCGCAAGGAGTGCGCCATGAGTCAGAGAAACCTCCCCAAAAAATTAAAGGTCTCGTTGAAAACCGTTCACCTAGGTCTTTGGGAAGGAATAAGCTTCAAGGCCGGAAAAATTTATTTTAGAAATTTAATGAAGGCAGATGATCCGTTTACTCCCAAATCCATTGATGTTTTCCTCTTTAGAAAAGGGAAATGGAATAAGTTTTCTTTCGCCCTAAACGAATCTGAATCACTCTGTGTCAAAGATGCTTCTATTGACCTTAGGGAACTGGCTTCACGCCATGAGAAATTTCGTTCAGAGCTCCTTTCTACATTGGGCTGTTAGCCTCGACCCTTCCTCTCCTTTATGTTTTAATCGATCGAAATTTTTAGCAAAGGACTGAATATGAGCGTTTATATTTTGGGTGGAGCTAGAACTCCTTCCGGTAGTTTTTTTGGGGCACTTTCGAGCGTTCCCGCTCCAAGACTTGGAGCCGTGGCCATCAAGGGCGCACTCTCAAGAGCTGGTCTTGCTCCAAATGAAGTTGGTGAAGTTTATATGGGGAATGTTATCCAGGCCGGCGTTGGTCAGGCCCCTGCAAGACAAGCTGCTATATTCGCTGAACTTCCTGAATCTGTTCCTTGTACAACAATCAACAAAGTTTGTGGTTCAGGGATGAAAACTATCATTCTCGGCGCTCAAAGTATTCTTTCTGGTGACAATGAAACTGTAGTTGCTGGAGGAATGGAAAATATGTCACTTTCTCCGCACCTTCTTCATGGAAGTCGTACTGGATTCAAATTTGGCGCGACAGAAATGAAAGATTCAATGCAATGGGATGGTCTCTGGGATGTTTATTCAGACAGACCGATGGGGAATTGTGCAGAAGAGTGTGCAACCAAATATACTTTTTCCAGAGAAGAGCAGGATGAGTTCGCTATTGAATCTTTCAAACGTGCTCAGAAAGCTGTCAATGATGGAATTTTTACTTCTGAAATTGAACCGGTAACGATCAAAACTAGAAAGGGACATGAGACAATTGAAACTGATGAAGGTCCATTCAAGGCTGACTTCAATAAGATTCCGGCCCTCAGACCTGCCTTTGAAAAAGATGGAACAATTACTGCAGCAAATGCCTCAACCATCAACGATGGAGCAGCAGCAATAGTACTTGGTGGAGAAAAATATAAAGACAAGGCAAAGTTCAAAATTGTTTCATGGGGTAAGCATGCACAGGATCCGACATGGTTTACAACTGCTCCAGTTGAAGCAATGAAAAAGTCTCTAGATAAAGCTGGATTGAACATCTCGGATATAGAACTCTTTGAAATTAATGAAGCTTTTGCCGTTGTTACCATGGCGGCGATAAAAGAGTTAGAATTGGATAAGGAAAAAGTAAACATCTATGGTGGAGGTGTTTCTCTTGGACATCCAATTGGTTGTTCCGGTACCAGAATTGTTGTGACACTGATGACAGCAATGGAAAACAAAGGTGCCAAATACGGAATGGCCGGTATTTGTATTGGTGGGGGAGAAGCTCTAAGCCTTATTTTAGAGAGGATCTAATGGCCCAGGCCGGAAAGAAATCGGGAATCAGACAATTCAAACCTGGTGAAGTCATTTTCAATGAAAATGATCCGGCGGAATCTCTATACATTATTCAAACAGGACAAATTCGCCTCTATCGTCCAAAAGGTAGAGGCTACATTGATCTTGCTATCCTTCGTACAGGTGAAGTGATCGGTGAGATGGCCTACTTCGACGAGAAAGCTTCTCGTCGTTCATGTTCAGCAGCTGCTATCGTTACAACTGAAGTTATCGAAATTTCTTTCAAGGCCTTTGCTAAAACGATGAGTGGATTGAACCCTTGGTTCAAAACCATTATTAATACATTGGCTGATCGTCTGAGAAAGACAAATGAAAAAGTGAAGTCTCTCGAGTCAAACTCTGTTGGCTTTGGGGCCGGTGGTAAAGTTGGTGACTATGTGTTTTTTCATAGTACTGATATCGTGAAGATGCTTTCTACAATGTATCTTGTGTTCAAGACTCATTCAGAAAAGAAAGAAGCTCATTTTGAAATTCATGAAAACAAACTCAAGTTCTATTTACTTGATGTTTACAATGTCAATGAAGTGAAATGGGAAGAGTTCAAGCAGCTACTTCGAAATGAAGAGATGATGGAAGTTGGTCTCGACGAAGACAAGCTTCCAAAAATGCTCAAAGTAAAAAATGTGGATGCATTCAGATCAATGTTAGTTTTCTTCAATACTCAAAGAGTGACAGAAGATTCAAAGAAACTTCAGATCTCAGACAAGTGTCAGACTTTTCTCAAAAGTATTCTCGATCAGTTTGTGGCCAAAGGTGTGGTGGAAGAGAAAGCGGAAGCAGATCTTTCGGCCATTATCAGTACCTATAAAGAAAAGAATATTCCAATTTCAGATGAGGATCTCATCGATGCGATCACTGCAGGTATCTGTGATGATATTCTAGTTGGAGCTGGAAACAAGCTTACGAGTACTGTCAATTACATGAAGCTCAAAAAGTTGTATCCATCCATTAAGATGATGAACGCAGTCAAAAAAATCAACGAATCAAAAACTCAGTAATCAGGTTCCTGAAGGTAGGAAGTCGATTTCGATATTTGCTCCATTGGAGTAAATCGCATTCCCGTTCAACTTCAGAAAATATCCTGACTTGTTGACTGCAGGGTATCCCGGAGAGTAATTTCCTGGTCCCTGAATTTTGATGTTGAAACTCTGGAAGTAAGCAGGCTGACTTCCTGACTTTACCAATTCCCAACCATTACTGGCTGACTGAGAGATGATCTGCCCATTGATCTTGAGGACAATAGAGCTTTCAACAGGTTTGTTTTGAATATTCACATAACCAAACCATTCTTTAGGAGTTTGAGTTGTTACAGTCATACACTCAGGGTAAGTTACCTGGGCATTTCCATAAAGCTTGATCATGTAACCGGTAAATGGTTCACCCGGAGTTGGGAGAAACCTTGTATTTTGAGTCTGAACAATATTGGTGAAACTAAATCCATCAGATCCAGCAGCAACTGGCTCTTGAAGAAGTTGGTAAGTATCACCAGTGTTCTTTCTTACAGTGATTTCATTTGGATCAATGGCCGAAGCTCCCGAAGTGGCAACTGGCCAGTAATTATATTTGTGAGCAATCACCTGATCCTGAATGGAGTTGTTCACACCATCAAAGAGTCTGGTGAAATCTGAGATGTCACAGATGTTGTAAGAGTCAACAGCTGAACGACCAGCTTGATCTGTTGGACTAGAAACACCACCAGTATAATAGGCTCCGTAAAGCAGTTCGGACATTTTCTTGTAAACAAAGTTTTGATCGAAAGAGGTATTTGTTCCGTTACAGTCTTCCTGATGGGCCACAATTGAAATAAATCTCATTTGCTGACTGTTGATGGATGGACCTGTACACGGAGAAGTGTGATGACCTCTCAAGCAAAGAATGTCATCAAGTTTGGTATTGATATAGTTGTTTCTGTCATAAGCAGAAGGAACAGCTCCAACCACCCAAGAGTTGTCATCTTGGTTCGACATCACAACGATGATCGTATAAGCACCTTGTCTGAAAACACCATTGCTGATGTTAAGTGAGAGAAGTTCTCTGACTCTTTCCACACCGTTTTCACTGTTGTGGTTGACCAGTGGAAAACTTGAAAGTGTCTGGGCCGCAAGAGATCTGTCGATTTTCATATTCAAGGCAGAACTCGAAAGGCCATCAGGTGTTTCCGAGATCAACTTGGCATTAGCATTACCTGACCCAACAAGTGGTGCTAGTAGCATGTGGTAGTCAAATCTGTTTGAGACAAGATCAATAGTATTGTTAAGCGCAGCTTTGGTTTGATCGTTCAAAAAAACGGAGCTGGTGGAGTTGTCCCAAAGAAAAAGGAAATCCACTTCTGGCTTGATATGTGTGAAGTTTGAACATGATTGAGATGTATTTTTTACGATGGGGGAGGTTTTATCCAATTGTTTCGTCTTGCTCGCCGAAAACATTTCCTTCCCACAACCCGACAAGATCAGGCCGATAAGTACAAAAAGCATTTTTAAAACATTCTTATTCATGATGTGACTCCCATCACCTATCAATAGTTCTCAGTTACTTATCGGGGAAATGGGAAATTTCTTTAATTGACCATCTTTATAGGGGAAAGACTTTTAAGAGGGGCAAAATTGTCCAATGGTTTCCGTTTAATTTCAACAGGTTAAAATTAAATATATGGACAAAATTTTCTTCTAAGAGGGATAAAATCATGGCAGAGAGTTGGTATTACGTCGATGGTAGTGAAAGGGTTGGACCAGTCGCTAAATCTGAAATCGAATGCCTTTTTGAGGTCGGAAAACTCAACATTGAGTCCTATGTTTGGACCAAAGGTTATGACAATTGGAAGAAAATTTCTGAAGTGGAGGAATTTTCAAACCTCGGAAGTGATGATTCTGACGAAGATACTGGAGACGACATTGAAACTGTAGCTCCAGTTGAAATGAAAGTTGAAAGGGCTGAGGTCGATAAAGGTGGTGAGGATTTTGACTTCTCATCAATAGACCCTGATGAAAAGAGAATTACCATCAAGATTGGCCTGGACAGAGGAGGATCAGAAGCAGAATATGGTCCATTTTCTCTCTCTCAACTCAAGCAGGCTTTCAAAGAAAAAAGAATCAACGCTAAAACTTTGATCTTCACTTCTGGGATGAAAGATTGGAGCTTCCTCGCTGACCTTCCACTATATCAGGAACTTTTCGAAGAGATGCCTCCTGTTATTGACGATACCGAGAGAAGGGCCAACACAAGAAAGCCGTTTATTGCGAGAATGTTTTTTCATGATCAAAACGATGTTTTCGAGGGTGTTTGTCGTGACATTTCTGTGGGTGGTCTTCAGATACTGGTTGCGGGCTTCCCTGGGCATGTTGGCGATACCGTTAATCTTAATGTTCATCCAGATAATTCTGACTATTGCTTTGTTGCGAGTGGAAAAATTGTAAGACTGCTCGATGGTGGACAAGGTTTCTCTTTGAGGTTTACAGAAATCACAGATGAGGCTAGAAAGTCCATATCAGAGTATATCGAACATAACTAGGTAAAGAGTGGATCAGCAAGTATTTGATCATTCAAATGAGAATTTTCTTGGTATCCAAAACAAAAGAAAAATTTTCACCGGTTTTTTCCCATCTAGTAGGGGAAGTGAAAAAATTTATTATAAACGCTCCTGTCCTGAGAGCGATGTTTCCAAAAATGTTATACATTTAATCATTCTTCACGATGCTGGTGATTATCATGGAAGATATGAATTTCTTCCAGAATTTCTATCTCGTAAGATGGGAGAGGAATTGGTCGTCACATGGATGGATCTTAAAGGTCACGGCTTGTCTTCAGGTACTAGAGGGCATCTCGACGATTTTGATGAGTACTGTGAAGATCTCAAACATTTGATGGATATCATACCTCATCCTGATTCAAAAATTTCAAATGTAATTATAGGAAATGGAATGGGAGCTTTGCTCGCTCTCAGATATTTTCAAGAGTACAATCATGAAGTTCGTTCAGAGTTGAGTGGGTTGATTCTTAGTAATCCTTTAATCAAACTACAGATTGATATTCCTAAATGGGGTGGTTTTTTGATGAAAGGGTGGCAAAAAACTTTCACCCATGTCAGATTTCCTTACCGGTTTAACGGATATGACCTCTGCTTTGATACAGAGAGGGCCAAAAGTTATAACAGTGATCCTCTCGTTAACCATCAAGTATCAATGGGAATTATCAGAGAGATATTTAATGTTTCTCGAAAAATCAGAACGGCCAGTTACTTTCTTGATATACCAACTCTCTTCATGGTGGGTGAGAAGAATCATCTGATTGATCATGAATCAGTAAGGCTTTTTTACAAAGGAGCTCCTCGAAAGTTGAGTAGTTTCCACTCCTATAAGAGATCGGGTCACGACCTTTTCAATGATTTAGAACGAGACAAGGTTCATCATGATATATATAATTGGATCAAACAGTATTTTTTGAATCATGAAGACTAAAATAACTCTATTCACCATTCTTCTTTTATTGGGCTCTTGTGCATCTAACTTGAGCAAGAACTTCATTAAAGAGGGAGGACAAACTGTCAAAGGTGGATTCAGTAAGAACGTCAAATGGGATGATAAGCTGAATTTCAAACGTTATTCATGGTTTCATGAACTGACGATGATGTTTGACTTGATGATCGTGGATCTTGATGAAAACTCACCATTCTATAACTGGCTTTCAGAAGACGAGAAGGCTGATGTGGCCCAGTGTAATCGATTCCAGGTCGCGCTAATTTATAATCTCGATGATAAGAGAATCTCCAAAAAAGATTTATTGGTTCAAATAGAAGAGCAAGGACATGAGCAACTATTGTTGTCACACTTCACTTCGAACTTCAAATTACATCCGGATCTCGAGAGCATGTCTTTGCAACTGTATGATATCTATGGATTCTGTAAAAAGGGTATTGATAGCAAAAGTGAGCTCTCTGTCCTCTTTCCTGGCTTTCCCAACCTTGTGATAAAATAATCTAGTTTTTTAATCCGTTAATGTATTGAATTCATGGGTCAGTATTCTGATTCTGCTGACTTGCGGCGTTCATAATGTAAATAAAATCATTCTTTTCGCCTTTAGTTTTAGAAAACAACTCCGATAAGTGTTGATAGGAGTACGTGAAAATATGTCTGATAAAAGAGAACGATTTGGACGATACCTGATTCTTGATCACTTGGTAGATGGTGGTATGGCCAAAATTTGTCGTGCAAGATTCCTTGGTGAACAGGCAGACAAAGTCGTTGCCATTAAAATGGTTCAGCCTCAGTATTCGAAGGACGAATCATTCAAAACCATGTTCATGGACGAGATCGGTATTACATTCGACCTCATCCATCCGAATATTGTTCAGACTTATGATTACGGTGTTCATCAGGATCAACTCTATGTTGCAATGGAATATTGTGACGGAAGAAACCTGAAAGAATATCTCGATAAGCTTAAAGAAAGAAAATTTGTCTTTCCTGTTGAGATCTCCGTCTACATCATTACCCAAGTTTGTCAGGGGCTTCACTATGCCCATACTTATACAAACAAGCTGACAGGTAAATCTGCAAATATCATTCACAGAGATATTTCTCCTCACAATATCATGTTGACCTTTGATGGATCAATCAAGGTAATCGACTTTGGTATTGCCAAAGCTGATACAAATAGTGAGGCGACACAGGCGGGAACAATCAAAGGTAAGCTTTCTTATCTAGCTCCTGAATATCTGGAAGGCGAAGAGCTTGATCCAAGATACGATGAATTTGCTGTAGGGATCACACTTTGGGAAATGCTTTGTTCAAGAAAGCTGTTCAAGGCATCTAACGATCTCGCCGTATTGAAGAAGATACAAGAATGTAAAGTTCCACCACCATCTTCTATCAATCCGAATGTTCCAAAAGAGCTGGATGAAATTGTTCTTAAAGCTCTCCATAAAGATAGAAATAAGAGATATGAAGACCTCGATAAGTTCAACAGAGCTTTGATGAAGTTCCTTTATACAAATTATACTGATTTCAATGCAACTGACCTTTCATATTTCGCCAAAGAACTTTTCAAAGAAGAGATCAAGGCAGATAGAGAGAAGCTATTCGAGTTCGGTAAGATCGATATTGCTCCTTATATTCAAGAGTGGAAAGTAGAGCAAGCTGGTGGTGGTCCATCCGCAGATGCCGCAGCTCCTGCTGCTTCTGGAGATGAGCCTGCTGGGAAGAAAGAAAGTCGTGTTCTGGACTTTGGATTTGAAGAAGAGAAAGAAGCAACACTTCCAAGAGCAAGTAGAGCTGCCAAGAAGAAAGAATCTGTCGATATAGATGAAAAATTCGCCCATCTTGATGAAGACATGGAAATGTCTCTTGAGACAGGCCTCGACAAGATGAAGAAGAAGAAAGCTGCCGCTGCAGCAAAAGAAGAAGTTTCGAAAGAAAAGAAAACTGTTTCTAAACCAGTAAGACCTGCCGCCGCGGCTAAGAAAGCTGGAGCAACTAAAAAAATATCAAAGCCGGCAACGACAACAATCAAGGCAAAGAAATCTTCTGGAACCACAACTAAGACTGGTACAAGAACTGTCAAGGTTCCAAAAGGTAAAAAGAAAATGGATCCAAAGATGATCGCTGGTGCTGCCATGGTAGTACTTGGTTTGATCTTCGGATGGAGCAAGTTTTCAGGAAGTGATCCAAAAGTTGCAGACAATAATCCTGGTGTTGTGAAGGATAGAAATCCTGCCAACAATCCTGATTCAGAAAGAACTCCAGTTCCAGCTGCAAAAGTATATGGAAAAATCCAACTTCTTGGGTTCGACAAGTATAAGCAGAAGGCATTTGTAAACGGTAAACCAGCTCAACTTGGAATCCTCAGTGATATTAGAGTTGAAGCCGAAACAGATCTTGTTCTTCGTATTCAAAAGCCTGGACGAGTTCACTTCATTAAAAGCATTAGAATTCCACAAGGGGATACTGTTTCTGTCAGAGTTCCAGAGATGCCACCGGCTTCTTATGGTTACCTTGTGACTTCAAGAAACTGTATTCAAGGAAAGCTCTATTTCTCCCTTTTTGGTGAAGATAGAGTGGAGAATCTTCCGATTCCAAGAGGTGCTGGGATTGCTTTCCCAACTGACATCGACAGTACTGGGCATGTTCAGGCGAAAACCTACGAAGTCTTTTATCAAAAAGATGGTGAGGGTATTCAAAGACGTGCCAAATTCACTGTTACTAATGAAGATGATTCTGTAGATTTCTGCGAATCGATCTGATCACTTTACAGTAAAAATACACCAAAGCCATTCAACCATTATCCCCAACTGGATAACGAAGAATGTGAAGCGTGCATAAACTGCAAGCGTTCGCGTTGAAATTAGATGGACTGTTGATTGCGCGATCCTCGCACCAAGTAAAATCAAGGCGAACTTGTCTGTGATCTCATGATATTGTTTAAAAATACAAAAGAGGGCAATAGAACCGAAAATGGGAAGATTCTCAATACAATTGGCATGAGCTCTGACAAGTCGCTGGTCGAACCCTCCAAGATCTTGTCCATCTGTTGCAAACGAATTGGCAGGTTTTCTTTTTGCAATTGTCAGAAAACTTCTTCGACTAACCATTATGAGAAGTAAGAGCAAAGTCCAAGAGACATAACCCATTAATGCAATATCAATGTTGTGCATGAGAGCTCCTTATTTGATGAATTCAAACCAGATCATGGCTGCATTGACGATGAACATCAGACCTACAATTCCATAGCTGAAAACATTATAAGTTGTGGTGTTGGTGTATTCACCCATCACATCTGGGTCATTACAGAGATTGATGATGAAAAGAAGTATAAGGGGAATCAGAATACCGTTGATAACTTGAGACCAGATCAAGACTTGAAACAGGTCAATACCTGGAATTAGAATTGCGGCTGCCCCAAGAACAATCAATGCTGTAAATATGGTGAAAAAATTCGGAGCCTCTTTAAAGCTTTTATCAACTCCTGACTCCCATCCAAGACCTTCACAGACATAATAACTTGTAGCCAAGGGCAATAGAGCGGCGGCAAAAATGGAAGCATTGAAAAGACCAATGGCAAAGAGGGCAGATGCATATTTTCCGGCCAATGGTTCTAGGGCCTTTGCGGCATCTGCAGCTCCAGTGATCGATACTCCACTTGGATAAATGATGGCGGCACAGCTGACAATAATGAAAAGAGTCACCATGAACATGAACAGACAACCTACAATGACATCTATCTTGGATTCCCAAAGGTGTTTAACACTGATTCCTTTTTCTACAACTGCAGACTGGATATAAAACTGCATCCAAGGAGTGATCGTTGTACCCATTAAGCCGACGATTATGGGCATGTCTGATTCCTTAATGTCTGAGAAATTTGGAACAACAACAGATGTCATAACCATTTTCCAGTCCGGACTCGCCATAAATCCGGAAACGATATAGGCTAGATAAACGGTACAGCCGGCGAGAAAAACTCTTTCGACGACTTTATAGTCACCTTTGATGACCAGAAGCCAGACGAAGATAGAACAAATCGGCACTGAAACATACTTGGAAATCCCAAAGATTTCTCCAGCAGCAGCAATTCCTGCAAATTCCGCCATGGTGTTACCAAGATCAGCAAAAATTAAAAAGATTACGGTATAGAATGTTATCTTGAGACCGAACCTTTCCCGAATCAAATCGGCTAGGCCTTTACCTGATACAATTCCCATTCTCGCTGACATCTCTTGAACCATGATAAGGGCGACTGTTATGGGAAAGAGAACCCAGAGAAGTCGATATCCGGTTTGTGCTCCGGCAAGAGAGTAGGTCGCGATTCCTCCTGCATCGTTGTCAATATTGGCAGTTATCAGACCAGGACCGACGATGCCCATCAACACGATGAACTTTGCCCACATGGTCTTATGTCTTTTTTTATTCTCTTCTGCCATTAATGATCCAGCAATCTATGTAGAATATCGTCCACTGAGATGATTCCAAGAAGTTCTCCGCTTTCATCATCAACAACTGGAACATTGATCAAGTTGTACTTGTCCATGACTTCAGCGACTTCCTTCCAGTGACTGGCAGGTGAAACGAGTGTCATGTGTTTGGTTCTCATGATTTCTCCCAGAGTAACGTCATCTGTTTGAATCAAAAGATCTCTGAGTTCAAGGGTCCCTAGAAGTTTGTTGTTTTCATCAATGATGTAGAGGTCATATATACTTTCCAACTCTTCATGTTTTTCCTGAATCAAGCGAAGTACATCTGATCGAGTGAAATCTTTAGAGACTTCAAAAAGTTCAGTTGTCATCAGACCCCCTGCGGAGTCTTCTTCGTGTTCGAGAAGTTCTGAAATCTCTTCCTGAATTTCTTCGTCTTCAATATTGGAAAGAATTTGCTCGGCTTTCTCTATGTCCATATCATCGAGAATGTCGGCAGCATCATCGGTATCCATGTTCTCAAGAATTTTGGCGGTTTCTTCTGGATTCTTGTTCTTTAGAATGGAGTTTTGAACATCTTCGTCGACTTCGGCCAGAGTCTCAGCAGCAATTTTTGGATCAAGATCATTGAAGAGAGCATCTCTTGAGTGATTGTCCAGCTCTTCAAGGATATCTGCAATGTCTGAAGGGTGAAGTTCTTCAATTTGTTCTGTATTAAGACTGACTTTGACATTGGACTGAACAGACTTGTCTGGCAATGCAAGTACGTACTTCCAATTGATGAGTGATTCTTTTGAAAGATATTTTGCTTTAGGTTTGACTACTCTGAATACGCCGTCGACAACAGGTTCAAATCCAAGCCTTCTCATCATTGAACGGATTCCGACTGCTGCATGGGTAACTCTGAGGTTCTTTCCCGTTTTGATGAACTGAATATCATTCACTCGAACAACTTTTTTTCCACTAGTATCAACAATCTGTCTGTCGAGAATTACTTTTCCAAGGGCGGGATATTCAACAGTGTCACCTTGAAATTGATTGGCCAGAAGCGAATTGATGATTTTTGTCTTACTTGCTTTAGGGTAGGTTCTGGATCGACCGATACCTGCGCCGGCCCTGATGACAATCTTTTTGTAGCTGAAAGTCTTGATGTCATTCCAGTGAATGTAGAAAAACTGTTTATTTTTTTTATATTGAATTGCTAGAACGACAGGATAGATCTCTTCGTAGTCTACAAAGAAATCGTTTAGAACACCGAGCTTATTGCCATCTTCATTGTAGATGGGAGTTCCCTGACTTTTAGAGAAGTGCAGGGAAATTTCTGGAAAATGCTCGAATACAGACATCTCATTCCTTGTTTTGTTTGAAGATGTTGTTCTTTCTCATATTTAAGAGTTTCATAATTTCAGCGGCAGTTTCTTCAATGGCCTTTCCTGTGATATTAAAAACTGGCCATCTTTTATTCTGGTCGAACAGATTTTCTGCGTACTCGATTTCTTGAGAAACTTTCGCCTGACTCGCATAGTCTCCGGTATGTTGACCAGCTCCTAGTTGCGAGAGTCTTCTACGCCTGATTTCACTTAATGCATCTGGATTGATTGTCAGTGCAAAAATTTTCCTTTGATCGACTTTGAATAGATGCTCAGGTAGGTCTTGATCGAGAATAATGGGTATGTTCACCACTTTGTAACCACGGTGAGAGAGGTAAACTGATAATGGAGTTTTACTTGTACGGCTAATTCCAACAAGAATAATGTCGGCCAAGTGTAGTGACTCTACGTTCCTTCCATCATCGTGATTCATAGTGAATTCCATAGCGGCAACACGATTAAAATAGTCATCGTTCACCTGATGGAGAAGCCCAGGCTCATTACTTGGTTCTTGTTCAAAATAGTTTGAAAATGCAGTCAATGCAGGACCTAAGAGATCCAAAGTTCTAACATGTTTGGTTCTTGAGAGTTCTGCCAGATGTTCTCTAAGTTCTGCTTGAACGACAGTATAGATAATCAGATCGTGATGAATGGCAGCTTCTGTAAAAACTGCATCAATCTGATCTTTGCTTCTAACATTTTTGTATCGAGTGAAATAAACATCCCTGTCTTTGAATTGTGCCATGGTTGCACGACAGATGGCCGTTGCAGTTTCACCTGTTCCATCAGAGATGATGATAATCTTGAGCTTTTTGTTCATGGAGGCCCTTTCTCGTATTCTTTTCACTCAGGTATATGTTGATTTTAACAAATTTACCATCCCTCAAATACCGGGAAATATTAGGATTACGTGGAGTATATTTGACAGCTAGAGTCAGTTAATTGGAGGTAAAAGTTAGAATATCGTTTAGGATTTTGTTCTTATCTGAAAGTGGATGGTAGGTGTTTTTTGGATGAATCTTATTGAAGAATGTCCTCTGAGATTTGGCCAATTGACGTGTGTGAATAAAGATCTGTTCAATCAGTTTTTCTTTGTCCTCATCTTCATCAGCAAGCCAGGAAACAACCTCTTTATAACCGATTGATCCCATGGCCTTTTCTTCACCAGTATGACCTTGATTCATTAAATTCCGCACTTCCTCAATTAGCCCGGCCTCAACCATTTTTCGGGCCCTGGTTTCAATCAACGGATAGTGTTCTTCCTTGGGGATATTCAAATAAACATGGAAAATATCCCAATCTTTTTCAATATTATTGGCGAGATCATATGGGTCAATATTATCTTTTTGTTGTTTTTGTTCTGACCATTTTTGTCCGGTGGTCATGCAATGTTCAAGTGCTCTAATTATTCTATATTCATCATTGGGATGAAGGGCCTCCATGGCCTTAGGATCAAGTTCTTCAAGTTTCAAGATTAGAGCAGATAGACCTTCATTTTCCAAAAGTTCTTCAATTTTTTGTTTGATGGAATCAGGAGTGGCCTGAGTTTCATACATACCTTTGATTAATGCTCTGAGATAAAAAGCACTTCCTCCAACTAGAATGGGGATGATTCCCTTTTCGTGAAGCTTTTCAATTTCCTCTTCTGCCAATTTGATGAAATGTGAGGAGTTGAAATCTTCATTAATAGAGACAACATCTACTAGAGTGTGTGGATGTTCAGCTCTTTCTTTCTTGTTTGGCTTGGCTGTACCAATATTCAATTCTTTGTAAAAACAAAGACTGTCAAAATTAACGATGACCGAATCAATTCCATTGGTCTTGAGATATTTTCCAATCTCAATACTGGTACTTGTTTTTCCACAGCCCGTAGGACCTGAGACGATGATTGTTTTATTGATTGGAATTGTCACTTCAGCAACTTCGAAAGTTTGTTTTCAGTAAGTTCGACAAGTATCTTTTCTTTTAGAAGATCTTCGTGATTAATCTTTTCTACTAGAGCACGCTTGTGCAGATTTTCCATTGAAATGGTGTCGAGAGTGTCGATGGCCTCAGTAGGAGAAGTCATTAGGGGAGATTCTAGAAGAACTTTCATAATTGGACTTAAAAAATCCTTGAGAGAAAGTCCCGAAAGGCTTTCTGGGATTGATCTTAGTACGAGCAATCCGTCATCCAATCTTTCAAATTCTAGACCATATGAGCGAAAAGATTCCAGCCATTGGTATTCAATATTTTTTCCTGCTTCAAAAGGTTCGGAAATCAAAAGTGGAATAACTTCTGATGACGGACACTCTTCATTGAATACTCCGCGGAAAAATGAAATATAAACTTTGCTGAAAAGTCCAAGCCAGGATTTTCCTTCTTTTTGGTAGATGAAATAATCATCTCCGAGACTCAAAAAGGATGAGTTCCTTTCAACGGTCTTTTCAAGAAAACCAGTTGGTAGTTCCTGAAGGCTTGAGTTTGGGGTGCCTCGAAATCCCTGCCAGACGGGCGTTGAAGATGAAGGAGAGAAATCAAACTCCATAGCATCTTTATACTCCATGTCTGGAGTGGAGAGTGATTGTTGGGATTCAAATCCAACAGGTCTTTGCTGGGAGACCAGAGATTTACTGATGGCACTTGAAACCAATGAATATATCACACCACTTTTGAAAAATTTAATATGTGTTTTGTTGGGATGAACATTCACGTCAAGAGCTGATGGAGGAGCATCTATAAAGAGAACATAATGTCCTTTCTCTCCTGGAGGCCAGATCTTTTCTGCACTTCTAAGAACTGCTTGATGCAGGGCCTTGTCATGAAAGATTCTCTTATTTGCAAAGAGGTACTGTTGTTTACCTGCATTACCTTTAGAGCTTGAAAGACTCAAAAATCCGGAGATTCTATGATCTTCGTATTCTCCTTCGAAGGAGATAAGTGAAGTTTCATTTTTTCTATTGTTGAAAAAAACCTTTTTTATTCGTGAACTCAGGTTTTCATCTGTCACAGAAGGATAAAAATCCTTTTCTTTGTCATCCCACTTGATGGAGAAGGCAATTGTTGGATTGGCAAGTATGAAGGAATTAATCATTCGTTTGAGGGCCAATTTCTCTGAATTGGCTGAACGAATAAACTTAAGTCTCGCCGGTGTATTGTAAAACAGATCTTTGATATAAAAGCTTGTCCCATTTTTGTTTTCTTCTGTTTCAGTGAGAGATTTTTGCTCTCCTCCGTGAATCACTATACGACCACCTTTCTTGGGGGAATCTGGTGTCGACGTACAAGTTACTCTCGCTGTACTCGCAATTGAGGCCAGAGCTTCTCCTCTGAAACCAAAGCTGTGCAGACGATAGAGATCTTCAAATCTTTCTATTTTGGAGGTTGCGTGGCGATGAAAGGCGAGGGGGAGGTCATCAAAACTCATTCCCTTACCGTTATCTTCAACCGAGATGAGTTCCATTCCATTATCGATAATATGAATATCGATTTTTGTAGCACCGGCATCGACGCTATTCTCAATCAACTCTTTGATCAGACTGGCTGGGCGCTCTACTACTTCCCCAGCTTTGATCTGGTCGATCAAATGCTCGGGAAGAAGTTTGATGTTTGAATTTTGTGGGGAAAATTGTGTTGTCTGGACCACTACTCTCAAGCTCTATAGAACTGTACCTGGTTTCTTCCTCCCTGCTTGGATTTGTAAACCGCTTGGTCAGCTCTTTTAAATAGCTCGGTACCGGACGTCACTCCCTGACGATAATCGGCGACACCAATTGAGGCCGTAACCGGCAATCTTTGGGCGTCATACATGAATTCATGCTCTTCAAGCTGTTTACGAAGTCTTTCAGCGATATCGTAGGCCTGCTTGAGATTTGTTTTTGGTAGAAGAATGACAAACTCTTCTCCACCATATCTAGCGAAGACATCGAGCTCTCTCACGCCTTTATTGCGGATGAGTGTTGCCATTTCTTTGAGAACAAAGTCTCCGGCATCGTGACCGAAGTTATCGTTCAACTTCTTGAAATGATCGAGATCGAAAATGATCAATGAAAGTGGTTCACCGGTCACTTTTGATTTCTTAACTTCAAGATCAATTCTGTTATTGAAGTAAGTTTTGTTGTAACAACCTGTGTGTCTGTCAGTATTGGCTTCAAGGTTCAACTTGTCGTAAGTCAATCTGTCTGGATCACCCTTAGGAAGGTACTTCAAAGAGATGGTGCCAAGTTTGATCATGTCACCTTTCTTCAATTGGGTAGGCTGTTCGATTTTGTTGTTGTTGACATAAGTCCCGTTTTTAGAACCGGCATCTTCGATGAACCAGTTTTCTTCACCCTTATGTGTAATCTTCAAGTGGTGACGGGAGATCCCTCCAAATTCAAGGGGAATGCTATTGTCTGCAGATCGACCTGCAGTAATGACATCTTCATTCATGTCAAAAAGAGTACCGTTAAGTTCTCCACCAACAACAAGGAGAGCAGCCGGTTTTTTCTCAGCTTCTTTTTCTGCTGAGGCCAGTGCGGCCTTAATGTCTGTTAGAACAATCGTGGAATCGTCTGACATTTCCTTCATTCCTTAATGATTTGAATATCTTAATATTGTAGAATTTTATAACCTCTACCGTTCTATTACAATAGGTTGCATCTTCCGCCTAACCTTGATTCGCTCCGTCAAGCCATTCAAAAGCAAACTTCTTTCCGGCCTCAACACCAGGTTGGTCAAACGGATTGATGTCCAGATAATGCCCCATCAAAGCAGTCAAGCTTTCAAGGAACATGATCAAACCACCAACATTGATCTCGTCACATTTAGATATTTTTATGTTCAGATAAGGTCGGCTGTTTTGTTCAAAGGCCTTAAGAGTTCCTTGGTGTTCAGCCTTCATCAACTGCCCGAGATTAAAAGGAGAAAGTCTTTTCAATGCTTTTTGTTCAAAAGAATTATCCAGGCTGTAATCGTGATCAAAACGATCAACTTCTATCACCATGGCAAGTTTGTCATACGGTCCTTCCATGAAGAGCTGAACTTGAGAATGTTGATCGGTTGCACCATAAGCAGGAATCGGGGTGAGCCCCGTGTGAATATTTTCACCGTTCAAGCTGACTTTTTTTCCAAGTGACTCGGCCCATAGTTGAACAAACCAGAAGGATAAATCTCTAAGGAGACTGCTGTAGGGCATAAAAACAGTCTGTGTAACGTTCTTCTCTTTGAACAATCCATAAATAAACGAGGCCGACTGGAGAAGAATATTTTCACTTAATTTACTGGAGAGGAGATCTTCCTTGATGAGTTCCGCTCCACGGACAAGATTGTTTACATCAATATCATCAAATAGAGCGGGCAGATATCCCACCGGAGTCATGACACTGAAACGGCCTCCAACGTTACTTGGAATACATAGGCAGGTGACATTCAATTCTTTACCGAGATCTAGAAGTTGTGAGTTTTCTGGATCTGTTGCGAAGACCATGTACTCATTCCATTTATCTTTTGGAATTTTCTTTTCTTCAAGCATGTGCGCGATGATCGCAAGACCTGACATGGTTTCAGCGGTTCCACCTGATTTTGAAACAAAGTAAAAAAGAGAATTTTCAAGATCAATTCCTGAAAGTTGTTTCCATGTCATATCTGGATCGATGTTATTTAAGAAGATGAATTCACGATCTGATTTTCCAAGAGCTGTATGAAGCATTTCTGGTCCAAGGCTAGAACCACCAATTCCAACTTGAACGAATGTCTTTCTGCCTTTGAATTTCTCGAAAACTTCTACACAAGAACTCAATAGACTTTCATCTTTTGTAACGTGAAAAAAACCGTAAGATGGATCGTTAATGATATTTTCGAAGGCCTTCATCTTTGATTGAAGAAAATCTTCTTTGAACCAGTCACCACTAACGGTGTCTTTACCGAAATAAGTCAATTCGAATGGCATGTGTTATTCCTTTTAACTGTATTCTTTCTTGAGACTTCTGGCGATGACGACTCTTTGAATCTGATTTGTTCCTTCGAGAATCTGAAGTACTTTGGCGTCTCTCATCAGTCTTTCTACAGGGTATTCCGATGTGTAACCAACT
>JBFEVX010000126.1:0-10745 GCA_041546685.1 Bacteriovoracaceae bacterium | reverse complement strand
GGTTCATTTTTGCTTTTGAATCCCATTATGTCTGTGATCACTAATATAGATAGCGACCATTTGGATCACTACGGGTCAGAAGAGGCGCTTCACGAAGCCTTTTTAGAGTTTGCCAACAGCGTACCCTTCTATGGAATTTGCTCATTGAACTTTCATGATCCGACGATCAAGAAACTGTTCAAAGAAATGAGAAAGCCTTGGGTGACGTTTGGAATTACAGAAATTGAAGAAGGTGCAGACTTTGAAGCACGTGACATCAAGTACGAAGGAACAAGATCGCGCTATGATTTGTACTATAAAGGTGAAAAGAAAGTTGAAATCAATCTCGCCATACCAGGTGAGCATAATGTTTTAAACTCTCTTGGAGCAATATCAATTGCTTATAAGATGGGTCTTTCTTTTGAGTTGATTGCCAGTTCAATCAAGAAATTCAACGGAGTTGGGAGAAGATTCCAGACGTTGTATGAAAATAATAAAGTTCAAATTATTGATGATTATGGTCATCACCCGACTGAGATCAGATCGACTTTGAGGGCAACGAGAAGTTGTTTTCCTGAAAGAAAATTGACAGTGTTTTTTGAACCTCATCGTTTTACAAGAACGAAAGATTGCTGGGATGAATTTCTTCATTGCTTTAATTTTGCTGACAAGGTTTTTTTGAAACCTATCTATCCAGCAAGTGAAGAACCAATCAGTGGAATTACGTCTAAACGATTGGCTAAAGATATCAATGCCCTCCATCCGGGACTTGTAGAACTACTTGATGAAGCAGATGATATGTTTGAGCATCTCGATAAACTGGTAGGCGAAGACACAATTATTGTAACCTTGGGAGCAGGTGCTATCGGTAGGAGAATCAGGGAATGGGTTCAGAAAAAGAATTCCTGAAGTCTTGTGAGACTGAAATTGATGGACTTGAAATCAATTATGATCAGGATCTGACAAAATTCTCTACTATTAAGCTTCAATCAACAGGAAACCTGGTCGTTGTCAAAAATGAAGTGACACTGACTAAATTCATCAAAAAAATCAAAAAGACGAAATTCAAATATAAAATTCTTGGATGGGGAGCAAATATACTTCTACCTGAAAAGCTTCCTTGGATTGCCATTCAATTAAAATTTGATTTTGACAAATCTTATCTGGACAAAGTTCAGGATATCTATGAGTTGCCAGCTTCTGTTTCATTGGCCGTTTTGACATCAGCCGCATCGAAGTTAGGCCTTAAGGGTTGGGAAGTGTTTACTGGAATTCCGGCAAGTCTTGGTGGAGCAATCTTCATGAACGCCGGAACAAATCTCGGAGAAATCGGATCTCTTGTAACTGAAGTTAAATTTCTCGATATAAATGGAGAAATTAAAATACATATTGTTGATGGAAAATCTTTTTCTTATCGAAAGAATAATTTTCTGAAAGACGGGGAAATTGTATTGTCCGCCAAACTGAAACACTTCGGCGTCGATGAAGAACTGAAAAATGAAATAAGAGACTATCTAGAAAAAAGAAATAAATCCCAACCTATGAATCAAAATACTTGTGGCTGCATTTTTAAAAACTCGAGTTTGGGTGAGATAAGTTGCAGGGCGGGGCATTATGTTGATATAATAGGGATGAAAGGTTTCACTTTGGGTGGAGTAAGGGTCAGCCATAAACATGGTAACTTCCTCGAAAATTTTGGAGGTTCCTCCTACTCAGAAACCATGCAACTCATGAAACTCTTACAAGCAGAACTGAGACTGCAATTTGGGGTAGATTTTGAATTTGAGGTCGAGCACTAGCTTTATTTTAATCCTTTCGTCACTGTTGTTTTCAACAACTTCCTTTTCAGCAATTACTAAAGATAAAAAAGTAAAATATAGAACATCATTCGGCTCGTGCCCCTCTAGGACGGCCGGTACGCTAACTTTGCAATTGATAAAAGTCTTTGAGAGAGCTCAAAGTTTGCGTGACATGAAAGTGAAAATCGTTAAAGAAAAACTTAGAGATAAGTATTTTATCTCTGATTACAAAATTAATTACGATCCATTGAGAGATCAATTAAATTTTAAATTTGGTTGTCCTGAACCATTAATGAAAGTACAAATCTTCAAAAAAGGTGGGCTTGAGTCTTATGAAGCCATTCTTGTTGAAACAGGAGAGTTGTTTGACCCGACTTATGAAGTTCTACTTCGGGCAGAAAATAAGCTGACTAAACCACTCCCCTTTTTAGCTCTCCCAGTTGAAGAGATGGATAACAAACTACAAAAAGAAGTGGCCTCACTTGTGATGGGAATGGATTACAAGGTAAGGAGAAAGCTTTCTGAAGTAATTCTTGATGACAATAAAGAACTCACCATGATTCTCAGTTCAAAAAATCGTGCCTCTAGTGTTTTTCTTGGAAAAGATGACTGGAATGGTAAGCTAAAAAAACTTGAGAAAATCGTTTCATATATGGGAACTAAAAGAAAAGTTCCTACCATCATCAACTTGACCAATGCGAAAAAAGTGGTTGTCAAGTTCAACGACTGATCCTAAAATTTTTATAAAGGGGACAAGTCTTTAATTTTTTGAAGTTTTGTCAACTGGGCAGAATGATTCTGTTTATGATGAGAAAGGAATCTCATATGAATGAAAAAAACATACTTGTTGGCTTGGATATTGGTACGACGAAAGTATGTACCATAGTCGGCACAAAAACTTCTGAAGCTGATCTTGAAATCATCGGGATTGGTACACATCCATCACATGGACTTAAAAAAGGTTCTGTCGTTAATATCGACAAGACAGTGAGCTCCATTCAAGCTTCATTAGAAGAAGCAAAGTTGATGGCAGGAGTGAACATTTCACAAGCAACTATTGGAATCGCTGGAAGTCATATTTATTCATTCAATAGTTCTGGTGTTGTTGCGATTAAAGGACACGAGATAACCAGTGATGATGTAGAAAGAGTTATCGAAGCTGCAAAAGCAGTAGTCATTCCTTCAGACAGACAAATTCTTCACGTTATACCTAGAGAGTTCAGAGTAGATAACACAAGAGGTATTAAAAACCCTGTGGGTATGTGTGGAGTAAGACTTGAAGCGCATGTGCATGTGGTTACAGGGTCAATTAGTTTGATTCAAAATCTCGTAAAGTGTGTAGAGGCCACTGGTGTAAATGCAGAGAATATTGTACTTCAGCCGATTGCTAGTTCTGAGAGTGTTCTCTCCAGTGAAGAAAAAGAAATGGGTGTCATCCTGGTTGATATCGGTGGTGGGACAACTGATATCGCAGTATGGAAAGAAGGATCTTTGATACATTCGCAAATCATTCCTGTCGGTGGGAATCACTTTACGAATGACCTTGCTGTAGCACTCAAAGTTCCACATGCTGAAGCAGAAAGAATTAAAATTAATCATGGTTGCGTTCTACAGGAATCAGTCAATCAATCGGCCCACATTACAGTGAAGGGAATTGCAGGGACTCGACCAAGAGAAGTAGCCATTAATTACATTGCAAAAGTACTGGGCGCAAGGGCCGAAGAACTTTTTGATATTGTAAAAGACATCATTGCTGAAAAAGACTTCGACCAGGATATTTCTGGTGGAATCGTGCTGACTGGTGGTGGCGCCTTAATCAAGTCTTTACCAGAACTAGGCGAATACATTATCGGAAAACCGACAAAGATCGGTTATCCCTCACCTTTCGGTGGCATGACAAACATCATGCAGAATCCAAAATTTTCAACAGTAATGGGATTGTTGATTGAGTCAGGAAAGCACAAACCAATTTCGATTTCCAGAGACCAGCAACAACCGCAGATAGATCTAATTGGAAAATTAAGTGATTCTTTGAAGTCCGTCTTCAAAGAGATTTTTTAAAGGGGAAACTTATGTTTGAAATTTCAGATGAAAACGCTAGAGGATTCAACGACGGCGCCAAAATCAAGGTCATTGGTATTGGTGGTGGTGGTTGTAATGCCGTAAACACGATGATCAAGGCTGGATTATCAGGTGTTGAGTACATTGTTGCCAACACTGATGCTCAAGCCCTTAACTCAAATCTTGCTCCAACGAAAGTACAGCTTGGTGCTGATATTACCAAAGGACTTGGAGCTGGTGCAAACCCTGAAATCGGAAGAAAAGCCGCACTTGATGAGTATGAAAAACTCAGTGAAGTGATCGAGGGTTCTGACATGGTATTCATTACTGCCGGTATGGGCGGTGGTACAGGAACTGGTGCAGCTCCTGTAATTGCAAAACTAGCTAAAGAGCTTGGAGCTCTTACAGTTGGTGTCGTAACGAAGCCATTCATTTTTGAAGGAAAGAAAAGGTTTAGACAAGCAGAGTCAGGAATTCATGTATTAGAAGAAAATGTAGACTCTTTGATTACAATTCCGAACCAGAGACTACTTTACCTTGCAGGTGAAAGTCTTTCTCTTGTCGATACATTTAAGAAAGCTGATGAAGTACTTCTTAATGCTGTAAGAGGTATTTCTGATCTTATCAATAATACTGGTCACATCAATGCTGACTTTGCTGATGTAAAAACAGTCATGGCCAATAAAGGCCTTGCCCTAATGGGTACAGGTGTTTGCACTGGTCCTGATAGAGCTGTCAAGGCTGCAACTGAAGCAATCAGCTCTCCACTTCTTGAAGATATTTCAATCGATGGTGCTACAGGTATTATCATTAATATTACCGGTAACGAATCAATGACAATGCATGAAACCAATGAAGCAGTAACTCTAATCATGGAAGCTGCTGATGATGATGCTGAAATTATCTTTGGAACAGTTATTGATGAAAACATGGAAGACGATATCAAGGTTACTGTAGTAGCGACAGGACTTCATGGTCAAGACAGAGTCTCTGTAAAATCTGTGAATCAAGTAGTTACTCCAAGGCATGAAGTGTCTCATAATGCAGACTTGGCAAAGCCAACAGGTTGGGCTTCTGAGGAACTGACACCAGCTCCAAGAGAAGAAAAAGTTGTTGAGCCAGCTAGAGTTGAAGTACAAAGACAAGTTGAAAGAGTTGAAGAGCAACAGGTTGAAGTCAGACATGAAATGTCTGTTGATAGATCGGAAGTTCAAGAAGCTCCAAGACAAGACTCGGATCTCGTAAGATCAATCAAAGCTGCTGCAAGCAACTATGAACAGGCCAAAACACCAGTTGCCAGAGAAAATAGACCAGTTGGTCCAACATCAAGTAGAGCAAAATCAATTGCTGAAAAATTGGGATTCATCAACTTCGACGAAGAAGAATTGGATACACCAACTTACTTGAGAAACGACGAAAATAGTTCAGAAGATAAGTCTTTCAATCTTTAAGATTGAAATTGTTTCCCCCGAAACGAAGAGCCCTCGGTCGCAGAAATGCACGAGGGCTTTTTTGTTGCTAAATTAATTATTGAATAGATTCTTTAAGCTTTTTACTCAGATCAGTTTCTTCTTCCTCACGAACCATGAGCTTTACGTAGGATTCAATTTGATCATTATCAAGATCAATTTTGTAATGAGTTACAATAAATGAAGGGGTCCCTTCCCTTTTCCAAATCTTTCTCTTGAATTCATAAACATAAGCACTCGCTTCTGGAGTGTCCGCAGTGGTGCGAACATTGCTGATTTCAACCCATTTATGATCAACATATGTCTTGAAGTGCTCGGGGCAGAAAACAATGTTTTCATCCTCACGTACACAGAGTTCACATAACTGTGTTCCGCATATCGCACAAACATTTACGGCCCTGGATTCTTCATGAACAGCACAAGTAGTCAGAACTGGAATATCGATTTTGGATTTTTCAATTTTGGTCTTAAGGGCGGTTTCTTGAGTATTTTCTGGTGAAAGATCATCTACAGATATATTCGAATATGTTTTATCTTTCTTAAAAAACACCATGTAAACAATAATTCCGAGGATCGCTGTCAGAACAACAGTTAAAAGAATCAAAACTCCTATAAGTAATCCGAAATAATTTTCCATAATTAAATCTTAGCAGAATCAGACTTCGTGGACGAGGGTGACAGGTTTGTACCCCAAATGTTCCTGACAATAGCGCCTGAGATTAATTCTGAGGTCGTCAGTACCTCTAAACTTTTGACCATTAATATGGGTTTTAACAAGAAGCTCAATCTCGTCTTTTCTTTTTTGGATTGCGTCCGGAAGACCGCGCATTTCAATAAAGTATTTTTTAGTCTTTAGGTTTAGAGAGACAAAAATCACACCATTACACGCCATTTTTCGTCTTTCAGAAAGGGCCGGTCTTTCGATCTCAATTCCTTTACCATGGATAAGTATCGGATCGAGTGACTCACTTTCAATAATCTTAACATCGCCATCGCAATTAATTTCAAAACCTTTAAAGTTTATAAGTCTGAAAGTTTTGATGGAAGGCAACACGTCGCTGACAAACTCAATATGCTCGTCAAGGAAAGTACTCTCTCCATGAATAGGCATTGCGTGAGTAGGCTTAAAAAGCTCATACATCATTTTGAGATCTTCCTTGCAAGCGTGGCCACTGGCATGAATTTTTAACTTCCCAGGTTTAACAATGTGTACACCTCTATTTGAGAGTTTGTTTTCAAGCATAGATAGTTTTTTCTCATTACCTGGAATGGTTTTGCTGCTGAAAATAAAAGTGTCAGTGTTATTCAATATAAGAGAAGAGTCCTCATCTGAAATAATCCTTCTGGTTGCACTTTTGAAGTCCCCTTGGCATCCAGAGACAAGACAAACCAAGTTTTTTTGATCAGGCATGACCTCTCCCCAATCAAAATGAATTTTTGCATATTCTTTAAGATAGCCAATTTCAATAGCGGTCTGAGTATAGAATTTCATTGATCGTCCAATCATGATCATCGGGCGACGTAACTCAGAGCAAATCTTATTGATGGTTTGGGTTCTCTCTACGTTTGAAGCGAATGCCGTAATGAAAACACGACCCTTGCTTTCTTTAATAGATTGCTTGAGGTCATCGTAAAGCTCATCTTCTTTAAGCGTCTTGGTCTGGCTTGAGGTGATATTTGTTGAGTCAAACAAGGCAACTCTATTCTTGTAATTTGAGAAAATGCTCTCGGCCTTTGTGAGACCTTCTTTGTTAATATCATCAACTTTAAAATCACTGGCGTATATCAAGGCCGTTTCGGATTTCTTATCACATATGAGTAAAGCAAATGTATCTGGAATAGAGTGGTCAACTGGAACAGGAAATACCGATAGTGAGTCAGTTAGTTTAATTTCATCAAGACTTCCATATACTTCAAACTTTTGGGCATGGCCTGCTTCTCGAAGTTTTTTTGCCATAAGGAGTGAGGCAAACTTTGGTGTATGAATTGGAACATGAGGATATTTGTCTCTAAAGTGAGCGATAGCTCCAATGTGATCTTCGTGTCCGTGAGTGATGA
Source organism: Bacteriovoracaceae bacterium (assembly GCA_041546685.1). Lineage (GTDB taxonomy): Bacteria > Bdellovibrionota > Bacteriovoracia > Bacteriovoracales > Bacteriovoracaceae > M0603. Next base: position 3,379 of record JBFEVX010000126.1, on the reverse strand, counting down.
TTATTCTATCGACAGGTCCAAGATTCGACATATCAGGAATCAAGTAATTGAGGTCAAAAAAATCCTCATAAGGAAAAAGGATTCCAGCATCAATAATGAATCTTGCACCATCCGCCTCGATGAGAGACATATTGCTACCAATTTGACCGACTCCTCCGATGGGAGTGAATCTTATTTTATTGCTCATGTAATGTAGTATACGACTCTTCAGGGACTTTGGCGAAATTTCGATGAAGACCATGATTGAATTCAGGATCTGCATTATTTTCGAGGAGTTCATTGATCTTGGCTGCAAGGATTGATGCTGCAATATCAGTTTCTTCGCCTACAACAAAGTCAGCAAACTGCCTTTGTGGGTCAAGATATCTTTGGTACATCGGTCTGACTGTTTCGTAATACTGATCTATAACAGACTCAAGGGATCTTCCTCGCTCTTTGACGTCTCTATGCAGTCTTCGTGCAAAACGGATATCTGAATCTACATGCAGGAAACACATGATATCGAGCATATCGCGTATTTCCTGATCAAAGAGAGTGAAAATACCTTCGAAAATAATTACCGAAGTTGGTTGGACCGGAACAGATTTATCAGTTCTCGTACTGGTCTTAAAATCATACACAGGCGAAGAGATGCTCTTTCCTTCTTTAAGATTCAATATGTGTTGTCTGAGTAGTGGCCAATCAAAAGCATGTGGATGGTCGTAATTTGGACGATCAGATTGGGTGTACAAATCTTTTGGAAGCATTGGAAGATAGTAGGAATCCATGTGGAGCATACTGACGTCATTCTTGACGTTGGCCTGGACTTTGTTGGCAAATGTCGTCTTACCGGAGCCTGAGCCCCCTGCAATTCCTATAATATACATTTCAACCCTGAGTTTTGTTTGGTACAAGGTCATTTATCATAGATTGAGATTAACTTAAAGATTGAGAGTAAGCCTTACATTTGAGGCGAAAGCAATGACAAAAAAGTATGTAATTTTAAACATTTATACTGCTGCTGAAGCTGACTTAGATGAGCTGTTCGGGCTATGTCATGACCAGTATAACTGTCTTGGGGTAGAAGAGTTCTCCCTTGAAGAGCAAACAGTGGATGAAATTCTTGGAGAGAAGGCCTTCTCTGGGGGTGATGTTACCCATGAGACTATTGATGAAGTTGAATCAAAGTTGTCTACAGATGATGCTAGAACTTTTCGTCTCTATTTTGATTTGCTCCCAGAAGGGCTTGAGAAAGTTCTCGCTAAAATGAAGGATCAGGAAACATTAAAGAGCTATTCCTTTGATCAAAAACTTGAAGAAGATTGGAATGAAACTTGGAGAGGTTTTTATAAGCCGATTGAGGTTTCTAGTCGTATTAAAATCATTCCAGAGTGGATCAGTGAAGACGAAGAAAAGTCTGTAAAAATTTATCCGGGAATGGGATTTGGTACAGGTACTCACGAGACAACTTTTCTCTGTTTGAAATTGATGGATGAAGTTCTTGAAAACCTTCCTGAAAATGGAGAATGTCTCGACTTTGGTTGTGGTTCTGGAATTTTGGGGATTGCTGCCATAAAGTATCTCAACTATAAAACATGTTTCATGGATATAGATAAGCCGGCCTTGGATAACTGTCTTTATAATCTTCAATTGAACTTCAAAGACTCCAGCCTTGAGGGATCTTCACTGATACATAGAGACAAATTTGTGGCTGAGAAGAAGTACGATCTTGTTTTTGCCAATATTCTTGAAAATGTTCTTATACTTGAGAAAGAACCAATTCTGAACTCATTAAAACAGAACGGATATCTCATAGTAAGTGGATTATTGAATCATCAAGTAGAAACGATTGTTAAAGAGTATGGTGAGATGACCAAGATGAATGTTGTCAGCCAGAATGATTGGTCAGCAATCCTATTCAGAGGTTGATGTGCGAGCTGTCTATCTTGAAAATTTAGAAATCGAGCAGACGCATAACATTTCCCTAGAAGGGGAAGTCCATAAACACTTGTCTAAAGTTGTAAGAGTTAAGAATTCAGAGAAGATCAAAATTCTTAACGGGATGGGACTCGTTGCCTTTGGTCACATTGAAAGTGTCGACAAGAAAGAAACAAAAATTGCAATTGAAAGTGTCGTGAAATCTGAAGATAACAGGAAATTCAATCTGATTGTAGGATTAACCAAAAAAGAAGCGCTTGAAGAAATCATCAGAAAGTCTGTTGAGCTTGGAATACAAAGTATTCAATTTGTAGAAACAGAGTATTCTCAAAAGTCATCATTAAAACAAGATCGAATCTCAAACATTCTCGAATCAGCTTATTGTCAGTCAAATAATCCGTGGAAACTTGAAATAGGTGAAACGATAAAATTCGAAGAACTAAAAGATATTATTAATAAGCACAGTTCAGCCTTTCTCATGTCTCTTAAAGAAAAATCGACAATGCCTAAAGTAAACTCAGACTCACTCCTTTTGATTGGCCCTGAAGGAGGCTTTTCAACTGAAGAAGAAGAGGCCCTGATTTCTTGGGGTTGTGGATGCTTGAAATTAGAGACACCTATCATGAGGGCCCCAACGGCCGCAGTGAGTGGAGTTGGTTTTTTGCATTGCGCACTGAAGCTCTAAAAAGCTTATTGATGCCTTGTATCCAATGTGAGATTCTATTATAAACCACCACTTGGAGATATTTATGATCAATGAGACTCCAGAGAGTTCTCCAAAGAACCAAGACCCAATCGTTTTTGACTTTGATGAAAATGATTTTGATTTCAAGCCTATCACTAAAGGTCTTGGCTTTCATAAAAGTAAAAAAGAAGAAAAGAGAATTAAAGTAACTCCAAGGAAAGCTCCAAGTGTAATCAACAATTTCACAGACTCTGTACCTGCTGTAAATCCTGGTGTGGCAAATTCTGAACTAGCAGCTTTTTATACAGGCGATAACGCTACAACCGTAGCTGTTCCTGAAATTCAAAAGAAAGAAGTGAAGAAGCAGGCAAAAGTCAAAAAACTTCAGAAGGCTCCACTATTCAACCAGCTTTCTGGTTTTGTTATTGATATGATTTTAGTTACGATGGCCACTGGACTAACGCTTGCCCTTCTTATGTTGGTCTCTGGCCTTGAGTATTCAATTCTTGTCAAATCTCTTGGAGAGATCGAGCTCGCCAAATATATCGTTTCACTCTTTGTCATTTATTTTCTCAGCTACTTTACCATTCTTGATGTTGCTGGCACTGTGGGTAAATCCATGATGGGCATTAGACTTGTTCATGTAGAAGGTAAGAAGTTAAAGCTCAAGCACACTTTTATTCGCTCGCTTGTTACACTACTTGGATTCGTTGCTCTAGGGCTTCCAAGTATTCTTGATTTCCAAGGGAGATTGAGCGAAACAAAATTGGTGAAATG
>JBFEVX010000204.1:0-2657 GCA_041546685.1 Bacteriovoracaceae bacterium | reverse complement strand
CTCAAGAACTGAAAGTCAGCTTTCAAATACGAGAAACAAACTTGCTGAAGCTCAAAACAGGCTTCCACAGCTCAGACAAAAAGTTCAGCGTCTGGCAGCAAATATTCAAAAGGCAAGACAAGCAATTGGAGGCTTGAAGCAGGAAGTAGCGGCCAGGAGTCAAGAACTTGAACAAGTCAGAAATAGACTTCAAAATGTCAGAAGAAGAGTGGCAAATCTTGAAAACGAAGTACGTAATCAGGAAAATATCGTTTCCATCATCCTTCAAAGGCTACAAGACCTTCAGAATAGAGCAGATAACCTAAATAGAGATATCGATACAAGAGTTTCCCGATTCAATCAAAATAGAAACGACATAGATTCCATGAGAAATGAGATTGCTTCTAACCTTGATCGAATTGATCGTCTTGAAGGAGACATCAGAAATCTAGAGCAACAAATTGCCAGTCTCGAAGCAGAAATCACAAGACAAAGAAGCGAACTAGCTCAACAGCAAAGAGACTTCGACGATGCTGACCAAGTCGCAACAACTTTCGAAAGAATTACAGAAGAAGCCCTTGCAAAATTCCAGGCCCGTAAAGAACTCTACGACAGGTATATGAGAGAAGCTGTTCAACTTGGTTCTTCTCAAGGTGAACAAATGGGGAGTGAAGAAGGTGAAGTTGCCGGAGAAAGACTGGTTCTTATCGAAGCTCAACAAAATGGTTCAAAAATTGGACTTAAAGTCGCTGCTCTTGATGGAAAGCTAAGAGGACTACTTCGAGGTAAGCTTTCAGGTGATACAGAAGGATATGATGCTGGAGTCAACAGCCAAGCAGATTATCAAGCAGGTTTTGATGAAGGTCTCGTAATCGGAGAAAGAATGGCAAGAGACCAAGCTCAGGCCATCGAATTTCCAAAGGCCTATAGGCAGAAGAGAGATCAACTTCTTACAGACAAACCAAGATCTACAGTCGAAATCGACAACAGAGCTCCGGGATTTTTGGCGCCAATTGACATTGAGCTTTTCAAGTCGATGGGAGTTGATGGCGGTGGAATCATCAAGTCACTTGATGAAACAGAAATTACTGAAGAAGAAAGAAGAAGAGCTGACTCAATTGAATCGGTCATCGATACTGACATCAATTCAACTGAGAGAACTCTGGAACTTTACGAAGATCCAGCCTACGCTCTCAATAAACCAGAGGTGGTTTACAAGAATCTAACTGATGTAAAAGTCGATCCGTCACGAGCTGATTGTTCAACAGTTTACAAAAACGTTGAAGCTTTCAAAACTGGATGTTCTCAAGGTTATCTTCGTACTTATGTAAGTTCATACAAGAATTCGCATAAAGAATTCTACTTTTCTGATTACGAGGTTCTCTACAACACCAAGAGAGATGAGGTTTTCAATCTTCATAAAAATGATAAATTTCAGGAAGGTAAGAAGAATGCCTACCCTGTCGTATTTGCCGAAGCAAAGGCCAGAGGTGCAGTTGTTGCAAACAACAGAGGACTTCAAGAAGGTCAGACCGCTGGTTTTGAGAGAAGTATTGAGGGAGAAAACAGACAGGCCAGAGACCGTGGACAAACTGCTGTTTCATCTTTTTTCCAAAGTAATGGTGTGGTCAGAAAAAGAGGAACTGAATCTGCAATTATTGAGGCCCAAAATCCAAAAGGTTTGATTCAAGGTTCTGAAGCCAAACTTGGTTTTAAACTTTCCAACTTGGGTTATAGAGAAACTTCCAGAGGTGATATTTCTGTCAAAGTCATCGCAAAAACTGAAAATGTCTCTCTTGATAGAGTTCAGGCCATTCTGACTTCGCTTCCAGAAAGAAAAAATATCGATCTTAAAAATATTTTTGTCATGAAAGTGAAAGAAGATGCACTTCCAGGTTCACCAATTGAAGTAAGAGCTGAAGTCTTCTACCCTGGGGATGATGTTGATAATTCATTCACCGAAGTTGTTACTTTCAAAGCAAATGTAAAAGTGAACCCAGAAGTTCAAGCCGCTTTCAACCTCGATAAAGAAGTAAAGTGGAGAAAGTGGAAAGTTTATCCATTCAGCTGGAAATTCAAGAGTCATGAAATAAAAGTAGCCCTGACAGGACTTAGAAACAACATCCCAGAAGGATACAAAGTCACAGCAGAAGTTCTTGAAGGTGGACAATACATCAAGTTTGATATTCCTTCAGTTCAGACCAGCCCAGTTGGACGTGGTCAATCGACTGAAGCAAAACTCAAGTACACTTTCACCAAGAAAGCTAAAGACAAGCAACTAAAGATCAAAGTCAAAGTTGCTTATGATGGAGAAGTTCTTAAAGAGGAACTCTTCACTATCCAGGCCAAGTAATTCCAAATAGGCCCGTCTATTTAAAAGACGGGCCATATTCTGATCTCTGCCAACATTCCGAGACTCCATTTTTTCAAAAACAGCGGCTAAGCAGCTGAATTTACGAGGGAATTATTTTCTTATCTGTGGATTTTCGTCACCTGTTTTACAATAAAACTTATCTAAAACAGGAGCTGGCATAATGAGACTTGCGGTTGTTCTCTTTGGTTTTCTATTGTTTCAAATTTCCTTATCCCATTCTGAAGACAAACCTCTCTATGAAACAGAAGTCCCAGGTCTTATGTGTAAATCACTTGATTATGATTCGTTTATCAAAGATTTCATT
>JBFEVX010000134.1:0-9210 GCA_041546685.1 Bacteriovoracaceae bacterium | reverse complement strand
TTTTGACAGCGTTGCATCCGTAACTCATAAGCAGAAGCGTTAGCGCCTGCTATGAGGTGCGGACTAGCGTTGCATCCGTAACTCATAAGCAGAAGCGTTAGCGCCTGCTATGAGGTGCGGACTAGCGTTGCATCTTCAATGTTTAAGAAAAATTTGTTTGGAAAAAAAGAAAAAAAAAGGCACCAAAGGTGCCTTTTTTTAATTCAGGGTCCTACTCACGTAAAGACGGTATGATTTGTCTTTCGTGCGCCTGATGGTTGTCCTACCTTCTTCTTTTTGGAGAAGGAGATACTCGTAGAATTCAGGGATTTCGTCATTGATTTCAAGAATCGACTTGCCTTCATGCTCGCCGAAATCGCAAACAACCTGATCCTCTTCGATGATACCTGTAAGGGGACTGATTTCTTGTTGTGCCATGTTATCCCTCCCTGGAAACTTGGGCCCAATTTGCGTTTTGCATTCCTTTGCAAAAGCAGGACTTTTATAAATTTTTGCAAATCGGAAAACGGTTTGAAAAGGAAAATTTTCTTTTATTTTCAAAGATTTAGGTCGAGTAAAAGGGACGGTTATTCTTTCTTGAAGCCTTTGAAGTAGCTTACGATAATTTTAAACTCTTGGGAGAAATCGTCTGAGATCAGCACTCTGACGAGATCTAGAGCGTTGAATAGTTTCTCAGCAGGCCTCCAGGGTCTCGATGTCACCATCGCCGCTATGATATCCATGGCACAAATAAGAACTGTTTCTGTCCCAACTAAAACCGGGCGATCCATGTCTTCATCAGAAATCGCCATAGGATCTGGTTCAACATCATGATTGAGTTCTTTGTTTAATAAACTGAAGGCGTGGTGATTCTTGATAATCTCCATGTGTGATGGACTAAGAGGAACTCGACCTTCAAGAATCTCAATACTGTTTTCAGCGTGCTTCACGAGGGTTTTCTTGTCTTCCTTTGAAAGGAATTCATCGTCGTATTTCTCAACAGGTATCGAAGACATTCCAATGTCTTTGAGATAGCTGGTTAAGAAGAGTTGCTCCATTTCTTTTGCCGCAAACATACGAGTGTTTTTTAAAACTCCCAGCAGTAAAAGCGATGCGAGCAGGGGTTGTGAAAAGATGAAATGATGCTTTTGTTTTCGGTACTCAAGATAAATCTTTTCGAGATGATCAGAGTTCGCAAGTAGGAATGCACATAAACTTTTAGCATACTGAAAGTGCTTGTTTAAAAGGTCGTCATCAGTAGTGTTGTTGTAAACATACTCTAGGTGGACTGTGAGAAGATTCATTTGTCCACGAGCATTGTCCACGGGATTCCCGATGGAGAGAGAACGAGTAACTTTGGTCAATTTGTCCTGGATTTTTTCAATCAGAAGATGTCTCTTTGATCGATCGACAAAGAGTTTGATCTTCCCTTGGGTGATCAAATCTTTAAGAAGATCTTTGTTGATGTCCTGACCCTCCCTAACCAGTGGGCGATAGAGGCCATTTTCAATACCAAAGACATTACAAGGAGCCGACTCGAGATAGAGCAATTCTCGAATTGAAATAGGGGTTAATTTATAGCCCAATGAGTTTTGGGCCAGGGCCTTAAAGGCTTGATCCATAGAGGCTCCTTGATCCACACCCTTTTATTTTACCCAATGCTCGAATTTTTAACAGCTTAGCTGTAAATAGACCGGATTTGCCGTAAAAGATTGGCGAAAATCAGCATTTTTGCCTACAAATAAAAGTTGTTTGAAAAATACTATAAGTTTCTGAAAGACCGACGATACGAACATATAATTCAGGTTTTACTTTAGTTTGGTCAAGAGATCTTTAATCTAGAAACTGAGCATTAAAGTCTACTTAGCCAGGGGTATATTATGGGGGCAAGACAACCACAAACAGGGTTGGCTTTATATTTGATTGAAGCGCCATTTGATCAGGAACTAAACCTGACTCCTAATGGAAACATTTCGTTTCATTGGGCGAACTGGAAAGCTTCCAGTGAGTATGTAAAAGATCAGGTCAAAACAGATTCTCCAAAACACCGTCAAAAGTTAGCTGCTCTTTCTAGAGAGTTGGACAAACTTAAAAAGAAAACCATCTGGCTTAAAAACAAGCATAAAACTTTGAAGTCATCTATGTATGATCTCTATGAAAGTTATCTTGATCCTAGGATCAGAATGACTTGGTTTGATCGTGAGGATGAGATTCTGGTTTCCACTCACAATGAAAGTGGTCCTTATATCACTTTAAGTTCTATGAGATGGATGGATAAAGACACTTTTGCTTCTTTCGTGAGAAGAAAACTAATCACTGATTTTGTTCCGCAAAGAAGCTTCAGAGTAGGTCTAGATATACCTGTGAGTGTGAGTTTTGATAATTCGCCTCTTACAAAGACTACTTTCCATTTGAATCAGGCCAGTGAACTTGGTCTAGTTATCAAGGTCAGCAGTCTATCTGATATCACCAAGGCCCTGAATAGCCAGGTGATGTATATCAATTTGGATCTGACTCCATTTCACAAAACGATGGAAAACAGTTTTCATCAAATCATTCAGACATTTAGTGAGACAGAATATGAAGAATCAGATCTTCACCATGAAGATGCTAACTTCAGTCTTAGTGCCAGTGTTCTCAGAGACTATGGAAACTATGACAATATCAAGGCCAGTGATGGCAAATCATTCTATATCTTTGTCAGATATGAAGACCTTGTTGGATTGAATCCAGAAGGGGAGATCAAGACATTGTTTAATAACTTTGTCAGAACTGTTGAAAAGCAGTTGGAAAAAGAAATGAAAAAAGTCGCCGCTTAAAATAAAAAAGGGGCGACATTGTCGCCCCTCATTCCGCAAATTTAAATTCTGATTAATTAGCAACCAGACCAGAGATCCCTACAGTTCCAATTACTGGAACTTTTTTGGATTTCAAATGAATCGTTGAAACTTGCTTCCCATTGTAAAGAAGTTCCCATCCCGATCCAGCTCTGTTGAGTTCGAAGTCGTAAGACTTTCTCTTTCCTGTTGCACCATTATAAAGAGTGTCTACGATGATGTTCCCACCATTGTGAGTTGCAAAGTTGTCTGATTTGAAGGCGACAACAACTCTTCCACTTCTTTCTTCAATAATGATTCCTGTTTCAGAGAAGACTCCATCTGGAGACTTCTTTTCAGTTTTCAATAGCTTTCCTGAAGCGCTGAAAGTCTTGTAAGTGAAACCAACAATTTCTTCATTGGCGGCATCCGTATTCAGGATGAATCTTGTCATTTCAGAATCTTCTTCGTTTGTGATGTCGGCCATTTTGAAATCACCGGCATAAACAGATCCTGATAGTAGCAACATAATTAGTAGTGTCTTGATTTTCAAACTTCTCAGTAGAGTGCTCATACTCTCTCTCCTTTTTAAAAGCATTTCTGCTTTTTTGGTTTTGTTGAAGTGGAGGCTCATTTCACTTCATGAACTTTTACCGGTGGCCTGCCGGTTAAAAGATTCAGTGGCCAGGCACGGATTAAATTGTGCAAGGCAACTAAGATTTTTGCTTGGACGATTTCTAGCAGGACTAAACTCTCTGAGCAAAATTCTGGAAGTAGGTTGAGAGTGACACCTGGCTTTTGTGGGATTTGGGCCCTTGTTCTTTATAAAAACGTGTAAAACTTTCACGGTTCTAGGCAGAGTGCATTAAGATATTCTAGACCTGATTTCTAATATTTTCAGTACGTTACAGTAATTATGAATGAAAATTTAACTAGATTTTGTTTAAAAGTAGGGCGCAATAAAAAATAGCGAATTATAGACCTTAAGCGTCAGTACGAGAATTGAGACCCTGTCTGATTATCGCAAGTCTTTGAAAAATGGTTGTAGCTGTAAGAAGGTGTTAGGACTTTATTTGGGGCCGGGAGCATGTATCTGCTCCCGATTAACCTCTGCCTTTAAGTCTAGGGTCTAGAGCGTCTCTCAGGCCGTCTCCGAATAGGTTAAAGCCTAGAACGACGACCAGAATACAAAGGCCGGGAAGGGTCACCATCCAAGGACTTGATTCAATGAATGCCCTAGAATCGGCCAGCATGATACCCCATTCAGGTGTTGGTGGCTGAGCACCAAGACCGAGGAAACCAAGGGCCGCTGCATTTAGAATTCCATCAGAAAAGCCTAGCGTTGCTTGAACAATCAATGGGGCCATACAGTTTGGAAGAACTTCTTTGAACATGGTCCGAAGACTTGTGGCACCTAAAGATCTCGAGGCCTGAACATATTCTTTTTCTTTTTCAGCAAGAACTGAGGCCCTGACAATTCTGGTAAAACTTGGAATAGCAACAATTGCAACCGCAATCACAGCATTTCTAAGCCCTGGTCCTAGAACCGAAACGACAACAATCGCTAGTAGAATGGAAGGCAAGGCCATAATGATATCTGTGATTCTCATGACAACCTTGTCAATCCAGCCACCGTAATAACCAGCAAACAGACCGAGAACTGTTCCAACCGTCATGGCAAGGAAAACAACCGAAAGCCCAATCGACATTGAGATTCGGGCCCCATGGATCAGTCTACTCATGACATCTCTACCGACATCATCCGTACCAAGTGGATAAAGGGTGTTTCCAGCTTCAAGCCAAGAAGGAGGCAGTCTCAAGTAGTCAGCGAAGAGTTGACTTGGATTATGAGGAGCAAAGAATGGAGCGAAGATGGCAAGAATCACAAAAGCAACAATCAAGGACATCCCAAAAAGGGCGCCTTTGTTTTTCTTGAATTGTCTCCAGAACTCATAAAAGAGTCCGTGCTCGCGATAGACGCTCACTTCAACTCCTCAGCTTGGGATTAACCCAGATGTAAATTACGTCGACAACTGCATTGATGACGACAATCATTGTGGCGATAAAAAGAACACCACCTTGAATGACCGGATAATCTCTGGCATTGATACTTGCGACAAGCCACTTTCCGATACCCGGCCAACTGAAAATCGTTTCAGTTAGAATAGCTCCGGTGATGATTGATCCAAACATCAAACCAGCTACAGTTACAATTGGAATCAATGCATTTCTTAGAGCATGATGCCAGACAACGATATAAGGAGAAGCTCCTTTTGCCTTGGCGGTTCTGATGAAATCTTCACCAAGAACTTCGAGCATACTCGATCTGGTCATTCTTGCCATGACGGCCAGAGGAATGGTTCCCATGGCAATCGCAGGTAATAACATGTGTTTGACGGCACTGATGAAAGGAGCAAAGCCTTCTTCTTTGATAACAGAACTTTGGAGAGTATCTATCAGCATGAATCCGGTCCAAGTGTCGATGTCATACATTACAGACATACGACCTGAAACAGGAGTCCATCCAAGAGTCACTGAAAAAATCAAAATGAGAATAAGTCCCCACCAGAATATTGGCATCGAATAGCCCAGTAATGAGCCACCCATCAATAGATAATCCCAGAAAGAATTTCTTCTGACTGCAGCAAAAATTCCAAAAGGAATTCCTATTGTGAAGGCAAAAGCCAAAGCGGCCATTCCCAGTTCAAGTGTCGCTGGAAAGCGATCAAAAAACTCACTGGTGACGGTTCTTTTGGAGATGATACTGTTACCCATATCTCCAGTGACAGCATTTTTCATGAAACTGAAATACTGTTTGTACATAGGTTGATCAAGTCCAAGGGCAGCCTGCATTTCTTTGTAAACTTCGGGGTCAGCACCACGTTCACCAAGAAGTAGCATGACCGGATCACCGGGAACCATTCTTGGTAGAACGAAGGCCAGAATTGAGACCCCCACCAAAGTGGGGATCAAGTGGGTCATTTTTTGTAGAAAAACTTTCAGCATTATTTAAGTTCAACCTTGCTGAAGATATCTCCTCCAAGAGGATCAATTTTGTAGCCCTTCACGTTTTTCGACATCGCTCTGTAGATAGTCGAGTGTGCAATCGGGGCCCAAGGAACTTCACTTCTGAAGATTTTCTGTGCTCTTTGGTAAAGTTCACTTCTTTTCTTCATGTTGGTGATTCTTTTGGCATCAGTAACTAGCTTGTTGAATTTCTTGTCACACCATCTGGCAACGTTTGAACCGGCTTCGACTGAAGTACATCCAAGAAGAACGTTAAGAAAGTTGTCCGGATCTCCGTTATCCCCAGTCCAACCAAGTTGAATCATGGAGTGTTCACCTTTTCTTGATTTTGAGAGGTAGGTCGGCCAGTCGTATGAGATGAGTTTGACTTTAATTCCGATCTTAGCAAGATCAGCTTGCATCATCTCTCCCATCTTCTTTCCGTTTGGATTATATGGTCTGGTTACAGGCAGAGTCCAAAGTTCTGTTTCAAAACCGTTTGGAAAACCAGCTTCTTTAAGAAGCTTCTTCGCTGTTTTTACATCGTAAGCAAAAGGCTTTGTTCCTTTGCTGTATGACCAGATTGTCGGAGGAAGTGGGTTTTTCGCAATCTTGGCATTTCCGAGGTAGATGGCGTCGATATAGGCTTGTCTATTAAGTGCCATATTGATGGCCCTTCTGACCTTAACATTGTCAAAAGGCTTCTTCTGAGTGTTGAGTGCCAGGTAACCAACATTGAGTCCAGGTCCTTCAAGAACATTTAGCTTGGTATTCTTTTTCATGGCCGCAACGTCTGCAGGACTTGGCTCAATGATCAAGTGACATTCACCAGTTTTCAATTTTTGAAATCTTACAGATGGATCAGGAGTGATTGAGAAAACAAGGTTTGAAACTTTTGGAGCTCCATCAAAATAGTTTTCATTGGCAGTAAATCTGATCAATGTATCTTTCTTGTACTTTTTGAAGACGTATGGACCAGTTCCAACTGGAAAATTATCAATGTCTTCTTTCTTGTTCTGTTTGACCAAGTTATCTGCATACTCAGCAGAAAGAATAGACATGAAGCTCATGGCCAGGTTGGCAAGAAATGGAGCTTCCGGTTGAGTCAATGAAATTTGAACAGTATGGTTGTCGATTTTTTTTACATCCTTGATGAGTTTCCCCATATCCATGGCATTCCAGTATTCGTAATGCCCACCGTTCACAGTGTGGAAAGGATGGTCTTTCATACGTTGACGATTAAATGAAAAGATCACGTCGTCTGCATTGAAGTCACGAGTAGGAGTGAAGTAACTTGTAGTATGGTACTTTACACCTTTTCTAAGAGTGAAAGTGTAAGTCTTTCTGTCTTTGGAAATCTTCCAGCTCTTCGCAAGTGAAGGAACAATTTCCGTCGTTCCATACTTGAAGTCGACAAGTCTGTCGTAGACAGTATGTCCTGAAGCATTGTTTGAAGTTCCGTCAGTTGTAATTTGTGGGTTGAAAGCACTAGGGCTTCCTTCACTACAGTAAACAAAAGTTTTCGCCTGAAGGCCTGCACTCAAAGTCAGTGCAAGAACGAGGACTAATTTGTTGATCATTATAAACTCCTTCTCGGAATGATACGTTCTTTGAAATCAATATGTTGTGACCAAATAAATTTAGACGGCCGGCACCATAATTAAAAGACAATAGGCATTATCAAAGATGTGTGAGTGTGGCCTCTTTTGAAAAAGAGCTGGTTGCGTCAAGTAACCATAAAAACATGCTTTTTGAAAAACTTTATGAGTCAAAGCTCAACAGGTAGTGGTTTTATGACTTCTATTCCTTCTGGATTGAGGTGACATTGATAACAAAGAATCTCTACTCCAGCGTTTTTTGCTTCACGTAAGAGGCGTCCATATTCTGGGTCGATCTCATCTGCAGGGGAGAAAACCTCAACATCTTCGCGTTGGACTATGTAGAGCATAGCGGATCGGATGCCTTCATTTACCAGACCTGTGAGTTCCTTGAGGTGTTTTTGTCCTCTTTCGCTGACTGCATCTGGAAAAAGTGCCTTCCTGTTTTCTCCAAGAAGTGTAACATTTTTTACTTCGACATAGCATTGCTCGCCATTATCTTTTGTCAAAAGGATATCGATACGACTCTTTCCAATTTTGGCCTCAGGCTTGATCTTTTCGTAACCTTGGAGCTCTTTAATGGTTCCATTTTCGATCGCCTCAACCGCCATCTTGTTGGGGAGAGAAGTATTGATTCCAATCCAGGTGTCGGAGTTGTGGATCATTTCAAGACTGTATTTGAGTTTTCTTTTGGGGTTGTCATGAAAACTCATCAGAACTTTCCAGCCGGGTTCCCAGCAGGTTTTCATACTTCCCGTATTGGCGGTGTGGGCAGTGATGACTTCACCATTTGAGAGTTCGACATCAGCGAGAAAACGTTTATAGCGTTTGAGGATCGTTCCCTCTACCAGTGGATTTTGAAATTGCATGAGACCTCCGGATCTACTGTGATCGATGGAGGCTATTAAACTAGGATTGCAGCTCTTTTACAAGTCCGTAAAACCAATGGTACTCAGGTTTCAGGGCGTTAAGAGATTTGTGAAACTTAACCATCAGAGCGGGATCCGATGGTTTTTTCTTTAAATGATTTTCCATGATGGAACACATCAAGTGTTCAGGATTGAGATCATCTGACTTTTTGAAGCTGGAACAATGAAGACTTGTCACCAGTCCTGAAGTCTTGAGATTTAAAAGATCGACTTTCAATTTGGTCCAGTTGGAACTTTTTTTCACGTTTGAATAATTCACCATGGCCTTGGCCTTCTTCCACTGTTTGTGACGAATATATCTTTCGAAACTCACCCAATTGAACTCGCTTGAGTAAAAACTTTTGTTGATGGCATCTATCTGTACCTTGGACAATATTTTTTCTGGTGTTTTGTTGGAAGTGATAAATTGGTAAAAGTTCTTTGTTGTCTCAGCGCGAGGTGAGAGCTTGATATTGCTTTTAACCACCCAGTTTGAGAATTTCCCAAAGTCAATTTTTAGAGTCTCAATTCTTCCTTCTTGATGATGGATCCCCAAAAGTTTGATCCAGGCCGGTACCTTTGATGTTTTGACTTCAAGTAGCAATGCCTTGTTCAGATATTTGACTGCATAATTATTGAAATGAAATCGATGAAGCTCTCTCGCCGCATCTACATAAAGACGATAACGCTTTTCCATATCCATTTTTGGAATGTCTTTTTGCATCTTCGATTCAATCGAACGAATGAAATCCAACCTTTCCTTTTTCGTTTCACTGGAAAATGTCGCCAGTGGAAGAAAAAGAAGAACCAGTAGAAAAATCTGAATCAGGTTGAATTTAGTGAGCATTATATCGTCCTCCTCTTATTGGTTGAAACTCGCTGGGTATCTTCTTCCCAGTTCGA
>JBFEVX010000190.1:0-3561 GCA_041546685.1 Bacteriovoracaceae bacterium | reverse complement strand
TCCTATAACGAGAACAAAGGCTTCGATACTGGCCACAAGACCTTGTCGTATTCGCCTATCTGTGGCTTTATCTAAGTAATCAACTAATATATATAAGAGGAAGTAATGAAAACATCTGTGACAAATTTTAAGAGCTTTTCTCAACTGGTTGATTACTCCTTTATTAGGGATCTAAAAGCCGATCCAGAAGCAACTGATGATGGAATTGACCACCATCCAAGAGAAGTACTTTCTGGTCACTATGTTCCAGTTGCACCGACACCACTACCAAGTCCCATCTATGTCAGTCACAGTAAAACTTTTTTTCAAGAACTGGGTTTAAGTGATGAACTGGCCAGCGATGAAGAGTTTCAAAGAGTCTTTTCAGGAGATCTCTCTGTTGCGACTTCACCCATGAACAAGACAGGGTGGGCAACAGGATACGCACTTTCAATATATGGAAACGAATATATAAGCCAATGTCCTTTCCGTACAGGAAACGGCTACGGTGATGGTCGTGCCATCTCTGTTTTTGAAGGAATTCTCAATGGCAAACGTTGGGAAATGCAACTAAAGGGCGGCGGAAGAACCCCCTACTGCAGAGGAGCCGATGGCCGAGCAGTTTTGCGATCTAGTGTACGTGAATTTTTGGCACAAGATTTTATGCATGCCCTAGGAATTCCCACTTCTCGTTCACTGACTCTCTATGTCTCGCAATCTGAAACTGTAAAAAGGCCATGGTACTCAGAGGGATCCTCTTCTTTCGATCCCGATATTATGGTGGATAACCTGGTGGCCATCTCAACTCGTGTGGCCCCTTCTTTTCTAAGAGTAGGCCAGCTCGAACTTTTCGCCAGGCGCACACGCGATGAAGTTCATCCAAAAGCTTTTGAAGAATTAAAGATGATCGTCATGCATCTCATTGAGCGAGAATATAATGAAGTTATCGATTCCGGCCTTTCTTTTGAAAAACAAGTCCTTGAACTGTCCAAGCAATTTCGAGATCGTCTCACTCGATTGGTCTCCAACTGGATTCGTGTAGGCTATTGCCAAGGAAACTTCAACAGCGACAACTGTGCAGCAGGTGGCTTCACCTTGGATTACGGCCCCTTTGGTTTTTGCGAGTCGTTTGATCCAGAGTTCCAACCCTGGACCGGAGGTGGAAAACATTTTTCTTTCTTCAATCAACCCAACGCTGCCTATGCGAATTATTCCATGTTTCATTCAGCACTCCAGCATCTATTACCTGAAGGATCAAGTGAGCGAAATGAATTGGAACTAATTCACCAAAGCTTCGGGGAGGTCATGCGTACAGAGTGGAACAATGTCTGGGCAGCAAAACTTGGATTGACTTCATTTCATCAAGAAACTTTTCAATCGCTGCTAGCTTTAATGATTCAATCCAAGGTCGACTATACAATCTTCTTTCGAGAGATATCTCACCTTCCAGAAGATATATTGTCTCTTAAGAAGAGCTTTTACACTGAGCTTTCTTCGGAACTCGAAAGGAAATGGCAGACATGGCTAATCTCTTGGCGCGAACTAGTTCTAAGTCAAAACAGTGGTGACCTTGCTGAGATATCTGCGAAAATGAAAAAAACGAATCCCAAATACACTTGGCGCGAATGGCTTGTTGCCCCAGCTTACCAGCAAGCAGCGAAAGGTGATTATTCTCTTATTCGTGAACTTCAAGAAATTCTCAGTGATCCGTACGGGGAACAATCGAAGACTGTAGAAGATAAATATTATCAGCTCAAACCAAAAGCATTCTTCAAATCTGGCGGGATTTCCCACTACAGCTGTTCTTCATAATAAAGAAGAACTCAGATCAACAAGAAATTAAACATCAAATTCAAATCCAACTTCAGTGGCCTTTTCACCGGCACCTGCTGTCCATCTGATGATACCTCTCACTTCGTCAAGTTGCCCTACTTTAATTTTCACAAGGGTATCTTTTTTTAAGACATCGTTATTAATAAAAATAGCGCTACATCCTTTGAAAGCTTCCTGGGTTGCGAGCCCTATCAACTTAAACCCATCTACATCAATTGCAACAATTGTATTTGTATCTGGATCAAAGCGGGTATGTTTTCTTTTGTTTTCCATAATTCAAAAACCTTATCACCTGGTTAATACAAATTACTCCAAAGGTACTTATTTGAAGTTGATATTATTCATCTTGTTTTTATTAACAGTGAGATCGAAGATATCGGGTCTGGCATAATGGCCTGCAATATCCATTGATCGTCGACCATCTATCACCTTACCTAGATCATATTCAGAGTAAAGAATCCCTTTCTCTCTAACCATCGGTCCGGCAACAGCTCCTCCGAATGGTTCATAAACCACTGCTCCACCTTCAGACATCCAATTATCTGGATCAGGAAACACTTCTCCTTTATGAGGGACAGTGTCTGGTAAATCTGAACATTGAATGGCCGTTGAAGTACCTGCAACCCAACATCCACCTTCTCTTGCAATATGCCTCATAGTTGCTTGCCAACCATCACCACAATCCCATGTTGGTGCAAGATATAGCTCCACCCCTTGAGCATATAAAGCATATCTTGAAAGTGGCATATAGTTTTCCCAACAAATAAGTGTGCCAATCTTCCCGGCCGGTGTATCGACGACATTCAAACCTCTGGCATCTCCCCAGCCCCAAACCATTCTTTCAGGATTGGTCGGAATGAGTTTTCTATGGACGTTTAAAATTTTCCCATCGGGACCGATGACAGCATAAGAGTTATAGAGAGTTGAACCACTGGCCTCGCCATTGATTTCATGAAAGCCAATGGCAAGTGTAACATTACATTTTTCAGCAGCACTTTGAATTTTCGAAAGTCCATCTTTAGAAAGATCGACGGAGTTTTTAAAAAGTTCATGATGAAGATCTTTAGACTTATCCATATCTCCACCTGGCTTCAATCGCCAAACCCATGAGGGATAACCAGGGAGATAAGCTTCCGGAAACATCACAAGATCTGCACCGTTCTTGGCCGCTTCATTTATATATTCACAAGTTTGATCAATTGTTTTTTCGATATCTAAAAACACTGGAGGAGCTTGAACGATCGCGAGCTTTTTCATTGGGTCCCTTTGAATAAATTAATGAGAAATTTTATCAAAGTTTTTTATTTAAGCAATTAACACAACTGGTCGCGAAGAATTAGGCCTACTTACCCGTGAATCCAAGGTAAGAGAGATACCAGACGTAAAGAGAGATAATCAAAAGAGCTGATTTCCAAAAGACTCTGAAGTAATTGATTTCTTTTTTCATAAATGCACAACTACCAAACTATTCATGATTCTACAATTGAGATTACAACAGAGTATTACATATCTGATTACTTCTATCTCCCTCTCCCACCAGATCGATTCGGGCGACATTCCTTATCTTCTTCACATCTAGCTCTAGAGGCACATTCAGATCCAGCTTTAGCTTCGTAAGTTTGTAGATCTTTCTCAAGTTGCTTTTTACTCATTTCTCTCATCTCTTCATCTGTATATTTAAAGCGGTCTGGGTCTACAAATGTTTTAAAGAATGGAGGACAAGAGTTTTGAGGCTTTTGCAAATTTATA
>JBFEVX010000088.1:0-15150 GCA_041546685.1 Bacteriovoracaceae bacterium | reverse complement strand
TTCATCATATGTATCATCATCCAATAGATCCAGTGCTAGTTCTACGATCGGAGTGATGAACTTTTCTTTTGTGTTGATAAGCATTCTTTTGGAAAATTCGATCATCTGCCAATTAAGCCAGTAGTCTGATATCAAACCTCTGGAGTTGTATTCACCTGGACCATCTCCCAAAAGCTTGTCAAATTCATCTAGAAGTTCATCTGCACTTTTTTGTTCATCGTTCATGTGTCCTCCCTTTCTCTCCAAAGTCTAGCTTTGAGGTGTCTCGATTTCTGAGACAAGGGCCTTATAGACTTGTCTTAAATCGAGGAGGGGGAAATGGGCCTGTTTAAAAACAACTATCAGAGATGGTGGGGACCGTCTGAATCCAGACCAAAACAATTTAGAAATCTAAATGAGGCACAGTGGGAGCAGGCCAAGAAAGTTCTTAAGATGCGAAAGTATCGTAAAGAGACTCTCGACAATATGTTCTCAAAACGCCTTTCTGAACTGCCTGTAAATATCGACTCTACCAGTCAGTATATGCAGAACAATGGTGGAGGAAAGAAAACAAAGAAGCTTCTGACTCATATCTGTGGTGAGCGAAAAGATGGAGAGGAGTCTCTTAGACTTGCTTGGAAGCAAACTCGTCAGCACATGAGTCATCCAGAAGTTTATTTTTCGCCAAAAGAATCATTAATTCTTGCGATGAATTTCAGGGGACATTGGATTGAATATCTTCACTCACACAAAAGGAGAATGAAAGAAGCTGGAGAAAGAAATCTTGGGCTTTCAGATGAGTCCGCGAAATGGAAGATCATTGATAAATTTTTGGCAAGGGCGAAGCAGTGGGATGATGAAGATGATGATAAAAGTCCAATAGAAGATGAACTTTTACTCTATGAAGGATTGTGCGATTTTGATGATGCACTTAGAACGAAACGCCGTTGCAAAAAAGGCTATAAAATCAAACTTCAACAGGCCAAAAAGAAATTGGTGAAATGTCTTGAACGGAGATTGGATGATAGAATTTCAGTCAGTTTGATTGGAGTGATTCTTGGTCTTCAAGGCAAAGCACAGACTGCTTTGAACTTTCTGGTTAAGGCCACAAGTATAGTTGCTGATCCACAGTTCTTTTCCATGTTGGTTCACAAACTTTATCAGATTTTGAAACTGAAAGAGTCTTCTCCTGAACAAAGAGAAGAGGCCTCTAGCTCACTCGCAGATGTCATTTACTTGGAGAACTTCGAAAGGAAAGTCGTGAGAGTTGCGTAGTGATTACAGCTATTTATCATTATTCTCTAATGATTGAGTAGAATACTCCGAAAAGGGATGTATGAGTGTAAAAGGTAGCAAGTACGTGCAAATAATCAGGGAGATTATTCAATCTCCCTCTAATCGCATCGGTGAATCCAGATTTGTAGAGATTCTCGATGTGACAGGTAGACAGAATATTCTCAATCACAGAAAGGCCATGTGTGAAGGTGAAGACGCTGTACTCACCAGGATAAAAAATGATCATTATGTTAAAGGTGAAAATGAAAAGTATTATTACGTTTTAAAAGGGAGTATGTCGGATATCGATGGACTTTCACAAGAGACACAATACTTTTTAGAAGCCTACAAGCATATGGGTTACCTTCTCGACTCTGCGATCACTGAGATTCCTATGCCGGAAAGTGATATTGATGACAAGCAGCTTGGAGAGCTAAAAAGAAAATTTTTCTATCTTTCAAAAATTCAAGCCAAAGGTTTTGATGAACATATTGAAGAATGGCTCAATCAAATTGTTTCGGCACTTTTGACCAATAAGCAAATCTCAATCTGGTATCCTTCAGAAAATGATCCTGATGCTACTAATAGAAGAGAAGTAAAACCACTTTCACTCTGTCAGTATCGAGATGACCTTTACCTTCTGGGTTATGAATTCAAACATGAGTCCGGAGATTGGGAAGTTCGTTCATATAAAATTTCAAGAATAGATAATTTTGAAGAAAATAATACATCCTTTGATTACCCATCAAAGAGTAAGTGGAACCCTGAGGAAAGATATAAATGGACCAGTGGGCTTATTTGTCAAAGAGACGGGGGGTTCAAAGAGGCACAGGTGAAAGTCTTTGGAGATTTCAGAAAAATCCTGAAGGAAAAGTATTTCATGGGTGCCAGAACCGAAAGATCATTATGCACAAAAGAGTATGATTACTACATTTTCAATTACACAAATATCAATGAATTCCTTGGACAGCTTTTCACTTATGCAGAATGTGTTGAAATAGTCGGTCCCGATGATCTTCGTTTGGCCTTTAGAAATAAGGCCCACCAGGCCTTGGATAGAAATTTTCATCCGCTGGCGCCTGATAGCTACGAAAAAGACAAGAAAAAGAAAGCAGTATAACAATCCAACGCCCCGTAATCACGGGGCTTTTTTATTCCATCTCAAAAAATAAGAACATTTCCAAGATGTCTCAAGAAACGAGACAGCTTCTCCCTATTATTGTCTGAAAGGAGGGGGAATGAAGGAAATGAATAAGTGAGGCCCACGGCAAAGGGTTTCATTTTAATCGCCTATCTCTTGCTGGCATTTCACGCTGGAACAGAAAGAGTAGGTTTGGTTCTAGTACCTTGGGCATGGAGTGTTGCCATCAGAAAGGGACTATTGAACTGGGACGGGTTCATGCAGAACGTTCGTAAACTACCCGGACCTGAATGGATGAAAGAGAGGCTTCCTCACATACTTGCAGGAGAAGTCATCGAAGCAGCTCTCATTTTCATCGTCGGAGTCAATTTATGATTTATTGGATGCTCAGAAATAAGCTCATTACGTGTGTGATGATCGCGATGGTGGCATCACCATC
Organism: Bacteriovoracaceae bacterium; assembly: GCA_041546685.1. Taxonomy (GTDB): domain Bacteria; phylum Bdellovibrionota; class Bacteriovoracia; order Bacteriovoracales; family Bacteriovoracaceae; genus M0603. The sequence goes on along the minus strand of JBFEVX010000088.1, from coordinate 12,316 downwards.
TTATTTTTTCAAGCCACACATTGCTGCTCCAATCAAGCAAGGACGAGATTCAACTATCAAGACAGTTGAGAAAGTTTGGGGAGAAGTAAAGAAATCAAAAATGGGTCGCAAAGTCGACGGGTTTATCGAACGTTAATTACGGGGAGGATTACATGAAACAGTTCATTTTACTATTGGTTCTCATCACCATCGCATCATGCGGAAGTATGGGAGAAAAGGTTGTCGTCAGAATGGATGATATGGATGACAGTCCAAAGTGGGCAAGTCTTTCAAAGACAATGTTCAAAAAGAAAGGACGTGTTTTCGCAGTAGGGTTTGCAGAGTTACCGATTGAGAGTCGCATTTCTGCAGCAGTTAGAGTTTCTGATAATAATGCCAGGTTTGAGATCTCAAGAGAGATCCAGGATGACATGGCCTTCATCCTTCAAAATGTTTCAGAAGGCGTTTCTGACAGTGGTCAGCTTGTTACATTTTATGGTTCAGAGGTTTCAAAGAACTTGATCCATGGGATCAAATCTGAAGAGCGTTACTGGGAGAAGATTGAGACTTTCGATGAGGTAGGTTCCAAAGTTTATAAGCTTAGAATTTACTCTTTGATTTCGATTGAGGAGAGTGAACTCAGACGTGCTATTAGGTCTGCTCTTGATAAAGGGAAAGGTCTTTCTCCGCAACTCAAGAAACAAATTGACGATCATATGACAAGAGAAATTCAAAAGCTTGGGGTGTAATCAATGAAGATCACCCTGGTTGTCATATTACTCCTTTGGTTTATGGTACCTTGCCGGGGCGAAAGCTCCGGTAAGGACTTACCTGAATGGACTAGCAAAACGTTCATCGAAACTCCAATTGATCATTACTATGTCGGAGTATCTGATGGAAGAAAAAGTCTAACTAAAGCAAGGGAAGAAGCTTATCTTGAAGCAGTTAAGGAAGCTGTCAGGCACAACTTCGGATTCAATCAGAAATTGGTCGCAAACTTTCATGCCAATCTCAATAAAATAGAGCACAACGAATCCTTGTTGATTCACCAGGATGAGATCAATCTCAAAGGGATTACACCCGTCAAAGAATACTTTGAACGAAATAAAGACGGTAGTTACAAGCTTTGGCGCCAAATTAAATATCCAAAGTCATTTATCGCCATTGAGGCGAAACGATTGAAGGATGCAAAGCCACTGGAAGGAATCGTCAACTTTATCACAACACCGACTGGTGCAGAAATATACATTGAAAACAAAAAAATAGGACAAACTCCACTCTTGGGTGTTCGATATATGCCAGGTAACTTCAATGTTCGATATGAATTAAAGGGTTACTTCAATGAAAAACAGACAATTGTCGTACGTTCAAATCAGAATACACCCGCTAGGAATATCTATTTAACAAAAATTCCCGAACCCAAAAGAGATGTCGCCAACGATAATTCTCCTGGTTGGTTTTCAAAAACAATGGCATTCATCTTTAGCTCGGAGAAATCAGAAGAACATCGGTTTACTTATAGTCCAGTGGTCAATGAAGAAGGGAAAACCTGGTTTCATCTCCTTCCGTTCAGTTATGACCGTCACTATGTCAGAAAATTTAGCCTTGGTATAGATGCACATTATATGTATGACGAGTCTGGTGATTACGATGACCCTAATACTGAGTCGCTCTTTCACGGAAGCGTGAATTTTAAAATTTGGCCGTTCAGGAATGATTATTTCTCTATAGGCGTTGGGGGAGAATACAACTACAAGTTTTATCGAAAAAAAACCATCCATAGGGAAACAGATTACAGCGATTATTCATCAGAAAATAAAACAAAAACCATACAGGAAAAAGAATCTCATGGGGTGGGGGCGATAGGAACTCTATTGATTCCTTTTAATAGCGCTCGAACCAAGGGACTTCAATTTGACTATAGGAAAGTTGATCTCGGGAATGCGGATAAAGATTACGTCGCTGTCGGGATCTTCTTTGAATTTTGACCTGTTCAAAGGGGGCACGTATGCAGAATGAAATGGGTTTAACTAAAACGGACAGAGTATTAATGGTGGTACTCAAACTATTGGAAAGAGAGGGATATTGGATCGAGGAGCAAGAATTCTTTCAGATGCTCGGAGATCCCAGTCGTTCACAACGCTATAAATTACTTAACGATCTCACATCAACCAAAAATGACAGACCACCGATATTTGTCCGTCACGAGTTAAACCAAACCCAAGGGTATGCGCTTTCGAATGAAATGCGAAACGCCTTTGGAGTGTAATCCTCTGGGGCTTTCTGAAAAAAGTAGGAAAGCCCCATTTGTCTCATTTTCTGAGACAGGGGGTGGTTATAATGACCTCACACTTCAAAAAGGAGACATTATGGGAATGAGAAGACGTATTGGCATTTTGCATGAGCCTTGCTCTGAAATGGTCGATTTGGGGCCAGCTTTTAGCGACGTGGCCGAGCAGGTTGGAATGGTTCGAAACTGGCTCATGGAAGGGGACATCGACTACAAAGCTGTAGAAAAAATGGATGAATCCAGAAAACGCATCTCATGGGTTACCCAATGCGACCCTGGTATTTCAATCTATAATTCCATTTATTCTGATAAGGACGGGGAGTTTTTTCTCTGGCACGAAGCTGCCATAGCAAGAGTGGAGGCCCCTTCGAGAGCATTATTACATTTTCTTCTTAATAAAAATTCAACTTTTTTTGTTCCATACAGATTTGCTCTGAATGAAAACAATCTCATTCTCATTCAACTTCGTGTCTATTTGGGGGGAATCACATTGGACCATTTGGACTTAAGACTCAACTCTCTCATTCCATTTTCACAAGCTGCCCTGGCCGATCTTCAAGACAATTTTGGCGTCGAACCATTTATCGTCGACTATCATTCAGCATGAAAAAAGCCCCTTTCGGGGCTTTGGATTAAAACTTACATTTGTTGGTAATTGTAGCCTTGTCTTTTGACATGAGATTGAAAGTTAGAAAATGTTCAGCATTGTTTCTGAAAATAGTTCTACCTTTCCAGACTCCTCGCAACTTGTATTCGTTGAATGGGCCATCAATTCTTCTGTAGTCTTCAGACTCGCCGCCTTCTGGAGTAAGCTCCAAAGTATTTCCACCAGCGTAGAATATCGCTTTGAATTCTGACACACCCACTGTTGAGACAATACAATGATTGCCTTGCAGTGATTCAACCTTAGAGTCTTTTTCAAAAACGAGGATAGGGTTCCCATTGTCGTCTTTTTTAATTTCGTACCCAACTGTGATTGATACACTCAACTCAAGGTCGGTAGGTTCAGTTGTACCACCAGTTTGAGATGATGTTTGATCAAAGTAAGCACAATCGATCGGTTGATCATTTAGTGTACAAGTTCTTGAAACAGTTTCTTCTTTATCTGAACAAGAAACCAAAAGTGTAAGTAGTAATAGTGAAAGTACGTATTTCATAAAGCTCCCCTTTGTTACTTTCGAGTTTTTCAAAAATTAAAGAAGCAAAGTAGATGCCAAAAAATGGGTACGTAATATCAATGAATTAGCGAGGAGGTGTTCCGTAATTGAAACAGGTTTGGGGATTTACGCTGAGCGTTTGAAGAATTTTTCCTCAAGGTTCTTTTCCACTTGGGCAATTGGGAACGAAATTCTGATGGTAGTTCCATGGTGAACTTTGTTTTCTTCTTTGGTGACAGAAAAGATGTCGATGTGTCCGTTGTAAACTTCTACAAAGGCCTTTAGGATTGGAAGACCGAAGCCAGTACCTCTTTCTCCTGCAGTGCCTGTCGTCGTTGTTTTTTCATGGGCGTTGAAGATACTTTTGATTTTGTCATTTGGAATACCAGACCCATGATCGCGGACTTCAAGAGTCCAGAAGTCTCCGACAATCAATGTTCGGATGAAAATTGAACTACCTTCGTAACTAAATTTGATGGCATTACTGATCAGGTTGTTAAGAATTTGGTTTTTGAAAATATTCGGATCAATCTGATATTCAAATTCATTGGAAAGATAGAGCTCTTTTTGAATAATGATATTCTTCTTTTTGAGCTGAGTCTCGAACATGGATTCCAATTGATCGAAGAGACTGTTGATCTTTATTTTGGCATTTTCAGTCACAAGTTTTCCATCTTTGACTGAGCGGATTTCCCGAACCTGTCTGACGATAGAAGTGATAATATCCAGAGCGAGCTTGGTTTCAGTAATGTTCTTGGAGTCGTTAGTCTTGAGTTCTCTATTGATTCTGATCTTCGCAACTTGAAGAGGGTTGGCAATATCATGAATGACAATTTTTAATAGTGTATCAATGGCATCACGCTTCGCTGTAATTGTCTCTTCTGATTTTTCAATTAGATTCAAGTAGAAGTAAATGATGATAAATGTTGCGACTGGAAAAGTGAGTGCGTTCTCGAGCTGGGCCTTGGCAAAGTCAGCTGGTGACTGAGCAATATATCCCACAAATTCATGATCTCCCCAGACCACCATTGAAGCAGTGAACAAGAGGATAACCCCCAAACCTATTACAGCACCTCTTTTTTTGAAAAATGTACCTAGAAGAAGTGGAATCATGATGATCCATGAATAGCCTGGTGATTTTAAGCCGCCAGCAGCAGTTAAAAGAATCAGAAGGAAACTTAAACTGGAGGCAGCTACCATACCCTTGGCATATTCAAAATGCTTAGTCTTTTTGTAAACCAAAAATGAAATCAAATTGAGAAACGCAAGTGGATAGAGAATAGGATTATAGATATTTGTTTTGAATATTACGTTGATGCTGTAGAAGTACCAGATTTCTGAAATCAACGCGACAGAAGTGATTACCAGAAAAAACTGGTAGTCTTTAACTTTGTTTTCATCGTGAATGTTGGGATCTGGATAGAGCCATTTCAGCATGACAACTTATCGGAATAACTAAGCTTTAATTGATGAATTGATGTCTTGAGATTGTCTAAAACTGAGTAAAAGAGTCCTCTACATTTCATCATTGTCATGCTAATTTCGCATGAAATTTTAAGAGGTTATATATGGAAGCTGTGAAAAACGGAGACGTTTGGTTTCTCAGGCTCGATAAAGATGAAGATCTTTTTTCAACTTTGGAAGTTTGGGCAACAGAAAATGAGATGAAATCGGGACACCTTTCTGGAATCGGAGCTCTCAAAGATGTGGAGCTCGGATTTTATCATTTGGCACAGAAACATTATGATCGAAAAATGTTTCCAAATGAAGCAGAACTTTTGAGCCTTGATGGAAACCTTTGTTCTATGGATGGAAAACCTTTTTTCCATATTCATACGGTGCTTGGGAATGAAAAATTTGAAGCCTTTGGAGGTCATCTTTTTTCTGCCAAGGTTGCTGTAACTTGTGAAATCAATTTCAGACCTTTTCAAAAAGACATTACGAGATCTCCAAATGAAGAGATTGGTTTAAATCTTTTGAACTTTTGTAAAATTGGAGAAGTAAAATGAAAATACTTTCGATTCTTTTAATAGCGTTTCTCTCTTACAATACATATGCTTTGGAATTCAAGGGAGCCTTTTGGGCCAAGAAAAATTGTCGTAGTCTATCCAACGAATGTATTCCACAAACGACTGCTGCACCTGAGCTGTATCAGATTGAAGAGCCTTCCGTTGATTCGTCAAAGAGACTCAAAATCCAAGGTGCTGAGTATGATGTCTGGATTTATTTTTCACAGAAGTCACAACCAGAACCTTATTTCATGTTTCAGGTAGAGTTGGTTGATAAAGAAGGCAAAACTCTTGGACTATGCTCAAGATATGAGAGTGTAGATAGTTTTGAAACAGTTCCAGTCGGAGCTTGTGCAGGAACAATCGAAGACAGAGTCATCGGATTCTCTGTCATGCTTCCATAGGGGTTAAGATGATCAAAGGTGTTCATGATATATATTACAACGTGACTGACATGAAGAGAGCGGTGAAGTTTTATTCTGAGACTCTCAATATGCAAGTTGGATGGGAGTCGGATCACTGGACCAGTATGAATTGTGATGGTGTAATGATCGGACTTCATTGGACAGAAGGGGCAGAAGTTCCTTCGACTCCTCGTGATGCTCACGGTGCACATTGTGGCGGAACACTGACTTTATCAAGTGATGATGTTTCTGCTGATCGAAAAGTTCTCGAGCAGGCAGGAGCTAAAATCCTAGGTGAATTCGATGCTGATTGGGGGCACATGCTGGTCTTTGAAGATCCAGATGGAAACGTCCTCAAACTTCAAAACGCAAAATACTAATTCTTTTTTGAAATGATTTTCAAAACTTTGGTCACTTCGGCCAATTGTTCATTTGTATAAAGGTTTCGGTCGAGCTGGCGTTTCATTTGCCTTGCCATTCTTTTGGCCTCAATCTTCTGAAAGAAGTTTACAATCCATTTGGGGATTGCTCCTTTTGGATCTACAAAAGTTTCGATTTCCATCAATGTTTCTTGAGTTTCGGGCATGTAGTAAATTTCTACGAGAGATGGGTATACCTTCGCCCTGATGTTTCTTTTTTCCAAAACTTTGTCATCCAAGTCTGACTCGATTTTGAGTGTGACGTGAGTCAGACTTACATCGACGATGGTATTGATTCTCACTATGGCATCCCTGTCTTTCAAGGGCCATGGCATATCGACGACTCCATACTCAATTCTATTATCAGGTGCACTCTGTTCCAGAGTAAGAGATTTTGACATTCTTGGAACCCACTCTGTTTTCTTTGATGTGTCGGCAAGTACCATGATTACATCTTCTAGTTTGTGTTTGACAGTAAAGATGGCCTTAAAGGGATAAATACCGGTATCTGATTTTGGCCCTGAAAAAAGTTGAAGACCTTTGGTGTCTTCGATTTTTGTCCAATAAGTATCAGCAGCTTGAGTTTGGAGAGAGAAAAAAATAGCAATTAGTATCAACCTTGGCATTGAAACCTCTAGTGAAATAAAACTTCAGTACGTACAACAATGAAATTTGTCATTTTCCAATCATTACTTCTTGAGAATTCAGAACCTACGGATAGGTTTCCAAAAAACCAGTCTTTATAGAGAAGTTGGTGGTAACCAATCGAAGCATCATAAGAAGTATAGTAATAAGTAGGATCGAATGAGGCATTCGCACCAACTGAGTAATTGATACCGATTTTATCATTAACTCTTTGATTGAGGTTAAGGGTGTTTCTTGCGTACCAATCATCATCTGAATCAGACCAACTCACACTATTGCTTTGTGAAATAGACCAATTGTCGCTCAACTGCTTTGAAAAAGATAAAGAAGTATATTCTTGAAAATAATCCTGTCGGTAATACATGAACATCTGTTCGAAGTGGATATTGATGTATTTAGAAGTGAAGCTCTTGTTAAATTTCAATTTGGCGAATGGATCCAAGGGGAGAGTAAATCGAAAACCGGTTCTTAGTTTTGTTTCGAAGAAAGGAATATTTTCAAAACTGTAATCGACAGAGGCGTTATACTGGTTTTGATTTGTTGCTTGGTTCTTCTGAGCTTCATTGATTCTTGATTCAAGAATCTCATCGCGTTCCTTTTCAATTGTAATACTCAATCTTTTGGAAAGTTTAGGGAAATGAACTCTGATCTTGATGTCAAAAAGCTTTTTCATAGGAGAGCTTTCTTTCTTAAAGACCTCGTAATAGGCAAGAATACGGCTTTTGTTTTCGCTTTTATTGTATTCCTGGTCAGAGAAGTAACTATCAAGGTTGTAATTTAGATTGACCCACATGGAAGAAATAAACTCCTGAGTGTCATCGATATAAGAGCTCTTTTTAACGACCTTCTTGGGTTCAGTTTTCTTTGCTACTACTTTTTTCTTAACAACTTTTTTCTTGGACTTTTTCTTAAGATTTTTTTTCGATTCTTTCTTTTTTGTTTTTTTCTTTTTCTTGACGGATTTCTTTGTCTTCTTTACTTCGGTCTCTTTCTCTTGAGTTGTAGTCGTCTGAGCATGAAGTTCAAACCTAGGTGAAAAAAAGATTAATGTGAAAAATAGAATCATTTTCATTAGAAGTTTGACCCTATGGAGAAGAAGACCTTTCGAACGAAGTAATCAACGTTGTTATACTGATAATGCAATCTAAAAAGTAACTTCCTATTGTAGATCCACACCAGACCAGCTTCGGCCAGAAAGAGATCCTTATCTTGGAGACGGTCATCTTTGTCGCCGAGCCAAGGATCAATTTGAAGACTTGTTTTGGCGTATCCGATGGCCATTTCAAGTGAAACAGGTATCCATGGTTGAGTTGGAATCATGATTCCTATTTTGAAACCAAGTGCGCCGGCGCGAAGAGTTGGGTCATATTTATAAAAGTCTTCGGCAAGTACAACTTTGGCAAAAGCGTTGTAGGGATAATTCCAAGATTCAATTTTCTTGTCAGTGACGAAACCGAACTCAAACCCAAAGAACTTTGGGTTAAAAATGTGCGGTGTGTAATACATGACTCTTTTATTTTTAAGGACAACATCATCAAAACTCGAAGGCTTGGCCTCCACGTTGTTAATAAAGATGAGTAGGGCGATCACCATATATGAGAGTGAGCGCGTCAGAGTTAAATTAATCATGCACTATAATTATAGCTAATCTCTTAATAAAAGTGCCTAAAAAGTGTATGATTTCAGTCTATTTGGAGGAATTCAATGAACTTTGCAATTATTGGCGGAACACATGGTAATGAGCCAACCGGTATAGAGGTTATCAAATTTCTTGAGAAAGAATCCCCAGAGTTTATTAACTCCTACAAGACATTTTTTGCAAACCCTGAAGCACACAAACTGGGGAAGCGCTATGTGGACAGTGACTTGAATCGGGCCTTTGGAAAAACTGGCCAGAGTAAAGGTTACGAATCAACTCGTTCGGCCGAGCTTGAAAAAGAGATTGTTGGAAACTTCGACTTCGTTCTTGATCTACATACGACAACTTCGAATATGGGACCGACTGTCATATTGACTCATTTGGATGAGGCATCAGTCAGGGCCGCTTGTTGGCTCAAGGAAAATAATCCTGAACTCGTTATTATTATTTCAAGTCGTGCGGGAACAGATTGTCCTTATACAACTTCCATGGCCTCGTCTGGACTAACAGTTGAGATTGGTCCTGTTGCAAACAATGTTGTTAAAGCAGAGCTTGTTCATTTGACTTATAAAATGGTGACTGACCTACTTCAGTTTAACTTTCAAAAGACTTGGGCGATGGAAAATATCGAATGTTACCACACTCAGGGGATTGAAAGTTATCCTGAAGGTGAATGGATGGTTCATCCTGAAGTTGATGGACATGATTTCTTACAAGTCAGAGAAGGAGATCCTATATTCATCAATTTGAAAAAGGAAACAGTTCTTCATAAAGGGGAGCCGGTACATCCTCTCTTTATTAATGAAGCTGCTTATCAGGAAAACAATACAGCATATGAATATGCCATCAAAACTACATTGGGTGCAGTTCTCGAAGGGAAATGATGCAAGTTGATCTGACTGGAATAAATATACTCATTGTTGAAGACGAGGAAATGCTTCTTGAATTGATGCAAGAGGAGTTTGAAGCAGTTGGTGCTAGTGTTACAACCTGTGGAACCGGTTGTGATGCTTTGGAAAAATTCCAGCAAGGAAGTTTTCACGTAATCATCACTGATATCCGTATGCCAGATGGTACTGGAACATGGCTTGTCGAAGAAGTCTGCAAGATAACCGAAAATCCCCCGGTTATTTTTCTTTGTAGTGGAATTGAGTTTGAAAATGAAATGATTGAATGTCCAAACGTAAGAAAGATCTTTAGAAAGCCTGTCAAAATTTCAGAAATAATCAGAGAAACAGCAAAAACATTTTTTTGAAACCCCACCAGACCGAAGTCTGATGGGGTTGATTGAATTATCTGTAGATCGCAGTGAATGAGTGAGTTTTGCTCCACCCATTGTGTTGCCAAGCATTCAGGAAGTCTGAAGGATTAGCAGAAACTGTGAAATCGATTGTCAGTTGAGCGCCTTGTGGAATGGCTGAGGCCAATCTTCCTAGGTCAAGTTCAACCTGACTTCTACCTCCAGCATTAGTAATGATTCTGTATTCATTCATGCTGAGAGTTCTATCAAAGAATAATGTTCCGTTGCTCATGATTCTCATGCTGAAAACAGTGTCAGCTTGGTAAACAACTTCTGACATGTTGATTCTTACAGTTCTGTTGATCACATCACTGTTGTTGATGAAATTTCTCATAGGAGCAAGTAGTCTGTCTGCTTCAACCAATTTGATTTGGTGATGCTCATTGATGTGTCTGTTGATTCTACCACCAGTGTCGTTTCTTCTTACAGTATCTTTAAGAAGAAGACCTGGAGTGGAGAAGTCTTCAGCTCTTACATTCAGCATGTCTCTGTTCAGTTCAGCAGTCAGATCAACTTGAATTCCAAGATCTTCGAAAAGCTCATGGTCAAAACTGAAAGTAACTTCTGCTCTAGTGCTCTGATCAACAACGGTGTATGGACGTCTTTCGTTTCTGTAACGAGTTTCCATGCGACATACTTGATGCTGATAAGGAACTTGACGACAAACTCTTCTTCCTGGCTCTTGACGACAAACTCTTCTGCCTGGCTCAGTTCTACAAACTTGCCTTCCTGGTTGAGTTCTACAAACCTGTCTCCCGTCAGGTCTGGTACGACAAGATCTTGTAGGAGGTTGTTGACGACAAACTTGTCTTCCTGGCTCTTGACGACAAACTTGTCTGCCTGGCTCTTGGTGACACTCTTGTCTGTATCTAGTTTCATAACGACAAATTCTTTCTTGATAAGGTACTTGGACCCATCTGTATTCAGTTCTTGTCGTTTCAGTGTTTAGATGGATGGCCTCTTGTCCTCTGTCCCCGGTATAAGTCGCCCGACCAAAATCTGTGTCAGCGGCCATAACCATGGAAGAACAAATCAAGCCAATCAGCACGAGTAGATGCTTCATGATAACTCTCTCCTTGATGTTGTTTTTCATAATCAATTTATTTAATTTTTGAATGCAATGAAGCAAATGTATTGATGCGACTAGGCGTAAAGGTGAGTTTAATTGTCAAATGTAAGAGTTTCTACCACTCTTACTTCCCTAAGAGTGGTAGGAGTCCCAAAGTTACACCAGTTTTACTGAACTGTGTCGAGATACTCTTCGTATGTGATCTCTTTATCGAAGCTGATTCCACCATCAATTTTGATCACACGATTGGCCACTGTTTGAACAAGTTCGTGATCGTGAGATTGAAAGAGAACAGTTCCTTTGAATCGACAAAGACCATCGTTGACTGAACTGATACTTTCCAAGTCTAGGTGGTTGGTTGGACCATCAAGAATTAGAACGTTGGCTCCAGAGAGCATCATTTTCGAAAGCATACAACGAACTCTTTCTCCCCCTGAGAGAACATTTGTTTTCTTGAGGGCCTCTTCTCCAGAGAAAAGCATTTTTCCAAGGAAACCTCTGATAAAAGTTTCGTCAGTGTTATCAGAATACTGTCTTAGCCAGTCGACCAGATTATGTTCACCACTCTCGAAATATTTTGAGTTATCTGTAGGGAAGTAAGATCTTTTTGTCGTCACACCCCAAGTAATGGTTCCTGAGTCTGGCTCGATTTCTCCCGCGAGAATTTCAAAGAGAGTTGTTACTGCAAGATCATTGTCTGAAAGGAAGCAGACTTTGTCGTCTTTATTGAGTTGGAATCTGACGTTGTCGAGAATCTTGACTCCATCAATGGTTTTAGTCAGTCCTTCAACAGTTAGAAGGTCCTTACCAACTTCTCTATCTGCTTTGAACTCTACGAAAGGATATTTTCTCGTCGAGATTGGAAGATCATTGAGCTGAAGTTTGTCGAGTTGCTTCTGTCTTGAGGTGGCCTGCTTGGACTTTGAAGCGTTGGCACTGAATCTTTGGATGAAGGCCTTGAGTTCTTTAGCCTTCTCTTCCGATTTTTTATTTTCAGCAGCTCTCAAACGAACGGCAAGTTCACTTGAAGATTTCCAAAACTCATAGTTTCCTGCGTAGGCCGTGATCTTTCCATAATCGATGTCTGCAATATTAGTACATACTTTGTTTAAAAAATGTCTGTCGTGAGAAATCACAATAACAGTATTTTTGAATTCAAGAAGAAAGTTTTCAAGCCATTTGATCGCCTTGATATCAAGGTGGTTGGTAGGCTCGTCAAGAAGAAGGATGTCAGGGTTGCCAAAAAGCGCCTGGGCCAAAAGAACTTTAACCTTTTGGTCTGGTTGTAGATCTTTCAAAAGTGTTTGATGAAGTTCTGTACCAATTCCAAGACCGTCGAGAATGATTCCAATTTCGGATTCAGCTTCCCATCCATTCATATCAGCAAATTCTGTTTCTAGCTCAG
>JBFEVX010000216.1:0-1537 GCA_041546685.1 Bacteriovoracaceae bacterium | reverse complement strand
TCTGTGGTGTACACGAAGCGAGAATAAGAATCAGAATAAATGTAAAGAGTCCCCCTCTTTTCATTTTCCCCCAGCTCTCTTAATTACTCATCTAGTTTGACCACACATCTTGCTGTTGTATCCAATTGTCTCTTTTGATCAATCTCACCTAGGCCCCTTGCGTAGAGAGAATATCGACCAGTACCTTGGAACTTGGAACTACCAAAGTTCATCCAGAACTGATCCATTGCCCTATTGAATCTCCACCAATAACGTTTGATGTCAGTTCCAGGAGGGTCTGTACCATTGACTGTGATTGTTGTGCTTCCTGATGGAGGGCTAATACTGTCAATGATTCCAGTTTCAGTCCAAAGACTTGTTCCATTTGTTGTACGTCTCACACCACCAGTGATTTCAGACATACCGTCGTTTAGAATTTGACTATTTCCAATTGGGAAGTTTGGAATAACAAAGGCAGTTTCAGGTAAACCGTCGGCAGTACGCTTTGATTCCCAATGAATTGTTTTGTTATCACCTGATTGATCACACACACTGTTTGGACAAACAAGTGGAACACCTGCGACAGGTGAGAAGTAGTTACCAAATCTTGGGTCACCACCATTAAGTTCTGATCTTGATACTACTGGACCTGTATAGGTTAGTGCCCAGGTGTCATTGTAACTTACTGATGGACCAAGGTTGGCCTGGCCAAAATCAAGGAACCAGCCATCACCATTTCTGATGAATCCAACACTCTTTTGATCGAGTGTGTTGGACTCTTTGATTAGATCAGTATTGAGTACTCCAAAGACATCGAAGATATTGTTAAAATCTGAACTGACAAGATGCTGGATACCTGCTGATGCACGTTGACCACCTTTTTCAATACTAGAACATCTACCAGTGTCTGAAGTAGAGGATGGCCATGCATCATATCCATTTCCGCCAATATAACTGGCTCCATTTCCAATTGGGATTGATGAGCCTTCATCTCCACGTTGTTTGTAGGTACCGTTACCAAGGTATAGGTTCTCTCCAGAGAAATCACAGAAAAATCTCTCTGAACTAAATTCCATCATGTTACCAACAAGGTCCTGTACACCATATGCTGACGTACAAAGCTCTGAGTTGTAATCTCTACTTCCTGTTCGTTGTGGATCCCAAAATGAAGATCCTGTGATGAATGGTTGTCTTTGCACACTACCAAACGAACCTCTATTCCAGATGGTTGTTGTGGATTCAATACCTGGTTTTCCTTCAGCATGACCGGTATTTACGCCTCTGATATATGAATTACATCCACCATTGAAATCGGTACCACCACCAGAAGCAGCCGCTTCCATATAGGTTCCGTCACCTTTTTCAATATTTGTCACTTTTGTGGAATCCCATGACTGCTCAGTAGGAAATACTGAAGCAACAATACCTTCAGTTCTTCTCATGAGACGTTTTTTCTTTGCTGCTTGAATTGTTGACCAAGTTGAACCATCTGAACTAAATCCTTTTTCAACCTCGAAGGACTTACAGACTTTATCCGCTTGAGAAATACTTAATCCAT
>JBFEVX010000146.1:0-8163 GCA_041546685.1 Bacteriovoracaceae bacterium | reverse complement strand
TTTATTTCCTATTTGGAACTGAAATTTCCTTGTGAACAGAAAAAAAATCATTAAGCTGAATGGGAGAGTTGTAGCTAAAGATTTAATGATAAACGAATTCATCATTAGACTTTTCCACTTGGATTCATCTATTGAAAAAAGTGAAAAACCAGATTCAGTTCTTGCAATTAGCTCTTTATTGCCAAATGCATTTCCATAGCTCAAATAGTGGACAACAAAAAATGCAACTAGAAGAATAATTAGAAATATACCTCTAAAAATGATTTTTTTATCAAACTCAACTTTATCTCGTTTTATAGATGAATAAATCATTGGAGGCAGTAGGAAGGCCAAACCAGATTCTCTTGTGAAAAGACAAAGTAACATGAATATGAAAAATGAATTAGGTCTTTGTTTTTGATAGGCCAGCCATCCGAATACTCCAAAAGTCATAAAAAGAATATCTGGATAAAGCATTGAGGAATGAGCCAGAAAAAGTTGATTACTTGCCAAAGTCGCAGTCAAAAGCAATGCGACTAAAGACGAGCAGGACCTTCTTGTCAGGTTTGCTAATCCCCAAAGTAGAAAGCAACTAATCAGTATGGATAAAACTTTCAAGAAGTAGACAGATCCACTAGTGAAATCCAGGGCCAGTCGATACAAGAGAGCATGTCCAGTAGGGTGCCCGTAGAAATAATCAAATTTGGCCAAACCAGGAATGAAATCCATGTAGCTGATTTTCATTATTTCAGGGAAAAGATAGATAATTTCATCACCAATGACTTTATCTGATACACCGTAAATAGCGTAGCAAAAGAATATCACTATGATGAGTAGAGGTGAATATTTATCTATTTTATCCATTATGATATATTATAAGTCATTTTCAACGTAATCAATATTTGAGCAAAATTGAAGAGAACTTTTTATAATTTCAAAATTCGGATCACTTCAATTCTTCTTGCTGTGAAGACAAGAGGTTTGTTTAAAACCCTACAACTAATCAAAATGGCAATACAAGATGAAATGGAAGATCTGTCTAGAGGATTGATTGCACACGATTTTCTTGATCCGAAGAAAGAGCTCCCAAATCATCCAAGTTCTTTACATGCCAATTACTATCAGCCTATTCGAACCCATTCTTTTCTCAAGGTACTTGAACTGATTGATAAAGTTGATGGGTATACTTTTATAGATATTGGATCGGGAACAGGGAAGGCGTTAATTTTAGCTGCTGAATATGGCTTTAAAAATGTTTTGGGAATTGAGTTTGTACCCACTCTATGTGAACTCAGTAGAAAGAATATTAACAAGTTTTCAAAGGATTTCCCCAAGGTTAAATTTGAAATTATCGAAGACGACTTTAGAAATTGTGACTTCGGCGATTCTAAGTGCATATTTCTCTTAAATGATCCGTTTGATGATGAGTTGATGGAGGAATTTGTTAAAAAATTTCTTAACCATAATAAAAAATATCCTTCTTGGATTATTTATAAAAATGTCAACTTGCGCGTTATGCCCTCGTTAATAAAACTGTCAGAGAGTTTCAAATATCAAAAAGTTGATTATGAAGGCAATTTGTTTGAAATCTGGTCTCCTAACTAGGATAGGATGCGATGAACCCAGTTTGCAGCTTCTTTGGGATGCTCGACCAGAACTCTATGCCCGATGCCTTCTTCCAATCCGAATGATTTATTCATTTGTCTTGGGATTGTATTATACAAGTGTCTATGAGCAGATATGGGTATAACTTTATCTTCACAAGCAGTCAGTAAGTGTACGCCCTTTGGCATGGATTTAAATTTGCTAACAACAGCATCAGTATCGAGATCTATTATCCCAAGAGTAAGCTTGGTCAGTGCTTGCATTCTCGATGGTGTCCAGGAAAATCTTGGATTAAGCCGCCCTTTGATCCTGGCGTTCAGAAAATACATGGGCAGTCCAAACTCTGAGATTTTCTTATAGAACGGATTCATGTGTAGAAGTCCGTAGTAGAGTCCAGATATTCCGGGAAGGTGGTTCTTGAATTTTGATACATAAGGTGCAATAAGTCCCATTCCTTCAACATCTTCAGGAAAAAGGTCAGAGTACTTGAAACATACTCCTGCGCCATAAGAAAGAGCGATGATGAAAACTTTGCTAATATTCATTGTTGTCAGTGCTTTTTTGATCAAGGCGGCCTGTTGATCGAGTGTGATCTTGTTTGTCGTCACCTGTTTCTCACCTTCAAATGTTTTACCCTGTCCTCTGAGATCGAGTGCCAGTAAATTCCATTCTGGGTTTTTTTCCATGATCATACGAATCGTTTTTTTATATTCGAATACAGAGTCATCAAGACCAGGAAGTAAAAGAATAGTTCCCTTGGAATCAACCAGAGATTTTTTGAAGATTCCATGCAGGTTAATATTTTTTCTTTTCTTCCAAGGAAGATCCTCAACATTGACTTCAATTGTGAATGAACCATTTGGTTTGAGTGAATCTTTCATGATTTCCACCTTTTTTTTTACATGTAGGTTATAGAAATTATTAGAATTTAGCTATAAAAATTGTACAAATGTACAAAAAAATATATAAACCCATGAAATTTATGGTTATAGTTTTCTTATCCAAATGGAAATGACGTAAACATGGAGGTCAAGGATGGATAGTTTCACGCAAATGACTGAACTGATGAAGAGAACTCGTCAGAACATAGAAGATTTCAACTCTAGAGTTCAGGAAGAATCTGTAAAAGTATGGGAAAGGAATGTGGCGACCACAAAAGATTGTTTTGAAGTCGGTATGAAGCAAGGTCAAACAATGATCTCCGAAGGGATCAATTCGACTATGATGATCAAAGATGCATGGGCCGATACCCTTGCCGTTTTTACAAAAACTTTTGAGACTCCTGTAACTCCTGCGGCCACGGCCAAAGCAAAGTAACAGTTCTTCAAATAAAAAGAGAGGCCTTCCAAGATGGATAGCTTGTACAGTGTTGGAAAAAGTATTCTGTCCCGAACTCGTGAGAATTTATCCCGCTACCCACGAGGAATGAAAAATCTTTTTTCGATGGTGACCAATGAAGTGAACGATTATGCATCAACTCCACGTCAATTGGTCGGGAAATCTGGGAGGGCCTCTCTTTACAGATACGTTCCTGAGGTAGAGGCAACTCACGAAACAGTTCTTATTATTCCTTCATTAATTAATCGCTATTACATTTTGGACCTTTATCCTGGTTGTAGCTTGATTGAGTCTCTAGTAGAAAATGGGCATGAAGTTTATCTATTAGAATGGCTAGATCCAAGACCTCAGGATATTTTCGCGACATTAGAAGATCATATTCTGGAATGGATGAACTGGGCCGTGGATAAGACTCTTGAAGATGCACATACATCGAACATTCATTTATTCGGGCAATGTATGGGTGGCACTTTTTCTGCTATTTATACCGCCCTTTTTCAACATAAAGTTAAATCACTGGTAACACTTACAGCGCCAGTCGACTTTCGAGATGATGGCCTTCTTAGTACATGGGCCAGAGAATCTCAAGTAAATATGGATATGATGCAACAGCAATGGGGGATGATTCATCATGAATTTCTTCAACAATCTTTTAAAATTCTTAAGCCAACAGGAGTTATCCGCAAGTGGGAAACTCTCTTCTCTAACTCCTGGAGAGATGAATTCGTACAAAAATTCACCTATATGGAAAAATGGATCAATGACAACGTTTCATTCCCTGGTAAAACCTATTCCAAGTACATCAGTGACTTATACAGGGACAACATGCTTGCTAGTGGAACCTTCACTCTCTCAGGGAAACAAGTTGATCTTTCCAATATAACTTGCCCTGTTCTCTGTTTTACTGCCAATGGTGATGATATTGTTCCTCCGCCCAGTGCAGAGATGCTTGTAGAACTTGTTAAAAGCAAAAATGTTAAACATGTAAAACTTGGAGGCGGTCATATCGGATGTGTAGTCTCTGGGAAGCACCAAAAGATACTATGGTCTGAATTTGATGAATGGTTACTTGATAACCATAAAGGGGTTGTAAATGATTTTGTCACTCAATAAAAAAATATTTGATTTCACATTGAATACAACAGATAAAATTGTACAACCTATTCTCAGAGATAAAACATATCTGAGAATGAATAGCTTCCAGATGAATACATTGTTGGCCGTCCAAAAACTTGTGGAAGTTCATACAAGTAAAATTTTAAAAGGCATGAACATTCCAACCGAAAAAGCATTGAAAGGTCTTTATCAAACCATTTATGAAATTGAGTTTCAAAATGCTGCACTCATAAAAAAAGTGAATGACTTAGAGAGAAAATTAATTGAGCTTGACATTAAATTAACTAAAGAATTCCCTCTGACGCCTAAAAAACGTGCTGGTGTCATCAAAAAGCCATCCATCAAAAGTCAAAGCGCGACTAATTAAATCGTGATATTATCCTCTTGATGAATTACGTCAGGAGTTTTGATGGACAAATTCAAGAAGTACGCTTCAACTCTGGTTTTTATCATTGTACTTTCAATTTTTGCAGTGATGAGAGGCCCCTCATTTTATAATAATTGGAAATGGGAAGGGGAGACACTAGCTCCACAGAAAATATTCAATTTTCGATCTAATAAAGAAGAGATACTTTTTTTAAAGAATCAAAAAGCGGTTGTCCTTTTCTGGGCCAGCTGGTGTGGACCTTGTATGATTGAATTTTCAAGGTACAAAAAGTCAGTAGATAACAATAAAATTCCTGCCTCATCTATATTTGCCATAAATCCTTTTGAAACAACTGAGTCAGTAATTAGATTCATGAAGAAAGAAGGATATCCTTTTCAGTTTGTTGCTGATGGGGGAGACTTGGCAAGAAAACTTGATATCAGGATGACACCGACAACTTTGTTGGTAGATAATCAGGTCATACTTAAAATGGATTCAGGGGTTTCTCCCTTAGGTGTGACAAGTGCTGAATCACTCTTTTCCAACTAACCATTTAGTGTAATCTTTATCCTGGCTGATGATATGCCTTACAAGCCAATTGTTGAGATACTCCAAAAGGTCGCTCAGGGCTTGAGTTGAGAGTTCAGCTGTTTCAAACTGATTCTTAAAATGCTCAACAGTAGCAATAAAATCTTTATGTCCTACTATATGGGCATCGAGATGTGGATAATTCATTTTTTTCATGATGGATTCTTCTGTCGAGAAATGATCTTTTATATATTCAACTAAAGTATTGACCACTTTCTCCTGAAACTCTTTGTCCGGATTCCATTTGTTTTTTTCAAGCGCGTTGATGAGTTTCACCAAAGTTTTGTGCTGGTCATCCATTAGCTTGATACCAACGGAATGAACTTCATCTTTCCATTCAATCATAATTCACCTTTTCTCTATTTTCTGGTGAATTCGTATTGAGTGCAAGTAGCAATAGTAAAGGTCTCTTTCGAGACCTTCTTAAAGTTTTTCTTCTTTGACTTCGACGTCTGCAATAATCGTCGTTTTAGACATGATCTGATCGATCTGGGCCCCAAAAGTTTTCATTTCAAGCTCAGGTTGTCCGGTTTTCGTGGCGGCAAATCCAAGTACTGATAATGTAAGAACCCCTAATGAAATTGTTAAAATTGTTTTTTTCTTCATAACTCCCCCTTACTCTCTGAGCTCGATAGTAGATGTTTATGGCCACTTCATCACTTTCAGTGAAAGTTTTACAAGGGAATTACGCTCGTAACTATGCATTACGTCGTAGATGTAAGAAAATGTTTGATGCTTGGCGTTGTTTGCTACTGTGCTGAACCGGCTCCACCGCCTGTTCCGCCGCCACCTTCGTCTCCATGAGGAGGTCTGTTGTAGTCTGGAGAGTTTCTTGGTCCTTGATGAACTCTTGTTGATGTAGAATTATTTAAAGAAAATTGCGCACCTGTATAGCTCGCGAATTTAATGGAATATTCACACTTTGTTTCTGCTAATTTTTTTAGCTCTTCTGGAATATTCATGTTGCATACATTTTTTGCATCTTGAATCGACTTTTTACAAAATTTTTGTTTTTTCTGATACTTCACATTTACTGATTCACAGTTGAAATCGAGATCAGCAGTAGCACTTGGTCCGTAAGCAAATAGGTTTAATAGAAGGCGTACTCTTCCTGGACACGCTTCAATAAAAACCACTTCTTCAAGTGAACATGAACCGTTGTTGGATTCGTTCCATTTGTAGTTACATTTAGTATAATTGTCTGAAAACTTAGAATTGAACTTCTCCTTATAGTCTTGCATACAAGTTTTTATGTTATTGCACTCCATTTCATTTTTTGGAACTGATTCTACACATGTGTCTCTTCTTACTAAGCACTCATTTAGTGACGCACATTGCTTGAGAGTTGATTCACAAGAAGAGTAAGCATTTCTTATCTCTTTTTCACATGGAGATTCCTGAGTCGTATTTGAATAGACATAACTTGGAATCAGTAACAAAAATAGCAAAAAAGTTTTATTCATAATTCACTCCTGACTTCATTATTATGCCATGACCTAGTTTTTTAGTCTGAGGGTCAAAATATTCCATTGAGTAGGTGAGTTTATTAGTCCGACAAGTGACACTGTGCAAATACCATAAAAACTGAATCAATTTATACTTTAAGTATGCAAGATCTTATAAAAAAGGCCAAAGCTGTTCTTGAAGAGAACGACCGAGGATATTTCACCGTATCGAGTGCGAACTCAGACAATCAGATATGGTCATTTACCAGTGTGTTGGTCGCCATGGGGTGGGCCCATCTCGATCCAAACAGAGGTCTTTTGGAGCTTGAAAGATTATATCAACATCAGATGGAAAATGGCCTTGTTCCTCATTTGATATTCAATGATCAAATTTCAAAAGGTTTTTTCCCAGGACCTGAACTTTGGTGTTCAGAGATAAGCTCGTTTATCCCTCATCTTCCTTTTTATGCGCTTGCTTTGGAGTACCTTTTGAATAAAGGAGGTGACTCCGAAAGAATAGCGACACTATTAGAAAAAGTGGAGAATAGTCACCTGTTCTATTACCAGGAAAGAGATCCACTTGGACTGGATTTAATTGCAGTTTCTCACCCCTATGAAAGTGGTATGGAAGAAGCTCCCTGTTGGGATGCTCCATTGAAGAGAGTTTCAACTAATATCAATTATGAGAATCCTCCAGACTATGAATCGGCCAGGCATCATGTGAGACTAGTGGAATCGATGCTTAAAAATGATCTTGGCCCTTGTGAATTTTTGGTTTATGACCCGGCCCTCACAACAATTTTGTCGATGAGTGAATCTGCTTTGGCAAGGGTTGCTGACCAGCTGGGATTTAAAACAGATGCCTCGGAAAGATCTAAAAAATTGGAGTCTAAGCTATCCACTATATGGGAAATAAATCGCAATGAAGCTTCTTATCATGATGGACTTCTTGATATGAGTTATTTTGTGTCGACAATTGGAGCCATGTTTCCAATGTTGATGGAAACTTGCAAGGGTGATATTCAGAAGTTTCAAGAGTCATTTCTTTGTGAGTATGGTCTTTCTACGTATGAGCAACAAACAGCAATATTTGATCCAGAAAGTTCTTGGCGAGGCTCAACAAATCTTTTCGTAAACTGGATGTTCTCATCTCTTGTTAATCAAACAATTCATGATAAAGTTTTGAAACTTGTTACTCAATCAGGCTTTAGAGAACATTACCATCCACAAACAGGGCAAGGTCTTGGTGTATTTAATCATTCAGTATCCGCTTCTCTTTTTCTTGTGATGTTTGACTGAATGAAAAAAATTCTATCGTCTTATTTACCAGCTTCATTGTTGTCCAAAGAGAATAGGAGTGGATTCCTAACTTTTCTGTTTATATCCTTGATCATGCTCGTTGTAGATTACTTTGGTTGGCAAGGTCCTTTTCGAAAAATCGGAAGAAGTATTCCAATGGTTCAACAGGACATCAAGAATTTTTCATTTTATGCCCAGCTTTATACATCTCTTTCTTTCATGCTTTTTTTCTTTTTAATACCTTTGGGCTTCAACTCAATTTTTCCTCTCAAAGAATGTAATAAAACCGGACTAGGAATGTTCAATGCTCGTGAAGCATTCAAAACTTATATTCCGCTAGTTATTGTGATGCTTCCCATTGTCTGGTTGGCAACCAGTACCCCCGATTTTTACCGTTTTTATCCCCTTTATAGACCAGAAACTCTC
>JBFEVX010000196.1:0-2966 GCA_041546685.1 Bacteriovoracaceae bacterium | reverse complement strand
TACTCACATGTTGAAAAGATTTTCTCCCCTTTCTTAAAATTGGGCCTTTGAGTTTTCCATAAACGTTAATAACTTTTTAATGTATTTCTAACTCTTTGTTTTTATTGAAAGTTTTTCCATGTTTTTTCACATGTGAATATGGAAAAGCGTGGGAATCCTTTGTCTATAAGTTCTGATAACTCTTAGTTGTTTCTTTTTATTCACAATTCAATGTGGATTGAGCTTTTTTTTGGACTTTACTGCTTTTGGCCAACATGGAGCATGTTAATAAAAAGGCCTTCTTTGTGAAGGCCTTGTGGATAAAAATGAAATATTTTTGGAAAACTAAATCAGTGATTCAATCTGAATGAGATCTCTTGAAAGATTTACATCCGTTTTTAATTGCTCAGTGATCTTGTTAACACCGTGAATAACACTGGTGTGGTCTCTTCCACCGAAAAATCTTCCGATATCTTGTTGAGTAGCGTGGATAACTTTTCTTTGAAGATACATTGCAATATGTCTGGCGCGGGCAATTTCTTTATTACGTGCTTTAGATTTCAAGTCGGCCAATGGAATTTTAAAATATCCGCTTGTGGCCTTTCCGATATCTTCTAGAGTGATCTTTTTTGTTTCCTGGTAATTCTCAAGCCCTAAAAGGTCTTTAACCATTTCTGTGTCGATTTCAACTTTCATCACATCAGCAAAGGCAGAGAGTCTTACAAGTGAACCTTCAAGTTCTCTAATATTCGATTTAATCGATGTAGCAATCAACGTTAGAATGTCATCCGATAGAAAAAGGTCAAGGTCATAGGCTTTCTTTTTTAAGATAGCTATACGTGTTTCAAGATCTGGTTTCTGAATATCAATAACCAATCCCCACTGAAGTCTGGTTTTGATTCTTTCTTCAATCCCTTCAATTTCTGTAGGGGACTTGTCAGAGGTAAAGATTAGCTGCTTACCTCTGTTATAAAGTTCGTTGAATATGTGAAAGAATTCATCCTGGGTACCTTTCTTGTTTGAAAGTTCGTGGATGTCGTCAATCATCAGTACATCAACTTTCTCAGAATACTTCGTCTGGAATGCTTCAATATTTTTATCTTTAATAGCGTCGATCATTTCTTTCATGAAATCTCGTGCAGTAATAAGACAAATTCTCATGTTAGGAGCTCTATCCAAGATCTCATTGGCAACAGCGTGAAGAATATGGGTTTTTCCTAATCCTGAGTTACTGTGAATATACAAAGACGGATATTTTCCAGATCTACCAGGCTCTTTTGCGACTGCAGTAGCGGTAGCAACGGCCATTTGATTCGATGGACCAACAACAAAATTTTCAAATCTCTTGTTTGGATCAAACTGTGATCCAGTGAAGGCTTGCTCGTCCATGTGATCAATGTATTTACTTTCCGCCTTTGAGATTAAATCTTCTTTTGTTGGATTGAGATCCAAAGTGAATTTGGCCTCGGTGGCAGATCTTGGAGCTTCTTTATTAATCGTAGGAGGAATAAATTCTTTAATAGCAGGTGAGTTGTTACTTCCTGCTATGTTGATTTCAACATTGAACTCTTTGTTACCAAGTACACTTCTGAGTCCATCAACTAGAATTGAAAGAAATTGGCTTTCAATAATTGTTTTAATGAATTTTGTTGCCACAGAAAAAACAACGGTATTTCCTTTGATTGAAACTAAATTAAAATTTGAATCAAAGTAGGTGCTGAATTTCTGTGATGTTGTTGAATCTCTAAGGAAATTCAAAACTTCTTGATTGATTGCATTCAATTCAACTTCATTGAATTCTTCAGGTCCATCATTGATGACAGGAGTAGGGGACTCAAGTTCAGTTGTTTTATTCAAATGATTTTCAAGGTTTAACGGATTATGGAGAGGTTGATTTTCGCTTTTCAAAAATTGTCCGAATGGAAAGTCTTGATTCATAGACAAATATCTCCGTGTGTGTGGTGTAAATTTTGTGGAAAACTTTTTTAGCATGGCCCCAAGAATAGTTGCAAACAAGTTATTGTGCCCGGCCCAAAAAAAGTGAAAATCCTAGTAATTTACTTTTCTTACGCCTTTTTGCGATTGGCCATTGACCTTTTTATTCGATGTGGGTAAATGTTCTCCTCTAACTCTAAGATAAATGTGGAAATAGGATAATGCTATGAGTAAAAGAACGTGGCAGCCGAAGCGAAAAAAGCGGTTAAGAGTACATGGATTCCTTAAAAGAATGGCTACTGCCGGTGGTAAGAAAGTTATCAACGCCAGAAGAGCTAAAGGAAGAAAAAGACTTACAGTAACCACTGGATCTAAATAGATCGCTCTATGGCGACCCAATATGGGTTAAGCAAGGAATACAAACTGCTTAACAGTCAAGATTTCAGTTACTTAAGATCTGGCAGTAAGCAGTTTGCGTGCCCTTCATTCAAGGTCTACTTCAAAAAATCACAATTCAATCTTGAACATTCAAGGTTAGGCATTTCTGTAACTAAAAAGGTGGGAAATGCTGTGCGACGAAATAGAACCAAACGAATCATCCGTGAATTTTTTCGAACAGAATCTGTTTTTCGAGCGAAAGGACTGGATTTTCTGGTCGTCGTTTCACCTCGTCTTTATAAGTCGGATGATCTTTCTGCTTCAGAAGGTTATTTAAAAACCAATTTAGAGAAGCTCACTAGGTATCTTTCTAAGGATGATCTATGAAGACTCTCTTTCTTTTGTTTATTAGATTTTATCAATATTTGATTTCTCCATTTCTTGGGAGAAATTGTCGCTTTCAACCGACTTGCTCTCAATACGCCAAAGAGTGCTTTGAGAAGTTTCCAGTCCATAAGGCTTTGTGGTATTCAACCAAACGATTACTTAAATGCCATCCTTTTCACCCTGGCGGATATGATCCTGTCAGTTGTGAGTGCAGTCATTCAATGGAGAAGATATGAGTGGTTCTGAACAAAAAAGAGCTATAGTTGCCATCCTTTTATCCGGCCTAG
>JBFEVX010000219.1:0-1209 GCA_041546685.1 Bacteriovoracaceae bacterium | reverse complement strand
TTTTATTGTCATAATGAGAGATCCATCCTTAAATTCTTATCCATATCTGCTTGCAAAAGGTTTTGCCATAACAGATATGCTTCTTCTTCGCTCATTTCTACTGTTCGTTTATATTCAATATTACCAATATGTCCCATAAATTTCATACCGGTCAATTCTGTAATCTTTGACAAGATTATTTGGTTTCCTTTGATTGCAGGGTCAAAAAAATTGCAGACAAAACCACTCAATTGATCCCTAATTTCAGCTGGAGCGAGGGCCATTAACCCTAAGAGCTGAGGGGCAACCCCCCCATTTTGACCGTTAAGAATTGGAACTACATTCCCGCCTGATACTATCGCTGGCAAAAAGTTTGAGAATTCATTAACCAAATTATCTGTGCAACATCCTCCCCCCTCTATCACTAAAAAATCATATTGGGACTTTAGAATAGTAATGGATTCAACTATGGCTTGCTTTATCTTTTCATAGTCCGATTCTGGCATATCTGTCAGGTCTAGATTATCCTCAGCCATCAACTCATATTTACCAAGCGCTTCTCCATGTAGATAGAGGATCTCTTCTGTAGGATTATAATGACAAGGATTATTAAACTTAGAAACCTCTGTCGAACCACAGTTTTGAGCGTATTCTAGAAGATGGGCACCAACCACAGTTTTTTCCAAGGATAGTATTGTATGTTTATCAATACTAAGAGCCTTGAAAAAACCGACATTGACGCCAGATTTTTTAAGCCTGTAACAAAGGCCATTTCCAATTACTGTTTTACCACTATTACTTCCCGTACTGACAAGAGTTACGCTTCTAGACATTTTTCCTCCATAACTTCTTTTCGAGAGGCCAACCACAATACCATCCCAATTGATCCAAAAAGATAAATTCCAGAGATATACTCAAATTGAATTGAAGGTAACTTGTTCCCAATCGCCAACCCGAGTAAAATCACACCAATAGATCGACATGAAGCATTGACTGTTTTAAATACTGAGCTTGAAGCTCCAATGTGATCTCGATGAACATTAGAAAAGAAAATTTGAGATCTTAAAAAGAAATAGAGACTTTCCATTGCTCCAAGAATTAAGGTAAATGAAAAAATCGCAAACAAGCTGTTGAGCAAGCCGTGGAACTGGGCATCATACCTGAAGATCATACTGTATCATAATCCCACTAATCACGTCGTTCGCTGCAAATAAACATGCGGCTTCCCCA
>JBFEVX010000173.1:0-5316 GCA_041546685.1 Bacteriovoracaceae bacterium | reverse complement strand
TCTAAAATTGCAGATCTTTCACCAGTAGCAGTAAGATTGGCGAAAGAATCCATCAAAAAATCATATGAAACACCACTTACAGAAGGTCTCGATTTCGAAAGAAGAAACTTCTATATGACCTTTGCAAGTAGTGATCAAAAGGAAGGAATGTCGGCCTTTCTTGAAAAGAGAAAACCCAACTATCAAGGAAAATAAGGAATTACCATGAGTGAATGGAATGATCTGATCTATACCCAAAACGAAGCAGTCGTGACTATCACGATCAACAGACCGAAAGTTTATAATGCTCTCACAAGGGACGCCAAACTTGAGATCATCAAGGCCATCAAACATGCCAACAAAGACGAATCAGTCAAGGCCATCATTCTGACGGGAGAAGGTAAAGCCTTCAGTAGCGGTCAAGACCTGAATGATAGAACTATCAATGCTGGTGAAGCTGCAGTAGATCTTGGTCACACACTGGAAACTGAATGGAATCCACTTGTGAACAGTATCAGAGATTCAAAAAAAATAGTTATTGGAGCAATTAATGGAGTTGCCGCTGGTGCAGGTTTATCAGTTGCTCTGGCCTGTGATTTGATTACTTCAAGACCGGGAGTCAAATTTGTTTCAGGCTTTTCTGCACTTGGACTGGCTCCTGACGCTGGGTCTACATTCACCTTTTTGAAAGCTTTTGGATACCAGAAGACTTTGGAATTTTTTCTCTTCAACAATCCTCTTTATTCAGAAGACCTTGAAAAGGCCGGAATGATTAATCATATCGGAGATGACTATCTGGAGAAAGCTTCACAATGGGCCAATCAAATATCATCTATGGCACCACTTAGCCTTGAGCTCATGAAGAAAAATCTCAAACTTGCAATGGACTCCACATTTGCTGAAAGTATGGAGAATGAAACATCTTCGCAACGTTTTCTTGGGAACTCTTCAGACTATCAAGAAGGTTTGAAGGCATTTTTCGAAAAGAGAAAACCAGAATTCAAAGGGCAATAAAAATGGATTTAAATAAAGTTGTTATTGTCGGAGCAGGCACCATGGGCCAAGGAATAGCCCAATGGTTTGTTCAACAAGGTGTGCAAACTGAAATTGCCGACATCAATGAAAAGCAAGTTCGTTCTGCTGTCGAAAGCATGTCAAAAAGTTGGGACAAATTAAAGGAAAAAGGTAAATTCACTGAAAAAGAAGTTGAAACCTTCAACAACAATATTCAAGGTGTCGATATCATCGGCATCTATACTGACGCTGATTTAGTAATAGAAGCAATTGTCGAGAATGAGAAAATAAAAACAGATCTTTTTAAAGATCTTGATGCAAGAATGTCCAAGAAGACAGTTCTTGCTACCAATACATCCTCGATTCCTGTTTCTTCACTGGCCAGAGAGCTGAGTGAAGAGAGAAAAACAAAGTTTCTCGGACTCCATTTTTTCAACCCTGCTCCAATCATGAAGTTAGTTGAAATCATCGAAGGTCATTGGACAGACAAGGCCCTGGCCGATGAGCTTTATCGTTGGTTTGATGAAAAAGGTAAAAAACCGGCCAAATGTAAAGACAGTCCAGGTTTTATCGTCAATCGTCTTGCGAGAAATTACTATGGAGAGGCGTTTAGAATCATCGGGAAGGAAGATCCAATCAGGATAAAAGAAGTCGATGAAATCATGAAGAAAGTTGGTGGATTCAGAATGGGTCCTTTTGAACTAATGGATCTGATAGGAATTGATGTTAACCTAGACGTTTCAACTTCTGTCTGGAACTCTTTCTATCAAGAGCCACGCTTTGCCCCTCACAGAATTCAAAAGTTCATGGTTGAAAGTGGACGTCTTGGAAGAAAAACCAAAAAAGGATTTTACGATTATGAGTGATTATATTGTTTTGATTACTGCTGATAATCCTTGGTTTGAAAAATTCAATGACTCAGATGCGTTGGTTTTCGACATGGAAAGAGATGAGCCATTTGAAGGAAGAAGATCTGAGTACCATAAATCAAAGGCCATTATTGACTTGGCCAATATAGACCCTGAAAGAAAATTATCATTCCTAAAATATCTGGACTTTGAATTTCAAAAACCAATCATTAGTGATCTTTCACTATACTGGGGTGATTTTTACCTCGAACAGATTGCTAACCTGGAAGGAGCTGTATCACTTCTCTTTCACTCTAATGGTGAATCATTCGAAGTTTACAGGGAGTCAGAAACAGCTAAAGAGGCCATTGACTGGATTGGAACTGTTATCGGTAAAACTCCTCTTGAAGTCACCTCACCTGGGATAGGTTTTACCTATCCGAGAACACTAGTCATGATTATCAACGAAGCCTTCTATGCTCTCGAGGATGGGATGTCTTCAGCAGAAGATATGGACAGAGCAATGAAATTTGGTGTCAACTACCCTTCAGGTCCATTTGAATGGTTATCCAAGATTGGGCCAAAGCCAGTTCTTCAACTTCTTGATGAACTTTATAATGTCACCGGCGAACCAAGATATAGAGCTTCTCGTCTTCTTAGACTTGAGGCCAACCAATACGAGGTCTGAAATGAAAGATTGTTATATTGTACATGCCAAAAGAACACCTATTGGGAGGATCGGAGGAAAGCTATCTCACGTCAGACCCGATGATATGATGGCCTTGCTTATCAAAGATTATGCGACGAGTGTCGACTGGGATTTGAAAGAAGTTGACGACGTCATAGTAGGTTGTGCCAACCAAGCCGGTGAAGACAATAGAAATATCGCCAGAATGGCAGCAGTACTGGCAGGTCTTCCATACGAAGTACCAGGAGTAACTCTCAACAGATTATGTGCCAGTTCTCTTGATGCTATTATCGATGCTGCCAGTAGGATTTCAGCTGGTGTTGGCGATTGTTTTTTTGTAGGTGGTGTAGAATCCATGACGAGAGGTCCTTTGGTCATCTCAAAAGGTTCAACTCCTTTTGGAAGAGATTCCAAAATGTATGATACTACTTTTGGTTGGCGTTTTCCCAATCCAAACATGGAGGCCATGTTTCCGTTATTCGGAATGGGAGAAACTGCTGAAGAAGTCGTAGATCTTCATAAAATCACTCGTGAATCTCAAGATGAATTTGCGCTTGCATCACATCAAAAAGCAGTGAAGGCCTGGGACTCAGGTTCATTCAATGACGAAGTACTACCTGTTGAAGTTAAACTTAGAAAAGAAAGTTTCACAGTCAGTAAAGATGAAGGCCCACGAGCGGACACAAGTCTGGAAGTACTGGCAAAACTCAGACCGGCCTTCAGAAAAGATGGTTCCGTAACAGCTGGCAACAGTTCAAGTATGAACGATGGTGCAGCTTTCGTAGTTGTTGTTAGTGAAGAATTTTTGAAAAGACATAACCTTAAACCTGTTTTGAAAATTTCAGGAGGTGCAACCAGAGGCATTCATCCGAACACAATGGGTCTTGGTCCAGTGGCCAGTACACAAAAACTTTGTGATCGTTTTGGAATGAATGTCAGTGACTTTGATGTTGTTGAACTTAACGAAGCCTTTGCTGGACAGGCACTTGGCTGTCTAAAGGAACTCGATATCGATCCATCTAAAGTAAACATGAATGGTGGTGCCATAGCACTCGGCCATCCACTGGGGTGTTCAGGAGCAAGAATCACAACTACATTGTTCCATTTAATGAAGAATAACACCAAACTAAGAAAAGGATTGGCTTCAATGTGTGTAGGTGTCGGACAAGGTGTTTCACTCGGAGTGGAAAGCTGCGTGTGACAGAGGATAAAACCTACAAATATATTGTTAGCGCCTGTCTTGCAGGAGAAAAGTGCCGGTATGATTGCCAGGCAAAACCACGCCAAAAAATCATAGATCTGGTGAATAACGGAGAAGCTCTTGCTGTTTGTCCTGAACAGATAGGTGGACTCCCTACACCCAGGCCACCGGCCGAAGAAGTCTCCCCTATGATATTCAAAACCATTGATGGAGACGATGTCACTAGTCAGTATTTGAAAGGGGCAAGTGAAGCATCTTTACTAGCTAAGAATCATGGTGTTGAGAAAGCATTCCTTAAATCAAAGTCGCCCATGTGTGGTTGTGGTCAAATTTATAATGGAACATTTAGTGGGAAACTTGTTACAGGTGATGGCATTTTCACCAGGATGCTTAGACAGTTAGGGATTGAAGTTGAGGAAATTGAATGAAAAGTCTCAATTTCAAAGATTCATTTTATTCTCTTTGGCTGATTCCTGAAAATACTGATCCTTTTCAAAGTTGGGTTAATACCAACAATGAACAAACCTATACTCCTCATCTGACCATTGTGACCAAACTTTATAAGAAAGACATGAAGCCGAACCTGTTTAAAGAACAGAGTATACTTTCACTGATTCCAAGAAGACTGCATTTTGGAAGTAGTATAACAATGTCTTTATTCATCGAGTTCTGTCTAGATGTGCAACTGTGGAATCTTCGAAATCATTGTCTCGAATTTCTTGATATCACAGATGATGAACGTCCTTTCAACCCTCATATGTCACTACATTATGGAGAACTTGATTTTCAGGATTACCTGAAAAAGAAAAGTGAGTATGATCAACAATTGCCCGAAAGAGTCAGATTCAACAAGATTTGGTTGCAAAAAATCCATGGAACTCCTGATCAATGGACCACTGAAGAAGAATTTAGTCTAATTTAAAAAAGCATACATTTGTTTGCCTTTTCAAACTCGTGTTTTTCGACCTTTGTTATGATTTTGATCAATTTATCTTGTACGGATTTTTTGTTATATTGGTAAGGATTTTTGAATAACCAAAGAAGGGAGAATTATGAAATCCAATAGAAGAGATTTTTTCAAGTACGGCCTGATGGCCATCGCAGCAGTACCTGCAATGAAAATTGGATCAGCATTTGGTGCTTACAAGTGTCCAAACACAGCGAAAGTTTCTGATGAAAAAGTACTGAAGAAACTAATCGACCCTGCTGGAAAAACAGCAAAAAGACTTGAGTTTGTTCCAAACGCTGCAGATGCCAAAGGAAACAAAAAATTTGAAGCTGGTTCAATTTGTGGAAACTGTAAATTCTACAACAATAAAAAAGAAGCTCAAGACCATGCTCCATGTTCTATGGTTGCCAACAAGTACGTACCTGCTTGTGGGTGGTGTAAGTCTTACAAGAAAGACCCAAAGAAAGCATAATCATATTTTGAAATTTCATGATTAAAAAACCCACCGTAAGGTGGGTTTTTTTGTTTCCAAAACAAAAGAACCCTCCATTCGGAGGGTTTCTCGTATTGTTTTCAAAGATTTGGAAGTGTCTTTGAATTAACCAATAAGCTTGAGGGCAGCAGATCCTTGAGCATT
>JBFEVX010000097.1:0-14548 GCA_041546685.1 Bacteriovoracaceae bacterium | reverse complement strand
GTCATCTTTTTATTTTCAAGAGCAATGTCAGGTCTGTAGTAAGGAACTTTTACGAGAGATTTGTAAGTCTTTCTGCCTTTATAAACGTAATTCTTTTTCTGAAGTTCCCAACTCTCTTTCAAGTATGGATACTCCTCGATAGGTTTTGGCTTTTCACCTTCTTCTAAAACCCAAAATGGCAGCATAGGATTGTTCAGATTAAGAATATGAGCAATCTCATGCATAAGGATGTACTCAAATGCCTGCTCAACAGTATTCTGATCTTTTGAAGCCAATGTACACTTGAGTTTATAGGTGCCTTCTTTGAACGGAGAGGATTCTTTCCACGTACACCATTCATTAGCTTTCTTAGAAAAGATCAAAGCATCAAAGACTATATACCCCTTTGACTTGTCCCCAAAAACAACGTCAGTGAGTCCTGTTCCCCCCAAATCATTAACTATCATAATACCAACAAGTCGCTTACTGATTTCCTTTTTTAGCTTAGGAGGAATATTGCTGACGACAGATTTGATAATATCCTTTTGCTCATCTGTAAGTTGATGCATTTTAGGCTTTTCAGGATATCCCCCCAGTTCATTCTGAAGCTTGAGTAGTTCAACCATCTCTTTTGTCGCCGGCATGATCCTTTCATGGAGAGGGAGATCACGATATTTGTCCCAATAAGAGATCTTTTGAATAGGACTCGCCTTAATTTTCTTTTTGAGGGATTTCATCTGCTGATCTTTGAGATAAGCACAAGACGAGAGAAACAGACAAAGTAGTATGATTCGCATAATAAAACCTAAAACAAAAGAGGAGGCCTAAGCCTCCTCTTCCGGTGATTGATAATGTTCTATGCCAATTCTAAAGTCTTTCGACTTAGTTTGCTACTTCCATAGCAGTATTTGAATCGATAACCTTAAGTCCGACCACTTGCATGAATTTCTCTGGTTGCTCAAGGTCGAGAGCGATCTTGAGAACTTCTTCTACATGCTCAACTGGAATGACTTCAATTCCTGATTTAATCTCTTCTGGGATATCCGGAAGATCTTTTTCATTCTTTTTAGGAATGATCACAGTATTGATCCCAGCTTGTTTAGCAGCCAGCATTTTTTCTTTAAGACCACCAATTGGAAGCACTCTTCCTCTGATTGTCACCTCACCAGTCATCGCAACATCTTGCCTGACTTTGATACCTGTAATGGCCGAAGTCAAAGCAGTTGTCATGGTGATACCGGCAGATGGACCATCTTTTGGTGTTGCACCTTCTGGAGCGTGGATATGGATATCATTCTTCTCATACCACTCAGGAGAGATTCCGAGTCTGTCAGAAATTGATCTGACGTATGACATCGCGGCCTTGGCAGATTCTGTCATGACCTCACCCAGTTTACCTGTAATCTGGATGGCTCCCTTACCAGGAACTGTTACTACTTCAATATGAAGAAGCTCTCCACCTACCGAAGTCCAGGCCAGACCATTTACAAGACCAACTTGGGCTTCTTGCTCTCTGTCTGTGCTTTCAAACTTCTTCGGTCCAAGGTACTTGGCAAGTTGTTTTGAATTAACATTGAACTTCTTGCCTTCTTCGTATTTCTTGGAAACAACTTCAGTAGCGATTTTTCTACATACAGTATTACAAAGTCTTTCGAACTCTCTAACACCACTTTCTTTAGTGTACCCTCTGATCACTTCAAGCATAACTTTGTCAGCCAAATTAACTGAGTAGTTATCCAATCCGTTTTGCTTCACAGCTTTTTTCAGAAGATATTTTTTACCAATCTGAAGTTTTTCATTCGGTGTATACCCAGGAACATTGATGATTTCCATTCTGTCTCTGAGTGGTCCCGGAATTCTCGAAAGATCATTCGCTGTCATGATGAACATAACTTTAGAAAGATCATATTCAACTTCAATATAATGATCACCAAAGTTCTTGTTTTGCTCAGGATCTAGTACCTCTAGCATTGCAGAAGCTGGATCACCTCTCATATCAGAAGTCATTTTATCGATCTCATCCAGTAGGATGACTGGGTTTGATGTTCCAGCTTTCTTGACAGCGTTGATGATCTTACCTGGCATGGCACCAACATAAGTTCTTCTGTGCCCTCTGATCTCACTTTCATCTCTTACACCACCAAGAGAAATTCTTTGGAAGCTTCTACCAAGAGAAGTAGCAAGAGATTTGGCGATTGATGTTTTACCAACCCCAGGAGGACCTGCAAGACAAAGGATTGTTCCTTTACCTTCATTACCTACCAATGATCTTACGGCAAGATATTCAACAATTCTGTCTTTGACCTCATTCATTCCATAGTGCTCGTCATCGAGTACTTCTCTGGCATGATCAACGTCATTATTATCTTCTGTGTATTCAAACCAAGGAAGATTCAACATCCAGTCGATGTAATTTCTAACAACGGCAGCTTCAGCTGACATTGGAGACATGGATTTGAGTTTCTTGATTTCTTTTTCAGTCTTTGTACGAGCTTCTTCCGGCATTTCTTTAGCTGCAAGCTTCTCTTCCATTTCCTGAATTTCAGTTTTCTCGTCTTTTTGTCCAAGTTCTTTCTGAATGGCATTCATTTGCTCATTGAGATAGTACTCTTTCTGCGATCTTTCCATCTGGGACTTGACGCGAGTTCTTATTCTTCTTTCTACATTGATGATCTCGATTTCACCCTGCATTTTTTCAAGAAGCTTGTGAAGTCTTTCTTCAACACTAACTGCTTCAAGAATTTCTTGTTTTTCAGGGATCTTCATCGAAAGGTGGGCAACAATTATGTCGGCCAATCTTGATGGATCAGTAATAGAAGAGATACTCATCAACAACTCAGGTGGAATTCTCTTGTTGAGTTTCACGTATTGTTCAAATACGTTTTTGATTGATCTCATTGTGGCTTCAAGTTTGACTTGATCGTCTACTGAAGAAACACATTTTTCAACATCGGCCCAGTAACCCTGAGAATTGGCATGAAAATCAGTTAACTTGGCTCGATACTTACCTTCGATCAAAACTTTGACCGTGTTGTCTGGCAATCTCAACATCTGAATGATGTTGACGACAGTACCAACATCATAAACGTCTTCTCTCTCAGGATTGAGAACTGAAGCGTCCTTTTGAGTTACCAGGAATAGTTCATTGTCATTCTTAGAGGCCTCTTCGAGAGCCGCAATCGACTTTTCTCGACCTACAAAAAGAGGGACAACCATGTGTGGAAAGATGATGACATCTCTTAGGGGTAGAAGGGGAAACTTTTTGGTTCCTTCTGCTTTTTTGTCCGGCATAGTACCTCCTGCACTATCAATCACACCGGTTAAAGGCTCACTACTTGAACCTTCAACTGTTATATAAAATTGTCCCATGAATTCGGATTTTTCTCAAAAAAAACAAATAACTAGGCGTTTATTTCCTAAGGAAAAATTTGTTTGAACAAAGTGTGTCAGAACGTGAAATGAATAGTTAAATTACTGTTTTCATTGAGCACAAAAAAAAAGCTGTCCGAAGACAGCTTTTGTAAGTTGAAAATTTTGGCAACCTTACGAGGCACTTTCAATGGTTTTCGAACCTTTGGAAGCCCCTTCTGGTGGGGTGTTCAGCTTTCTCTCACCTTCAATCAATTGTGGAGAAGTTTTTCCAAGAATTGAGTCATGTGTGATCAAAACCTTTCAAATTTTCTCATTTGTTGGAATTTCATACATCACATCCAACATCACCTGCTCAAGAATTGCTCGAAGCCCCCTTGCACCAGTCTTCTTGGCAAGAGCGATTCTAGCAACCTCTTTAAGAGCGTCTTCCTCGAAATCCAACTCGATTCCATCGTATTCAAAAAGTTTTGCATACTGCTTGGTTATCGCGTTTTTTGGCTGAGTGAGGATATTTACCAGAGCGTCTTCGTCAAGTTCTTGAAGAAGAGCATTCACCGGCAAACGTCCGATAAATTCTGGAATAAGTCCAAATTTTGTGAGGTCTTCTGCCTCAATTCCACCCAGTTTTTCAGTTACCGATTGAACTGCTTCTTCTTTTGTCGAAACAAGTCCCATAGGTCTTTGAGTCATTCTCTTCTCAATAATTTTCTCAAGACCAACAAAGGCTCCGGCCACAATGAATAGAATATTTCTAGTATCAACTTGGATGAACTCTTGTTGTGGATGCTTTCTTCCACCTTTTGGAGGTACAGAAGCAACAGTTCCTTCAACAAGTTTCAAAAGAGCTTGCTGAACACCTTCACCAGAAACGTCTCTAGTAATGGAAGGGTTCTCACTCTTTCTTGCAATTTTATCGATCTCATCAATATAAACAATACCTCGTTCAGCTCTTTCAACATCGTAGTCACAGTTTTGAAGAAGATTAAGAATGATATTCTCAACATCTTCACCAACATAACCAGCTTCTGTAAGTGAAGTAGCATCTGCAATGGCAAAAGGAACGTTCAAAAATCTCGCAAGAGACTGAGCAATCAAAGTTTTACCAGAACCAGTTGGCCCAGCGAGAAGAATGTTCGACTTTTGAAGTTCGACTTCGTCTTTTCTACCTTTGATATTGTTCTGATGCGAAATTCTCTTATAGTGATTATGTACAGCAACAGAGATGATCTTTTTAGCACGCTCTTGCCCAATCACATACTGATCAAGGTTGGCCTTGATTTCATGTGGCTTTGGAACATTATCCAGAGCGGCTTTGGTATTGCTCTTCATTGAATCTTCAAAAATGATGTCATTACAAAGCTCAATACATTCATCACAGATATAAACACCTGGACCAGCAATCAACTTTTTGACTTCTTTCTGAGACTTTCCGCAAAAGTTACAATGGAGTGTTGAGTTGTAACTTCCTTTTCTATCAGACATACACTTTCCTTTTACTCGTGTAGATTATTTCTTTCCACCACTTCTATCAATAACAGCATCAATCAAACCAAGTTCGATCGCTTGAGTTGGAGACAGATAATTATCCCTATCGGTTTCTTTCTCGATCTTATCAAGTGTCATTCCGACAGAAGAATGTTTTACATAAATGGCGTTTAGTTGATTTTTAAGATCCTGAATTTCTTCAGCTTGAATTTGAATGTCACTACACTGACCTTGAGCACCACCTAGCGGTTGGTGAATCATGATTCTTGAATGCGGAAGGGAGTGTCTGCAACCTTTCTCACCTGCTGTTAAAAGAAGTGATCCCATGGAAGCGGCAAGACCCACACAATAAGTGTGAACCGGGCATGTAATATGTTGCATGATATCGTAGATCCCAAGACCGGCATAAACGGAACCACCTGGGCTGTTGATATAAAAATGTATAGGAGCTTCAGGATCACTTTGCTCGAGAAAGAGCATCTGAGCAATGATCAAGTTGGCTACCGTATCGTTAACTTGCGTCCCTAAGAAGACAATTCTATCAATCAATAGCCTTGAATAGATGTCGTACTGTCTCTCACCTCTCGCTGTTTGCTCAATAACAATTGGGTTTGGAATGTAAGCGTGGGGATGTTTCATCGGGCGTGGTCCTTTTATTTGAAAACGTTTAAATTTCTGATTTCACTTGTACTTTTCGGGTGTTAAGTCCCGAATCTTTAACAATAAAGAATAATATCAATCGAAGTATTTGCAAGGCTCTACGAGCCGATTTTAGCCACTTTACACGCTGCTAGAGAAAATCTCCTCTAGATGGCCGTGTCTAACGATCAACTTAATAATTTCAGCGCCGTAGGTCTTGAATTGAAGGGGCTCTTCGCCTATCGTTTAGCCACTTTCAAATAGGTTCATTTTTGACCCTTTTAGCCATATTTCATGGTCAGTTATTTATAGGAGATTATTATGACTGCAAGACTCATTGGAAACCCAGCTCCAGAATTCGCTGCTCAAGCAGTAGTAAACGGACAAATCAAAGAAGTTAAACTTGGAGATTTCGACAACAAGTGGAAAGTACTTTTCTTTTACCCACTCGATTTCACATTTGTTTGTCCAACAGAAATCACAGCATTCTCTGATGCTGTAGAAAAATTCCAAAAAATTGGTTGTGAAGTAATTGGTTGTTCAATCGATTCTCAATTCACTCACCTTGCTTGGACAAAGCAATCAAGAAACGAAGGTGGTTTAGGAGAACTTAGAATTCCTCTTCTTGCCGACGTAAGCAAGAAAATTGCTACAGACTACGGTGTATTGAACCCAGGTGGAGTTGCTTTCAGAGGAACTTTCATCATCGACAACAATAACGTTGTTCAACACGCTTCAGTCAACAACCTTGGTGTTGGTAGAAACGTTGAAGAAGTATTGAGACTTGTAGAAGGTTTCCAGTACACAGCTACTCACGGTGAAGTTTGTCCTGCGAACTGGACAAATGGCTCAGACACCATGAAACCAGATCCAGTTGGTTCAAAAGAGTACTTCTCAAAAGTTAAGTAATTGATCTAAAATCATATTTAACAATCAAGCCGGTCAATAACCTTGACCGGCTTTTTTTATGACGAGGAATTCGTGGATTTTTTTGCAGAATACATTCAAATGGTCCAAGACTATGCCATGGCCAACGTGGAGATGGCCCCATTCATTATTGGTGGTGCACTCCTATTAGCAGGTTTTAATCTTCCTGTGTCTGAAGATCTCATGATCTTCATTTCCGCTATTCTTGCAGCAAAAAATCCCGACTATCTGATGCCCCTCTATGCCGGCCTTTTCGCTGGTGCTTACTTTTCAGACCTGATCGCCTATGCTCTGGGAAGATACCTTGGTCCACAACTTTTCAAGATCAAATTCTTCGCCAATATGGTGACCCAAGAAAGACTTGATCAAGTCTCTCACTACTTTAACAAATACGGTATGGGAGTTCTGATTGTTGGACGCTTTATTCCTTTTGGAGTTAGAAACGCCCTATTCATTTCTTCAGGCCTTTCAAAGGCCAGCTTCCCTAAGTTTGCTTTTGCCGACTTTGTCGCCACAATCATCTCTGTCTCCACCTATTTTTACCTTTATTACAGTTTCGGTGAGACCATGATTGCCATTGTAAAGAAGGGTAATGTCGTCATTTTCTCTGTTTTTATTCTGGCCGTGCTTGGAATCTGGGTAAAGAAACGGGAGAAAAAAGATCACGAGGAAGAGGCCAAGAATACTCAAGAATCCTGATTCTGACATCTTGACGCATGGCTCAAAAACAAATCCTATCAAGGCCTTGTAAGCTTTTCATACTCAGTTGGCAAAATGTGAAGCGAGAGAGATAAATCCTCTGCACAAGATACTTGTGCCTTAACGAGATGAGAGATCGGTGCTTTTCTTGGCGGATCAAGCACCAAAAATTTTAGCAGTTGGCGGAAAAATGAAAAAGATTATCAATGAAAATGTCATCCCTATGGATGCATGGAAGCAGGCGCTTCATTTGAAAAGAGAAGAGAAGAGCTTACTCGACTACCTCAATGTTCTGAGCTTTCACGACCTCATGAACGAATCAAAAGAAATTGTCATGGAACTTGAAACAGAATCATACAATGACGATCTGGCCCTTAGAGCTAGAATGATCATTGAAGAGATTTCTGGAAGACTAAGTCATTATTCAGGTGAAGTAACTTTGATGCTCAATGGGATGTTGAGAAACTTGGAAGAAAAAATCCAAGGAATCAGATAGATTCAAGCGACTGATAGTCGTGGAGAACTTTTTGACGGAGTAGAGATATTTTTTCATCCCTCTGATAACCCAAAAAATCAGCTACGTGGCGAATGACATCTATCTGATGTTTGGTTGAGGATGATTCAAAAAGGTTCAGCAGAAAAATCATGTTCTTTGAAAAGGTTGAGACATAGGATTTGATTGCTTCTGTGAACTCTGGAGAGGGTGTGACGAACTCACACCCGATCTTCGGAACAAAAATCAAATCCACAGCACTTTGGGCCTCAAACGTCCTAACCATCTTGGCCCTTACCCTTAAAATTTCACTATCGATTGTTTCTTTTTTAATTGTGAGGAGCTTTTCTCTTCCGTATCTGGAAAAAACTGGATAGTTAGGAATTTCGATCAACAGAGGCATCAGGTTGATTTCTGGAACGTGAGGAAGCGCTTCTAGTAGCACTCCCCCTTCTGAAATATTATTGATTCTTGCTTTGAGGACATGATCTTCGTCCTCATAGAGAAACTCCGTGAAAAGCGGAGCTCGAAGGTGTCTTCTTTTGAACTGCCGCTTTCCCATATCAGAGTAGTTTTGATGCTGCTTCGGAAAGTGGAGACCTCTCCCCAACTTTCAAAGTTGTATGTCCAATAATATCTTCACTCTTCAGACGATCCACACAGTAAGCAAGACCATTATTCACTTCATCAAGATATGGACTATCAATTTGATGACAGTCACCAGTAAGAACAATTTTTGTTCCTTCACCAGCTCTTGTGATGATGGTTTTCACTTCATGTGGTGAAAGGTTCTGTGCTTCATCCACGATCAGATATTGACCAGGAATTGATCGTCCTCTGATGTATGTCAAAGGTTCAATGTGAAGAAGACCATGGTTGATCAAATCTTCGTATGAACTACTTCCACTTTCATTTCTTGTATGGTGCTGACCAAATAGGAAATCCATATTATCGAAGATCGGTTGCATCCAAGGTCCAAGTTTATCGTTGATATCACCTGGAAGATAACCAAGGTCTTTCCCCATCGGCTGAACTGGACGAGAAACAAGAAGTCTTGAAAACTTTTCTTCATTAACAGTTTTTTCAAGTCCTGCAGCAATCGCAAGAAGCGTCTTCCCTGTCCCTGCTTTACCAACAAGAGAGACAAGATTAATTTCATCGTTAAGTAGAGCATCCAACGCAAATTGCTGTTCCATATTTTTCGGGTAGATTCCCCAAACGCCTTCTCTCATTGGGATTAAAG
The DNA here is from genome assembly GCA_041546685.1 of Bacteriovoracaceae bacterium. Lineage (GTDB taxonomy): Bacteria > Bdellovibrionota > Bacteriovoracia > Bacteriovoracales > Bacteriovoracaceae > M0603. The sequence goes on along the minus strand of JBFEVX010000097.1, from coordinate 5,711 downwards.
GAACGATACCTCTTTTCTTTTTGCAATACCGACCAAGAGATCTTCTTCTGTCGTTTCCTTCTTCTTGAATGATTAAATATTCATTTGGAAAAATTCCATGAAGTTCAGCATCATCAAGATCAAGAAATCTATCTTTTTCAAAACTTGTCAGATCGCTTGCGCCAACTTCCCAAACTCTATGACCTTGATAGAGTTCATCAACAGAGATATCTTTTTTTCCATAATCTTCTGCATTCAATCGAAGAACATCGGCCTTGAGCCTCAAGTTGATGTCTTTTGAAACCAAAAGTGTATTTTTACCATCTTCTTTTAAGGCTAGAGCTGTCGCCAAAATTTTATTATCTGGAAGTGTCAGATCGAAATGCTTGTTGGCCTTGACTTCGCGATCAACTGTAATGACAAGCTTTCCACCATTTTCAAGTGACACACCTTCGTTCAGGCTTCCTTGGTGCCTGAGATCATCAATGATTCTTGAGAAGTGTCTGGCATTTCTACCATTTTCGTTCTGATCCTTTTTAAACCGATCGACTTCTTCAATGACAACAAGAGGAAGATAAACTTCATTTTTGCCAAATTTGAAGATGGCCATGGGATCAAAAAGAATTACGTTTGTGTCGAGAACAAAGGCCTTATCCAAAATAACCTCCGGTTGCAGCATCTGTGACTGCAATGGTTTCCTATACATGTAGACATGAAGGGGTTAAAGGGTTGGTAAACAGAACATTCAGAGATTCAAACAAGAATGTCATCCTTGATATTCTTGACCACAATGCTCAAATACATTGGGTACTACTCTTAAATTTTAAGAAAGGAATCATGTAATGTATAGAAATTTAAAAGGTAGTCGAGCAATTCAGTTGGTTTTATTAAAACATGTCTACATCAATATCAAAGAGCTCAATCATGAAGATGGCCCTTGAAGACTTTTGATCTTTGTAACGGCTTCCTACTTCAACTCCGTAGAAACCGGCCGTAATTGAAACAGGCCAAAGTCTGATCTTCCCACCATAGCTAAGGTAGCCGCCATTTATCCCGCCATAAAACCGAAGAAGAGGCAAACCAACTTCTGCACCAAAATGAAGTTTACTCATATTGTCTATGTGCTCGACGTTGATCGGGTGAACATCCATAGTCAGACTATAATCAAAGAGAAGAAAGTCTTGGCGAAATGCTGCTCCCCAATTCATCGCCATCTTCTGTCGTGGAAGTTTTTTGAAGCCTTCAGTTCTTTTAAATCTTGTATCTCCAATATCAAGAACAGAAAAGCCTGTGGTCACGTGGACATTACTGAAGGCCAGGCCATATTCGGCTCCGGCATCAAAACCGTAACCCTTCCCAATGGAGTATCCTAATCGTCTTCTAATTTCTGAATAGCCTTCTGCTCCATTCACTGCATTCAATAGTTCCGGGCCAAAGAAACTGAAACTCTCATCCATCCCTTCACGGGTGATATGTTTAAAAGAAGCACCAATACTTAGCCTTTGCCCTGCAGTCAAACGACCTTTGACTCTTTTCCCACCTGAACCAAAACTATGAGCATAACCCATGATGAAGCCACGATCATAACGGTAGTCAATATCAAGAAAAGGGTGAGTTTGATTTCGAAGAGCAACTGAAGCTGTTGAGTTGGCAAAAAGACTGATTCCAAAACCACCAATTTTCAATCCCGGCGTTGTTCCAAGATTTGTATAAAGTGGATAGTCCATCACTCTTGAAGCAATCGCTGTTGCTCCAGTTGGAAAGTTTTCGAATCGGTCCATATCATCAAGAATATTGGTCAAACCAAAGTTTCCATTCAGTGGATAAATTTGTAGTTCATCATTCTGTCCAAGTGCAGCCGGGTTATAAAACAAAGTGTAGTTATCATCAGCTGCAGCTGTGAATGCATCTCCCATCAAAAGTCCACGAGGTGATCTCATTAGATAACGAAACTCACCAGCTTCAAGAGAAGCACAAAATATGAGAATGAATATGAGACCAATACTTTTCATCATAGGAATAAGGTTTCAAACATTGTTACGTAATAAACTTCAAGGTGATCATCAGTCGTACTGCTTAATGCTTCACATGCTGCCTGACTAGTCACTGTTGCCATATCAATTCCTGCAGCCGCAAGCTCACTGGTTACATTTGTCTTTGCAGTTTCTAGAGCTGTTCTAATACTATCGATTTCTGCCAGTTCATTTCCGGTATAAGCATCTAGTACCGCTGGTAGGACATCCAAAAAGTTATTCAAGAGAACGACTCCTTGACATGCACGAGATACATCAATTGAATTTTTAAGTCCTAGCTCGTCGTTACCATCATCTTCAATCACACAAGCTCCGGTAGTCCCAAGCCCCAGCCTGGCCCCAACAGTTCCACTGGTTGCCATAACCGTGGCAGCATCATAGTTAAGTAGACAATCGTGCGTAGCGGCTCCCCCACCTTTGGTTCCATCTGCAGTATTGATGTTTCCATAGTAGCGAAGAAAGCGCCCCAAGTTCACCATGGTCATGTACATGATGAAGGCATCAATATCTCCACCTTGCGCATTTCCAAAGATGGCACGTCTATTTTCAGAAGTTACTGAACTCGAAGCATCGAACCCACCAGCTGTGTATAAAATGCCAAGAGCAATATTCAAGTCAGCAAAAGAACTATGAGTAGGAGATGTCATGTCATCAGAAGTTGAAAAAAGTGTGAAGCCACCAAGTGCGTTCGCCACAACAATGTTTGGAAAGTCGTCAGTAAAAAGTGTGAGTTCGTTATAGCCTGCTCGACAGGCATAAGCTGAAGCCAATGTGATCAGATATTTATGATTTGCAGTCTGTCTTCCTACAGCTTCAAGAGTGTTGATCGCAGACTGACATTCATTACGCGACAACAATCTATTGGCCTGGAGAATGGCATCATCAATGACTTCATCCTCTTGAGCTCCACAAGAGATGAGCAACAAAATGATTGCAGAGAAAGTCAAAAGTTTGGATTTCAAGCTTGTTCCTCCCAATTAAAGGGATAATTCCACTTTCCATTTTCTCAGACTATAAAGATGAATTCAGGGGAGAAAAAAGTACCTATAGAGAGGCAATCCTGATCAAAAAGAATACCAACGTACTCCGATTTCCATGGCGTACATTGAAAATTCACTTGAAGCGACATACATGCCACCGTCAGCATACATCTGCCAATTTGGGTACAACATCCCTTGTACACCAGCTCCAAGATAGAATCCTGAGTGAGTTCCATCAATAGTTGAGCGATAGAGTTGGCCATTGGCAGCCGTGTATTGTGCTTTGACGTTATGAATCGCGTAACCAACTTTGAAGTTGAAGTTTGGATCAATATCGTATCTAAATCCGAAACCCATAGTATTGTTTTCTATCGCAACATTAAAATTGGTTGAAGCTGCCTGATGTTCGTTGTTAAGCTCATGTTTTTTGTAAAATGCTTCAACACTGAAAGAAAAGATTTTATAGCCGAGAGTAAAACCTGGGGATCCCCCACTGGCACCATTGTTGAATTCGCTGTCACTTTGAACCACATCCATATTCCAATCAAGACTCACGTATCCACCAGCTCCAGCGGCTCCACCTCCAGCTCCGCCTGAAGAAGCCTGAGAGAAGGACTGGGTCGAATAGAGAAATGAAATCAAAGCTGAAAGAATAAGAACTGTTTTCTTCATGTGTACTCCAACATAACTATTTTGATTAAAAATGAAGTCGTTCTCTATCAGGAAAAAAAGACCGCTTAGAGAAACTCTCTTGGAAACCTTAAAACAAGCTTAAGTTACTTTAGTTTACCCATCTCATTTCAACGAGTTGGAAAGGCCATCACAACGAAAGATGGCAATGTGATTTTAAGTATTTCTTTACATTCATCTGGGCCTGGACACTTAAGAAAAATCAGATACTTACAACGGAAATAATTTCCTTTTAATGACCTGATTTTAAGTGCTTAGAAATTAATTTTTTTTACATTTCTAACAGCCTGTAATCACAAAGACTCGCTTATGCAGCGACTTAAAATTACCGATAGATAAGAGATGCACGTTATTTAACCAAGTAGAAGATGGAATACACAAAACTAATCAAATTCATCATGGCCATTTTTTTCACCACAGTATTGGTGTCGTGTGGTGGTGGTGAATCTAGTGACGCTGATCCATTAGCGGTTGAAGAAGCAACAAAGCCAAGTACTCCACCTGCACCTAACCCAGACTTCACTTCAATTATCAACCAAGAAACAACTCAAGTTGATCCAACAACTGAAACGCCAATTGTATTCAGAGTTGTTTTTGGAAGGGCCATCGATGCTGCAACTTTTACGACTGCAGATATTACACAAAACGGAACCGCAACAGGAATCGTTTGGGATATTCAACCTCTAGGTACAGGGCTTGCCTATCACATTCGTGCCACAACTGTTGCGACAGAGGGAACGGTTATCCCAAGTCTAGCTGCTGGTGTCGTTCAAGATTCAACAGGAGCAAACAACCTAGCTTCTACTCCGATTGATGATAGTGTTTTCTTTGATGCTCAATTGGCAGTGATCATCAATCAAAAAGTTGCTCAAGCAGATCCAACTGACGTCTTCCCTATTGAATTCGATGTCGCCTTTACTGCGCCTATTGATAATGCAACTTTTACAACTGCAGACATTACACAAAACGGAACCGCAACAGGCGTTGTCTGGAACATCATCAACCTCGGTGATGATATGAACTTCACCCTACAGGCCACAAGTGCAACAACTGGTGGAACCATAACTCCATCTATAAGTGCAGGACTCGTAGGAACTCCAATCCCAGTTGAACTCAACCTAGCTTCAACTTCTACAGACAACGAAGTGACCTACTTCAACACGTTTGATGTCACTGTCGATCAGAAACTGGTCCAACTTGATCCTACTGCGAATTTTAATATTGAATTTGATGTGATCTTTTCTGAAGCCATCGACAATCTGACTTTTGATGCTTCAGATATCACCAATGCAGGAACGGCAACTGGTATCGTTTGGAACGTCATCAACTCAGGAGACGATATCAACTTCACACTTCAGGCAACGGGTGGTGTTGGAGAAGGAACAATCATTCCACAAATCAATGCCGGATTGGTACAGACTGCAACACTTAAAAATAATACTGCTTCAACCAATCTCACTGATGGTGAAGTGACATGGAGGACAACATTTGACGTCACAGTAAATCAAACTGTTGCTCAAGCAGATCCAGCAGACTCTCTTCCAATTGAGTACGATGTCGTCTTTTCTGAGGCGATCGACAATACAACTTTTACAACTGCCGACATTACACAGAACGGTACTGCTACAGGTATCACTTGGAATATCATCAACTCAGGTGACGACACCAACTTCACACTTCAGGCAACTGGTGCAACAGGAATTGGAACTGTTGTTCCAAGTATTTCAGCCCTACTTGTTCAAACTGTTGATGGCGCTGATAACAATGCTTCAACTTCAACAGACAATTCTGTAGTCTATGCTCCGACCTATACAGTAACAATTGAACAGAAAGTTGCTCAGACAGACCCAGCAGCAACTCTTCCAATCGAATTCGATGTTGTCTTTTCACAGGCCATTGATCCATTGACTTTTACAACGGCAGATATCACTCAAAATGGTACGGCCACTGGAATCACTTGGAATATTATCAATTCTGGTGACAACACCAACTTCACTCTTCAAGCGACGGCAATTGTTGGTGAAGGTAC
>JBFEVX010000151.1:0-7701 GCA_041546685.1 Bacteriovoracaceae bacterium | reverse complement strand
GATGGATGGTCTTTTTCAATTCACCTTTGATTCTTTCATAGTTTTCGCGACTTGTTAACCACTGCCTCACACCCATCGCCAGATTATATCCAGTTGCGAGGTTATGAGTCAGCTCCGGGTAAATCATCTTCTGATGAACAATATTGGCCAGAGATATAGGCCCGTCATAACTGATGAATGTATAGTAGATAAAAACATTCAGTAGACTTGATTTATAGGCCACAACTGTTGGGACCTGAAAAATTGCACAGGCCAAAGTAACTGTCCCCGAAGCAGCCATGGCAAAGTCAGCTTGCTCTAGAGCGTCAGCTAACTCATCACTTTCATAAATTTTATCTACCTTGTGCAACCAAGGCTCATAAATATTTTCATTAACATTTGGTGACCTGACCATTGAGATATAAAGGTTGAATTCCCTTTTCAAGATTTCAATAGCATCAAAATATTCGTTCAAAAGACCACTGACTTCAAAGTTTCGAGACCCTGGCAGAAGAAGAAGGTTCACTCTTTCCTTGAAGTTGTCGAAAGGCTTTGCCGTTTCATCTAGTTTTTGATCATCAATTCTCTGGTGATAATGGTACCAAAGAGGGTGACTGATACCTGAAACTCTTTGGACACCTCTCTCCCTGAACCATTGCTCTTCAAATGGAATGATCGTAAAAAGTGTATGTGTACATTCTTCCAACACTTTTGCTCGCCACTCTTTCCAGGCCCAAGCTTGAGGGGCCACATAATAAAGAACCTTGACTCCCTTTCTACTGAGCTTTTTGGCCAGTCTCATGTTGAAGTCCTGAAAGTCGACCAAGATAGCAACTTTTGCATTTCTTTTCTCAACTTCACTTTCAATATGTTTGAGAGCTTGAAAATAAAAAGGAATTTTTCCAATAACCTCTGTAAAACCCCAGCTACTGAAATCTTTCAGATGATAAAGGAGCTCCATGCCTTTTGAAGCCAGTTCATCTCCTCCCACGCCGAAGAAATGGGTGTTTGGAAACCGATTCATAAGTTCGGGAACAAATGAAAGGGCGTGTTCCTCTCCTGACTTTTCTCCTGCAATGAGAAGGATCTGATCAGTTTTTGACAACACACTCTCCACTTTCGAGACTCTTTAGAACATCTTCAACCATCTCTACAGCATTCAGACCATCTTCAATGTCGACAAACACCTGATGGTTTTCAAGAATTGATTTATAAAAGAATTGTTGCTCAATAAGTAGATGGTCTCTTCTCTCGTAGGAGTAAGTTTCAACCTCACCACCTTTTCTGGAGCGGAGAAGCTCTTGGTTCATAAGGTCGACCTTGCAAACACCATTGTCATTCACAAGCTCCACACTTCTCTTTTCTTCAACGTGAGCACGACCAACTGTTACAGCAGCTTTTCTTCCTGAAGGATATTCAAGTTGCGCATGAACATGATCCCAATGATCTGTCATGATCTTGTAACCTGTAGCAGATATTCTGACTGGTACTTCTTGCCAAAGCATGGAGAGAAGATCCAGATCATGAATCATGAGATCTTGAACAACATCAACGTCCGTGGCCCTACCTTTGAAAGGAGCATACCTTTTGATTCGAGCATGTCCGCTTCCAGTCAAGAACTCTTCATATAGTTCTTTTTTCTCCCAGATTTGATGACATCTCTCACTGTGACCAACCTGAACAACCAGGTTTCTGTCGGAAAGAAGTTGCTTGAGTCTCAAAGCATCAGCATGCTTAGATGTGAGTGGTTTTTCACAAAACACATGTTTGTTGTTTTCCAATAGTTTGTTGACGATTTCAAAGTGATGACTTGTGGGAGTCACGACAATCCCTGCTTCAATGTCATTCATGACTTCATCGACAGAGGCAACAATCTTGAGACCGGGATATTTTGAAGCCATTGCTTCTCTAGTTTCAGGTGATGGGTCTACTGCTGCAATGACTTCAGATGAAGCAAGAGTCATGGCCTTTTCTAAATGCCATTTTCCCAGGTAACCACATCCAATGACTGCGACTTTGACTCTTTCCATAATAATTACGAAACAAAAGGAGCGAGTCCAACCTGACTCTCTCTGATACCTTTTGCCATCTCCTGAATAATTTCATTGTCTTTAAACTCTGCCATATGCTCTTCATGGTCAATAAAGGAACGTGGAGAAAGTGCAGAAGCTTCCATCGTTCTGTAAAAATCGACCACTTCAGTAATTTCTTGTTTGGAGTATCCCGCTCTTCTAAGCCCGATAATATTGATACCTTTAAGCTTGGCGCGATTTCCGTAGGCGGTACAGAATAGTGGAATGTCCCTGTCGATAGCAGAAGCACCACCAATGTATGCCCCTCTTCCAAGAGTGACAAACTGACTGACATTTGTCCCACCACCGATAATAACTTTATCACCGACCTTAACATGACCTGCAAAGTTCGTTGAGTTAGCTACGATGACGTTATTACCGATCACAGCATCATGACCGACATGAACATAGGCCATAAACATCACGTTTGAACCAATCGAAGTTACTTCTTTATCTTTAAGAGTCCCACGGTGAATAGATACAAACTCTCTAAAGATATTGTTGTCTCCAATTTCTGTTCTTGTAGGCTCACCTTTGTAAGTCAAATCTTGTGGAGGTGCTCCAATTGAACAGTATTGAAAAAACTGGTTGTTCTCTCCAATCTTGGTATGACCTTCAATTGTCACATTGTTCTTAATGATACATCTCGAACCGATCTCAACATTTGGTCCAATGATTGAGAAAGGACCTATAATGACATCACTTGCAATTTTGGCGTTCGAGTCGACTATAGCTGTAGGATGAATATCTGCCATTGCTTATTCCTTAATTGATTTTCAAAGAGGCCATGACTGTTGCTTCAGACATCAGCTCTCCATCACAATAAATCTGACAATCATTTGTCATCATTGGACCCCTGTTTTTAATGAAGTCAGCTTTGATGACGAGATCCATACCTGGAAGGATCGGTTTTCTAAACTTTGCATTTTGAACAGTCAAAAGGGCCACATCAATATCCAATTTGGTGATATCAGGATTAATTTTGTTTAAAACAAAACTAGTGGCCTGGGCCATCATCTCAACCTGAACAACTCCAGGAAGAATTGGATTACCTGGAAAGTGGCCAGCAAAAATAGGATGATCCTCTCTTACATGCCATGTACAAGTAACTTTTGTACCGACAATATCTTTAACACCTGCATTTTCTGGAACTTCTTTATCGAGCTCAACTGATTCAACGGTATCAATAAAGAAAAAAGGGTCCCTGTGAGGGAGAAATTCCATAACTTGTTCTTTTGAATACAACATATACAACCTCTACTTTTATTTAGCTGAATTTTTTCTAACCCAGGCAATACCTCTAAGCCATTCCTTTATTGGACGACCTGGATGCCCGGCAATTTTCGAACCTGCAGGAAAATTTGATGTCACTTGCCCAAGGCCAGCAACTTCACAACCAGGACCAATTTCCATTCCAGGAGCAATACCTGCTTTTCCACCAAAGACTGAATAATCACCCACTGTAGCACTACCAGCAGTCGCTGCTTGACCACAGAAGATCACACCCTTTCCAAGATAGCAGTTGTGAGCAATATGAACGATATTATCCAACTTCACCATATCGTTGATGATTGTTGGAGAGAATGTTCCTTGATCAACTGTACTATTGCTCCCGATTTCAACATCATTTCCGATTCTGACACCGCCAAAGTGCCAGACTTTATGATGAACACCATCTTTGAAGTTATAGCCAAAACCATCACTTCCAAGAACTGCACCGGCATGAATTCTACAACGCTCACCTATTTCAACGTTCTTATAAATTGTCACATTAGGAAAAATTTCAGAACCTGCGCCAATTTTGATATCTCCCATAAGTACTACACCTGGGTGAATCTTCACGTTTTCTGAAAGTTTTACGTTATCACCAATGAAAGCACCTTGAGCGATCCATACCGTCGGATGAATATCGCAAGTCCCCATTTGTCTTCCATCAACAGCCATATTCGTTTCAGTGTAAATTTCATCATGAAAAGCTTTGGATAGAAGGCTCATTGAAATATTCACATCAGTCGTTGTAATCAAGGCCTCAACCTGATCAACAATTGGAGTTTCCAATGAGTCGTTCAAGTTCTTGTCTATGATAAGTGCGACTTTGTTTTGAGAGGCGGCCTCAAGGGCGCTATCCAAAAATTTACTATTTTTTACAAAGAGAAAGGTGTGATCTTTAACAGACTTGGTGTCGGCCGGTCGCTCCAGATTGAAGTCCGAACCTTTGATCACATCCAGTGTAGGATCATGTTTTCCGAGATCTTTAACCAACATAAGTAACCTCTATATAATATTAAGGGGGAACCTAAGCTCCCCCCTGTTACTCTTTCTGAATTTGGAAAGAAGTCTTTACTTGTGCTGCTTATTGTATGCCTTGATCACAGCGCTAGTGAGATCTTTGGAATCTTTGGCATAAATAACTGGTGCAATAGAAACTTCAAAAGTCATATCTACGCCGGCTTGTTTTGAAACGGCTTCAATGATTTTTCTGATTCTCTCAAGAATAGGCTTCTTGTATTTTTCTTCTTCTTGTCTCATTTCTTGTTGGAAGCCAGCTGCTTTTTGCTGAATTTCCATGATGGCCTTTTGAATTTCTCTTTCTTTTTTGGCCTTGGCTTTATCATTCATAACAAGAGATTGCTTTTGAAAGTCCTCTTGCATCTTCTTGATTTTGCCCTCCTCTTTTTTGAGGATATCTTGTTTCTTTTTGGCCATGCCTTCAAGCTTGCCTTTGATTCTTTTGGCCTCATTAACTTCCAAAAGTACTTTCTGGATATTAACTTTTCCAATTACTGTTTTGGCCTGAACACCAAACGTGATTCCGACAAAACAAAGAGCGATTAAAAGTTTCTTCATGGACTTCTCCTAAAATATTTCCAACTAGAATAATTGTCCTATATCAAAATGGAATTGGCTACCTGCATCTGCATCTGCCTTATCCAAAGGGTATCCGAATTCAAACCTGAGAACACCAATTGGTGAGAACCATCTGAAACCAAAACCATAGTCGGCTTTAATACTCAAGTTTTGTGGATCAGTTGCATCACCAGCATCAAAGAAGAGAACCCACTTAAGACCTGCTTCTCTGGCCAATGGGTGCTCAAGCTCCAATTGCGTATAAGTTGCAAACAAGGCACCGGAGTTGAACGTTCGCGGTCGACCAGTTGTCGGATCAGTAACCGTCTTTTTTGGTCCAATTTGTTCAAAGCTGTAACCCCTTAGGTTTCTTGCACCACCAAGGGTGTATTTCTCTGAACGTGGGATGGCTTGACCATCAACTCGCTCCATTTTTCCAATGAAGTAACGTCCTCTGAAAACGAGGTCTCCCCACAGCTTTTCGAAGAATCTGAAGTCTGCCTCATTCTTCCACCACTTCTTATCGAATCCAAGACCGGCATACTCTGAAGCAATAGAGATGTAGTGACCATCACTTGGTTCAAACTTGTTGTTTCTTTCATCGGTGATCATAGTACCTCTGACAGAAGAAGCAATTCCGTTTTCAACATCTTCATCAATCGTCGGATCTTCCAACGCTTTGATCTTGGTATTTTCAAACTTGTAAGTCATGAAAAGTCTGGTGTATTCAAAAATGGGATACCCCACTCTGATATCAAAACCACTTCTTTTATAAGTGAAGGAATCAGAAGCTTCATTTTCAGTCAGGAAAAGATCCCCACCAGCGGTCCACTTAGAATCCATCAGATAAGGTTCGGTGAATCCCAAGTTATAGGTCTTTGATGTTTCAGATAGAGAAAGAGTGAAGTTCAAAGTCTGGCCCAAACCTCTGAAGTTGTTCTGAGCAATCGAACCTTGGAAGAAGCCACCGGTTGCTGTCGAGTAACCGGCTCCGAGAGAGATCTGTCCGGTGTTTCTTTCCTTTACAGTAATATCTACATCGAGAACGTCGTCTTTACCTTTTGGAGAGACTGTATTGAAGACGACACTACCTGGTTCAAAGAATCCAAGTCTGTTTACGTTATCTTTGGACTTTCTAAGAGATGAACCAGAAAACTTTACACCTTCTCTGATCTTCAACTCCCTTCTGATAACCTTATCACGGGTTTTCGTGTTCCCTTTGATGTTGATCTTTCCGAAGTATGCAATCTTTCCTTTTTCGAATGAAAACTCGATGTCGACCTTATTCTCACCTGGTACGACATGAAGTGTTCTAAGAACGTTGGCAAATGCATAACCTTCATCTTGATACATTTCAGTCAAAAGCTGGATGTCTTTCCTCAGAAGTTCTTCCGAATAAGTATCCCCTGACTTGAGAGATATCTTTTCAATCAACTCTTCATCAGGAAAGAGAATCTCTCCCTGGAAAGTAATATCGTTGACTGTAAACATTGGTCCTTCGTTCACCTTGATCGTGATAAAGACCCATCTCTTGTCTTCTGAAACTGTAATCTCTGGAGTTCCTACCGTTACCTGCAAGTAACCTTTGGATTTATAGAAGAATTTGATTCTTTCAATATCAGTCTGAAAGTTAAACTCTTTAAAGTTCCCAGAGCCAGACATACCAGAAAACAATCCCTCTTCCCTTGTTTCCATGATGCCTTTCAACTCATCATCGGAAAAAGCTTTGTTACCAAGGAAGATGACATTCTTCACACGAACCTTGTCAAATTCCTTGATCTTGAAAATAAGGTCACGACTCTCCTGCCCACTATCTTTAAGTTCATAACTCACACTTGCGAGATAAAAACCTTTTTCTTCATAAAGTTTTTGCATTGCCAGGACGTCGGCTTTGATGGTGTTGATGTCAAGGATGGCAAACTCTCTAGTCTTCATCGGCTCTTTAAGGTCATCTTCATCAACTTCGTCATTACCTTCAAAGACAATCTTTGAAATGATCGGTTTTTCTCTGACCACAAATTCGAGAATATTATTCTTTCCCTCTCTGATCTGATGAGCTTCTACGTATTCGAAAAACTTCATGCCATAAATTTTTTCGATATCAGTTTTCAAAAGATAATTATCAAGAACCATTCCGACACGTGAGGAGATTTTTTCGAGAATTGCTTCCTTCTCTACTTTCTTGATGCCTTTAATTTGAATACTACTGATACGGAAAAGTTTTTTCCGCGGACCGAGGTCTTCCTGTGCCTGAACTTGAGTCAGAGCAAAGAATAAAAAAAGAATTGAGAAAAAAAGTGTGTGCAACTTTTTTAGTTCAACCTTGAACATTAATTATGAGACCTTTCTCTTTTACCACAATGCAAAATATTGCCGATGGTTTTGATCTAGAATAAGAAAAATATCAGTAATCTCACAATCTTACAAAAGGAAAAAAGGAGGAATTGCGACACTATGAAGCACGCTTAAACTACTGAGCCATCAACCATTGAGATCTTATTATCAAAATGGGCCGCCACTTTGTCATCGTGAGTAACGACAACCAGTGTCGATTGATACTCATTGGCCAATTGTTTGAGCAAACTTGTTACTTTCATTGAGTTTTCACTATCCAAGTTACCTGTTGGCTCATCACACAACAAAAGCTTAGGTCGAAGAGAAAGTGCACGAATAATATTTATTCTCTGCTGCTCACCACCAGAAAGTTCATAAGGATATTTATTGAGACAATGCGTAACGCCAAGTTTTTCAGCAAGCTCTTGCACATTTTCTTTGAGATCAGATTGTGTCGCTCCACCAATTT
>JBFEVX010000091.1:0-14889 GCA_041546685.1 Bacteriovoracaceae bacterium | reverse complement strand
GATGTGGCTGGTTATAGGCCCTCTGTTCTTTGTTGGTTTCATTGATTTTTTTCAAACGAAACATGCTATTAGAAGAAACTTTCCCGTCCTTGGAAACTTCAGATATTTTCTTGAGTCTATCAGACCTGAAATTAATCAATACTTTGTTGAGAGTAATACTGATGGAAAACCTTTCTCGAGGGAAGAACGTTCCATTGTATATCAAAGGGCCAAAAAAGTTCTAGATACTCTTCCATTTGGAACACAAAGAGATGTTTATAAAGCGGGCTACGAATATATAGCACATTCGCTTGCTCCAGTTCATGTCGATGAAAGCAAGATGAGAGTTGTAGTCGGTGGGCCTGATTGTAAACAACCTTATGATTGTTCTGTCTTCAATATCTCTGCCATGAGTTATGGCTCCCTTTCAAAGAATGCCATCATGTCTTTGAACCGAGGAGCTAAGGAAGGAAACTTTGCTCATAATACTGGTGAAGGTGGAATTAGTCCGTGGCACTTGAAGTATGGTGGAGATCTTATTTGGCAAATCGGAACAGGATACTTTGGTTGTCGAGCGAGTGATGGAACTTTTGATGCTGAGAAATTCAAAGAGAAAGCAACTCTTGAGAATGTTAAGATGATTGAAATCAAGCTATCTCAAGGGGCAAAGCCGGGTCATGGAGGTATTCTTCCTGCTGAAAAACTTACAAAAGAAATTGCTGAGATCAGAGGCGTGCCTATGGGCCAAGATGTGAATTCACCTCCAGGTCATAGCGCATTCTCGTCTCCAAGAGGTCTCTGCGAATTTGTAGGAAAATTGAGAGAGTTGAGTGGTGGCAAACCTGTTGGTTTTAAACTTTGTCTCGGGAATAGATATGAGTTTCATGCCATTTGTAAAGCAATGGTAGAGACGGGAATCAAGCCAGATTTCATTACTGTCGATGGTTCTGAAGGTGGGACAGGTGCCGCTCCATTGGAGTTCACTAATTGGATTGGAACACCAGGTACTGATGCCTTGATTCTTGTGAATAACATACTTAGAGGTTATGACCTTAGAAAAGATATCAAGATCATTACTACTGGAAAAGTCACTACAGGTTTTGGCGTTATCAAAAGACTAGCACTTGGTGCTGATATCATTTATTCAGCAAGAGCTATGATGTTGGCCTTAGGTTGCATTCAGGCCCTTCGTTGTAACTCAAATCATTGCCCAGCTGGAGTGGCAACTCAGAATCCTGATTTGGTCAAAGGTCTTGTGGTTGAGGATAAATATAAAAGAATTTATAACTTTCATCATGAGACTATTCACGCTGCAGCTCATATGCTTGGTGCAATGGGATTGGATAGTCTGTGCCTTCTTCATCCCCGTCATATCAAAAGAAGAGTCAGTGATCATGAAATTTTGGAATACTCTGATTTCATCACTATACTTGATGAAGGGTGCTTTCTATCTGGTAATGTACCAGACGAGCATCGCCGGGACTTCAATATGGCAAATCCAGAGAGCTTTGCCGCAAATGAAGTAAAATCTGAGTATCGTTCAGCTTGAGAATTATTAGTCTCTATTGACGTTTCTTTCGAGCGTTTCCCCGAGAAGGCTTGCCCAACTTTTCAAAGAACTATTCTGGTTTGGAGAATAATTCTTATTTTCACTTCTTTGATAAACTTCTTTATTTGAATGTTTTGATGGACAGGCTTTACTATATCCTTCGGAGCAGATAAGTTTCATTAACGCATCTGATTGTCTTTTATTTTCATATCCAATAAGCATTGCATATTTATAACAACCTTCGAGATCTTTTTTATAGCAAGAGAATTCATAACAATTTTTGGAGTGGTGCTGTTGATCTTCTTTCTCAAAAGCAGTTCCTCTTTTTATCAACTCTTTTGCATCCATTGATTTTGTACATTTATTCGAATGGATTGGAATAGAGCATGATGACAAAATAAATAAAATAAAAAATATCTTCAATTATACTTCCTCGGATTGTTAATACTTTCAAGAGTCACATCATTTGCCCACTAGAGAAGGGATAATCATCAATGAAAAAAAGCTGATTATACAGACACTGATGATATTGATGACAAACCCAACTTTAACCATGTCTATGATTCTCACTCTTTCTGAGCCGAAGATAATAGCGTTCGGAGCAGTTGCTGCTGGAAGCATGAATGCACAACTTGCAGCTAGAGTTGCTGGAACCATTATTGAAAGTGGGTGAATCCCACTCGATTTTGAGATACTTGCAAGTATGGGAAGCAACATTTCAGTAGAGGCCATATTACTTGTGAGTTCTGTTAAAAAACTCATTCCTAGAGTAAGACCTGAGACAACAAATACAGGTGCTATCTCCCCAAGACCGATAAATTTGGCACCAATGGCTGCAGAAAGTCCTGAGCTTTGAATTCCTTTTGCCAAGGCGAAGCCTCCTCCAAATAATAGGATTGTTGACCAAGGAATTCTCTCAATTGCCCTCTTGTCGAGAAGTTTACCTTCTCTCGAAGGCAAGATGAATAGAGAGACCGCCATTATAATCGCTACCGTGCCATCATCAATTTTGTCAGGGTGCCCGAGTAGTCCTGACCAACCAGGAAGTGTGACAAATCCCAGGTTCAAATCTTTTCTAAAGATCCATAGAATTGCCATCAAGATAAAGACAATAGCTACAGATTTCTCTTCTCGACTCATTGGTCCCAGCTTTTCAACCTCCGAGTCAATGACATCAGTTCCCAAGCTTGGGATAGGGTTGGGTCTTACTTTCATGAAGTAGAGAACACTATAGGCCGTCAAAAGCATGAGTATGCAAATTGGCAGTCCGAATGTAATCCATGAGCCGAAGCTCATTTCAGGATGCTCTGGAAAGCTCATGGCATAGATCCTTGTAAAAGCCAGGTTCGGCGGTGTTCCTACAAGAGTTGCAATCCCTCCGATCGTTGCTGAGTATGCAATCGCCATCATAAGGGCAGTAGCGAACAAACCTGATTGTTCATTCTCCCCATGTATTTCCTCAAAAGATTTTATAACTGCCAAGCCAATTGAAACCATCATTACACAGCTAGCAGTGTTTGATATCCACATCGAAAGAAAAGAAGTCGCAACCATGAATCCAAGTAACATTCTTGAAGGAGCAGAACCGAAGGCCTGAATTATTGTGAGAGCAATGCGCTTATGGAGATTCCACTTTTGCATGGCAATTGCCACTAGAAAACCTCCCACAAACAGCATAAGTACAGAAGACATGTAGATCGGAGCGATGGCCTTTGTCGACATGATCCCAAGTAATGGATAAGTAATCAAAGGAAGGAGTGCTGTGATAGCGAGTGGCAAAACTTCAAAAATCCACCAGAGAGCAACGACAGATGCCACAACTGCCATGGCCGTCATCTTATCTACCCCCATAAAAAAAGCAGTAAGAAGTGCACCTAAACCAAGACCAGTCAGAATACTCTGTGTATTCAGTTTCGTTTTCAATTAAAACTTCCTTGTTTATTTTACTTTTTTTAGTTTATTAGAAAGTGGGGTGATTCTCTACAGAGGGCTTTACTCAAGTAAATGACAATTTACGAAAAAAAAGGCCCCGTCATTAACGGGGCCTAATAAGGGGTATCACACAAATCTATTGTCCTCGTCTCCCAGATCAATCATTCTTCGTCGTCGAAGAGATAACTCCCTCTCTGTTGTATCGGTCGAGGTCCGCCAAAACGCCCACCTACAGAAAGGAATGGAAAATAGATATCGCCATCGGATTCTTCAAATCTTCTGATACTCAATTCAAAAAACATTCCATCGCGGTTTTCTAGACCAACTCCAAATTCCTGAGTTGATTCAATATTGTCGCTCAGTCCCCAGGCCTTGTAGACTCTGCCTTTGAAATAGACAGTTCTGGCCGATGTAGGGTTGAGTCTGACTTTTACGTATGCACCAAGTTCTGGTAGTAAAGCTCCTGATTCACCAGCACCAATGAAAGTTACACCACCATCAATACCAACTTCGAGATGATCATAGAGCATTCTCACGCCAATGTTTCCTCTGGCTCCAAGTGCCATCAGAGTTACAGTAACCTGACCTTCGATTGAAAGGTGGTTTCTGGCAAATTCTTCGAGTGAAAAATCGCCCTCATCGAGTAGGGCCATGTCTTCAGTGTCTTCTGCTTTGTCTGAAACATAAAAAGCTTCGTCGACAATCAATCCCTCTGAAGGTTCTCCTCCAGCAGGAATCAGAAGAAGTCTATCTTCTGCAAAAGTCTGAGCTGTGAAAAGTATACTGAATAGAATCAGTAATGCTTTCATATTCTGTCCCCCCGAACGTGTGTGGACGCCATGTTTAACAAGAAATGCGATTTGATGGAAGATGATGTGTAAAAGATACATTTATAAATAGCTGTAATTGTTATAACCCATCGAAACCGGCGGGAATTGCCCTCTGAAACTGCCTCTCCAAACATTCTATAATGTAATGATTATGAAGACTTGCTTGATTCTTTCTTTATTTATTTTAACTCTTTTTCCATCTGAAACTGAGGCCTCTTATCGCCATAGAGAACTCAAAAATTTCGAGAGAAATATTACTTTTCTAGCACAACATCATCTTGATGATGAATTAGTTGATAAGTGGTTTCGCTATTATACGGGAAGAGGGAAGGAGCGTTTTGAGAGACAGATTGCAAGAGGACAAGTTGTAAAGAAGGCGATTGAAAACATCTTATTAGAAAAAAATGTCCCATTGGAATTGTATTATGTGGCGCTGATTGAAAGTGGTTTTAACTTCAGTGCTGTTTCTCATGCAGGAGCAACTGGTCCATGGCAATTCATGAAGAACACTGGAAGAATGTACGGTCTTCGGATTGATTCAGTTGTGGATGAAAGAAAGAATATCTACAAGGCCACAAGAGCTGCAGCAGAATACTTGTCAGATCTCTACAATATTTTCAATGATTGGGCACTTACTCTCGCTGCATATAATGCAGGCGAATACCGAATTTTGAATGCTATTAGAAAAGCGAACACCAGAGACTTCAACAGTCTGGTTAAAATGAAGATGCTACCACCTGAAACAATGAATTACATTTCGAAAGTATGGACTGCAATGATCGTCGAAAAAAATGCAGCTAAATTCAGAGTAGAGAAGAGAAGTGCTGAATGGAAATTGAATCCAACAGAGCTTTCTCTGACAATTGATTCTGATACCAATATCGAAAGATTGATCAATATGTCTGGACTAAGTGAAGCAAGGTTTAAAAAATACAATGCTCATCTTCTCTCTCATACAATCAAGGCTGGAGCAGACAAGCCTGTTGAAGTCTTCATGCCAAAAAAGAATTATATGCGATTGGCGATGGGGCTCTATGGTTACAAGATCAAACCCCAACCAAAGATTGTCCCTGTTACAGATCCTTTGAAGCTGAGCGGCTTTGGGTTCAAAAATGTCGAAATCGGGGAAAAAATCGAAGTTACCAAGCTTGAAAGCGGACAAATCAAACTCAAAAGACTAAAAAATGGCCGCATCATCATGATAAACGACCCCGGAAAATAGAACTTTCCCCAATCCTTTGCTATTCTTTTCAGGAATTGTATTCAGGAGGTCCCTTTGGACAAGCTCGTTGAAAAGGCCTGGCATGTTGCCTTGAAGGCCCGTGAAAATGCACACGCCCCATACAGCCATTTTAAAGTGGGTGCAGCCCTTAAGCTTAAAGGGCAAGATGAATTAATTCCAGGTTGTAATGTTGAGAATGCTTCATTTGGTGCTACTGTCTGTGCAGAAAGAACAGCAATTCAATGTTCAGTTGCCAATCATGGTAAGAGTGAATTTGAATTTATTGTTGTTGTTACAGATACAGATCCTGCCACACAACCTTGTGCTTTATGTTTGCAAGTCATGAGTGAATTTGCTCATCCTGATATGCCTGTTTATCTGGCGAACCTTAAAGGTATTCAGTCTTCAATAACTTTTAAAGAGTTGTTGCCGAATCCATTTAATCATTTCGAGCCAAATGAGTGATCAGCGAAAAGGTGTGACATTGATTGTAGGTTTTCTCGGCTCCGGGAAGACCACACTTGTGAATCAGCTGATTAAGGACAATCAGGGTCTTAAGCTTGCTTTGATTGAAAACGAATTCGGAGAGTTGGGGGTTGATAACGAGTTTCTTCCAAATATAGATGAACTTGTACTTGAGATGAACGATGGTTGCCTTTGCTGCTCAGTCAGAGGAGACATGGTTCAAGCTTTGAAAAATCTGATCAATCAAGAGCAGGAGTTTGATCACCTTATCATTGAGGCCACAGGACTGGCTTCGCCTGGACCAATCCTCGACAGCTTCAAGAAAAGTCGTGAACTCGAGGAGAGTTTCAAAATCAATTCAGTGATTTCTCTTGTTGATGCTATTCACTTTGAACGAAATATGAAAAGGGACCAAGAGGATGAGGAAGCTAATTTTTCAGCTCAATTGGCATTTTCAGATCTAATTCTTCTCAACAAGTCTGAGGGAATTGAAGAAGAGAAACTCAAAATTATTGAAGAAGATATTGCCTCAATCAACCCTGACTCAGAAATCAGAAGAACGAACTTTGCTGCTGTTACTCCAGCAGAAATATTTAATCGAAACTATTATGACCCAGCAAAAATTGAAAATCTAAACTTACAGGTCGATGAAGGTGAATCATTTGCATGGGCGGGAGTTTTTGATTTGCCGATTGGAAAACACCATCTTTACTTCAATCATATTCATCATTCGGTTAACTGGGCCTTTGTAAGGGAGAAATCAATCGGTGCAGCACTTTCTCTAGGAAGAGTTTTGATGTCATCACCGGCGGAGAAACTCAATAAACTTGAAAAGGTAATGGTTGGAAGTCCTTATACAAGTGACCAACGGTTGTTTGAGCTTCATGTTCTTGAGCAGGGAAAAACAGTCCTGTTTCTTGATGATCATCCGTCCCATCTTCAAATGGAGATTCGGGTACGTGACAAGGTCCAGCTTCCTATTGAAGAAAAGAGCTTTACTAAACGTAAGGCCCACGCTCATGGAAAGGTGAACTCTGTCTCAATTGAAGTTGAAGGAGAGCTTGATCCTTCGACTTTCCAGTTTTATCTCAACTCTCTTTTCATGAAATATCCGGATCGAATCTATCGATCTAAAGGGATACTGAGCTTCCCAGGGAACCCTCATAAGGTCTTTTTTCAGGGAGTTTATGAGAATTTCGATTTTAGTGAAGGTCCAGAGTGGAATGACAAACGCCTCAATAGAGTGGTTTTTATCGGCCAAGGGCTTAATGCTGATCTTATAACGAGTGGTTTCAAAAACTGCCTGATGAACTCCAAATAGTTGTAAATATTAGAAAAAACTAAAGTTTGCTTCTTATATTCCGATGAGGAGCATGAACGGTTTTTTGATTAAGACGCTAACTTGTTGTATAGTCTACGAAACCGTTTTTATTTCTAAAAGTTTCCTTCTGGAGGGAAAATGGACCAACAGTTCAATGTGTACGTAAAAGTAGATGATAGAGGTGCTGAAAGATGCATCAAGAAGTTCAAGCGTATGTGCGAGAGTTTCGGCGTTCAAAAAGAATATAGAAACAGAAAAGAATACAAAAAACCTTCTATCAAAAAGAAGGAAAAGAATATCGCAGCTAATAAGAAGCGAATGAAAACAGAAAGAAGAACTGGTAGAAGATCCAAGATCTAATCGGACCTCTTTTTGAAAACCCCTCCCTGGGCCAAAAGTTCTCTCAAACTTGAAACCGCGGAGGGGCAGCTCTGGCAAAGAGCTTTCCAGGAACTCAAGCCCCTTTTTCTCAAAAAACTATCCAAACATAATCTCGCTCCCATGAATGTCGATCTTTTGGAGTTGAAGCCCTTGTTTCAGGAAGACCTTCCGAGAGTTGGAGGATATTACACCTCAAAAGAGATCATCATCTTTTTGCCTCTTACGACTCAGGAATTCTTGTTGGAGAAGATACTAGGCGGTCAGGGCGGGCAATCTGGTTTTCAGGGCACGGGTTTGTTGGGGAAAAAATCGATAGAGAACTTTCTTTCAGATATTCTTGAAGTACACTTCAGTGGAGCTGAATCTTACAAGGAGTTTGAGCTGACTTTGAAAACTTCAAGGTTTCTCGATTTGGAAATCAATATTCAATTTGAAAAGTTTTTTCAGGCATCTCTTTGGCTGCCCTGGGACCAAAGGACAAAGTTTCTTGATCTGTTGGGAGTAAGAGATGAGTAAGTTTGAAGACTTTTTTTCTGGTCATTATGGAGAGCGCTGGTTTGGTCTCTATGAGGAACTTAAGAAGGATGATCAAAAAGTTTTAAGAGAAGTTTTCCCATGTGGAAAAGTGTGGGAATTGGAAGTATTTGATGGAATAGAGCATTGCTATCTTCCCAATGACGAACTTGATTATACCAAAGAAGTTGATAGTGAAGGACTTCGTTCATTCTATTATATGGACCCTGGAAGTATCATGGCGGCAAAGCTTTTGGATGTTCAACCAGGAGAGATCGTTCTGGATATGTGCTCAGCTCCAGGTGGAAAAGGACTGATTCTTTGCGAATCATTGAAGGGCGAGGGTCATATCGATCTCAACGAGCCTTCAAGAAATAGAAGAGACAGACTCAAGAATGTCATTCGACAGCATGTCCCTGAAGAGTTTAGAGGAGTTGTAAGCGTCAAAGGACAAGATGGACTTAATTTTGGAATGAAGTCTCCAGATACTTACGACAGAATTCTGGTAGATGCTCCTTGTTCTGGAGAACGCCATCTTATTCACTCAGCTAGTGAACTTGAAAAATGGACCTCTAAAAGGAGCAAGCGACTGGCGGCCAGACAATATGGTCTTTTGACTTCAGCTCTCCTCGCATTGAAGCCTGGTGGAACTCTAGTTTATTCAACCTGTTCCATCTCTCCTCTTGAAAATGATGGCGTCCTTGAAAAACTGAAATCAAAGAAAGGCGATCAGTTCAAATTTGAAGAATTATCTGGGCATTTTCTTGATAAGGCAGACAAAACGGAATATGGCAGACTCTTTCTTCCTGACACTTCAGGGTTTGGCCCTCTTTTCATTTCAAAAATTACAAAAAATTAGGCAGCTTGCTTTTCTTGGCGGGCGGCCCTTTTGGCCTGACGATTTCTACGGTTGACTCGACGACGTTCTTGTCTGTGCTCACGGTAAGCTTCCTTCATGTGCATCAACTCTTCTGCAAAGGAAAGGCGACCTACGTAGGAAATTCTTTTAAGAGGGATTTCGTGAAAAGAGCCTCCCTTTAACTTGATAGTTAAATAGTCATCGACAAGTTCAATTTTCTCGACGTCTTTGTAGTTGGCGTATCCTCTAGTGTCGAAGAAAAGACCGACCTTTGGAAATTCAAATCCTGTATTGTAGACATCGAATTCTTTGAGATCTTCGTTGCTATTTTTTAGTCTGTTGATCATGAGGATCATGACAAAGAGAAAGAAGACGAGAAAGGCGACGGTCATTCCCCCAAAGTTTGTCCCTTTAAAGTGAAGTGCCAAAAATGTCATGGCCCCAATAAACTTCAATTGTCTTTGCAGATAGCTTGGTTGGTAGCGATATTTGAGTTTGATTTTTCGGGCCATAGCACTTTATCGGTTAAATGCGCGAAGAGTCTAAGTCCCGCTGATTGACCGACTTCATTCGTCGGGCTTCGTCACCATATTTTCATGACGAATGATTTCACTCGTTTACGCTGTGGATAAAAGGGAGAACTTGGTATGTGGACAATGGGGAAAACCATGTTAAATGCCTAAAATAAGGGAAAAGTTCGCTGATTCCTTCTTACAGTTTCTTGCAATTAATTTACAACCAAGTTCGTCAAGTTAGATGATCTTTTCGCGGGATAAACCGGAAAGGATGCCAAGGATTGGCATACATCTAAAAGGAGGGTGGATTTATGAAGAACCTACTCAAAGACCTTCTGGGAATTTTAACTGAGAGAAAACTTGTAAGGACTAGGACAGGCAACAAGTTGGCAACACTCTTGGGACTTGGGTTGGTAAGGACTAACAAACCCATTTCAAATTCCAGAAGGGAAAGAATGATTCGATTTTTGGGAGAGCTTTAATTAGCTCGACTACTAGCTCGATGCAGATTCATAACGAATCAGAGCGTGAGACCAAATTTTGAACATTACAAATCCAAAGACGAATATGGCAGCGACCATACCTGCCAAGTAGTCCCATGATTCGAAATCGAGAAGAAAACGAACCGGGGCACTACCAATCAACAGAATGGGCATGAGGACTGTGAAAAGTCTTCGCGCCATCACTTTGTAAACAAAGTCAGGCCAACGGGCCAGCGACTGGATCTGCATTCTCAGAAAATTAATTCCAAGGCCTTCTGTCATCCAGAACATTGCGGTACTGATGATTATTTCAACAATCGCCAAGAGAGCGAAGGCCATCAGTAGAAATAGCGGAAGAAGCAGCCAGGCGGTTGTAGTTAAAGGAACCTTGGAGCCGTAGTAATAGAGGAATCCCCAGGCAACTACAGTGTTGGTCATACTTGAGGGGCGAATGTAACGAAAGAAAATTGAGAAAATGGAATGAACAGGTTTCAACAGAATGAAGTCCAGCTCACCTGTTCTGATTTGCCTGGCCAGTACCCAAAAGGATTCTGAAAGTAATGTCATGTGAAGGTGATCCACACAGAGCATGAAGCTTATAAAGAACATCAACTTGTCTTTTTCCCACGGACCGATGGTCGATACGTGATCATAGACGAAATCAACAGTGGCCAGTGTTGAGACATAGAAGAAAATATCCATCACGATCAAAAGAACAAAGCTGGTTCTGAAACTCAGTTGGACCGAGAAACTGGTCGCGACAAATTTTTTGTATATAGAGAGGTAGTGTTTGATTGCGTTCATTACATTCCCGCCGCCGTATACATTCGAATTCCCTTCTTCCAAATCCACTTATTGAGAAAAAGCAAAAGGACCATCCAAGCACCGAGCATCAAGTAGCCCTTAGGGAAGAAACCAATTTCACCCATAAACATCTTGATGGGGTAGAAGGTGAGATAAGGAAAAGGAGTGTAATTCAAAATTGTCACCAACCAATCAGGATAGAGCTCCAATGGGATAATCGCCCCTGACAGAAATGCTGTCAAAATTGAAAGGATGACTCTTAGAATCCATGTCTCTTCCAACCAGAAGCCGATAATTCCTGTGAGATATTGAAGAACAAACCAGAAAAGACTGACGTAAACGCAATAGGAGAACCCAAAGATTAAAGATTCGAAAGTAAGATCAGGAATAAAACCGAAAAAAGCAATGATCGCAATAGTTAGAGCACTGATAAAAAGCTGGAGGCTCTCAAAGGCGATGAAGCCGGCGGTGTGATATTCCCAGAAATCTATTGGGTAAATAAGATAAGAAGAAATTCGCCCCATTCTGATGTCTTCAGCGAGATTGAGCGCTGACATACCTTGGGCGACAAGACCTACAATCATACTCCAGATGTGATAGGTGATCATTTGATCGAGGTTGTAGCCTTTGATTACCATCTCAGCATCATCTGCATAGATACTGGACCAGAGGTTATATTTTACAAAGAAAAAAACCAGTGCCGGACCTATGATCTGAAGAAAAAAGTTCATCCGATAAGCAGTGTAGTTTGACCAGCTGATTTTAATGGTCTGCCACCACTTGGGAAAATTCCTAGAGAAAGACATTAGTTAACGTCTCCACCAAGGGCCAATTCTGGTTTTTCCATCAGAGTCTTCATCACTCTTTCAATTGGCATCTTTTCTGTATTGAATTCTGTTACAGGAAACTTATCAATAATTTTTCCACTGATTTCTCTAAGTGCTTCCATTGGAATTCTCATGTCGACCTTGGTGAAATCATTATTCCATTCAGGAGAAAAATTCTCAAAAAAATCGGTATAGTCGTGAACGGACTCACTAAAAGAAAAACTGACGCTTTTTTCTCTTCCTAAAATCTGTTCAAATTCTTCAATCGGTCCATCAAAACCTTTTCTGCCCTGTAGAATCAAGACCAGTCTTTTGCAAAGAGCGTGGACGTCGGCCATATAGTGGGAAGTCAGAATGATGGTTGTATTGTTTTTACGATGGTATTCCTTGATGAAATGGCGGATATTCTCCTGCGCAACCAGGTCCAGACCGATTGTTGGTTCATCTAGAAAAATGACTTCCGGGTTGTGAAGAAGAGAGGCCATTAGTTCCATCTTCATCCTTTCTCCCAGAGAAAGCTTCCTGACATGCACATGAAGAAGATCTTTCACATCAAGAAGTTCGCTCATTTCTTCAATTCTATTATTGAAAGCGGAATCAGGGATTTCGTAGAACTTTTGAAGTAATAAGAAACTGTCCATGGCCGGAATATCCCACCAGAGTTGGGATTTTTGTCCCATAACTAGAGCGATCTTTTTTCGAAAGTCTTTGTCCCTATCGGCCGGAACATAGCCGGCAATTTTTATGTCACCTTCACTTGGAACAATAATCCCTGTGAACATCTTCATCAAAGTTGTTTTTCCTGCTCCGTTAGGACCGAGTAGACCGACGATTTCACCTCTTTGGATATTCAAATCGAATGAGTTTACGGCGGTCTTGGTGACGTAGTCTCGTTTGTAGAGGGCCTTGAGTGAGCCCATGAATCCGGGAGACTTTTTATAGCTCTTGAAATTCTTGGTAAGACCAGAAGTTGAGATCATACTCATGACATTTCCTGTTTGATTTTGAAGTGCGAAAAAGTATCATGTGTCCACGAGGAGAGGCAACCATGGAAAGCAGGAAAACTTTTTTGGTAAAAGGAAAAGTTCAGGGCATCATGTTCAGACAAACCGTGATTCGCGGCGCCGAAAAACGTGGACTCAAGGCCGGGGCGACTAATGACCCGACTGATCGAAAGGTTGTTCGTATCACTCTGCAAGGAGATGAGTCGCAGATTCAAGAAATGGTGAATTTCATGACAGCCGGCAACAAACTCAATTCATGGGGGGCCTGTGTCGAAAGTCTTGAGGAACTCGTACCGGCGATTGATCTCAACGCTCATGAGGTAAATTCGAATAATGTCGATGGTTTCAATTGGACCAAAGGTGTGGAGTTTTATTTATAAACTTAGTTGAGTTCGGGAAGCTTCCAATCAATTTCTCTGAGCCCCTTGGACTTCAGAAATTTATTGGTTTTAGAAAAATGTCCTGATCCTAAAAATCCTCTATGGGCCGAAAGAGGAGAGGGATGCGGACATTCTAGAATAAAATGTCTTTTTGGATCCACTTTGGAAGCTTTCTTTTGTGCCGGAGATCCCCATAGAAGAAAGACAATATTTTCTCTTTCGTCGTTGATAAGCTGAATGATTTTATCTGTGAATTTTTCCCAACCTTTTTTCTGGTGGCTATGGGCCTTGGACTCTTCAACTGTCAGAACAGTATTGAGAAGAAGAACACCTTGGTTTGCCCAGTGTTCAAGATAACCATGTTCAGCCGGTTCTATCCCAAGATCGTTTTTTAATTCTTTATATATATTTCTAAGGCTTGGAGGGATTTTAACTCCCGGCTTAACGGAAAAACACATGCCATGGGCCTGTCCTGGACCATGGTAAGGATCTTGTCCTATGATCACGACTTTGACATCTTTAAAATCTGTCTTGTTCAGGGCCTGAAAAACTTCATTCTCTTTCGGATAAATGGTTTTTCCACTGGCATACTCGTCAGCGAGGAAAGAATTCAAGCTCTTCATGTATTCTTTTTGAAACTCTGGAAGCAGCTTTTCCTTCCAACCATTTTCGATTTGAAACTGTTCTGTCATGTGATCAGTTTGCCCGATGGTCTTCACGTTGACAAACATTGCCATGTGTCCCAATCAGCTACTTAGAGTTTTGATTTCTCCATTTCTTCTTCAAAGATTTCTTTGGTTCTCTCTTTGTCTGTTTTCATCCAATTGGGGCGGTATTTCAAGAGAGTGAGTGGGTTTTGAATGGCCCCGAGAACTGTTGTAACACCTTGGTTGATTTCATCAATGACTTCATCACCACCATAAGCGTGACGGTAGAAAAATGAAATGGCATCAGTCTGGATTCGCTCTTCCTCAAGCCCTGTACTCAGTTCAAACTGAAATGTCATGGGAATCAAAAGCCTTTCACCATCTCCAAAAGTTTCTAGAAAGTCCTGATCAAGCGCGCGTTTTACAACGAAAATAACGTAGTTTTTAAGGGAGGCGGAGGTCGACTTGAACGATAAGCTGATCAGACGATTTCGACTGATCATGACATGACCAGAGACATGGCCTTGGATGTTTCTTTTCACAAGCCAGTCGGGATATTGTAAATGTTGATCAATTTGTTTGATGTACTTATTTAATTCACTGCCGGTATCCAGAACTTTTGCATCATAATCATTGAAATTTTTTGAGTTAGAAAATTTTGGAGCCAAGTCTGCCATAGTTATTCCTTTTCCATCACCATTCATACGAGGGGAATGTTTGATCAACTTGAGTTTTATTTTCACTTCACGTTGAGTTTCATCTTTTTTCTTAGCAGGTCTCTTTTCATCAAGGACCAGATTAAGGACAGCCAGATGGAGACCAACACTACATACCAGCGCTGCCTTTTTCATGTTGAGAGTATAAAATTTTGGTGGGGATAATGGGTCAGGCGAATGTCAATTTTGAGTTAAAAAAAAAGGGACCCGAAGGCCCCTTTAGCTATGAAAAATTTACGGGGAAATCAGAATCCAGTTGTTTTCGAAAGAGAATCAACGATTCCATATTTCAAAGATTCTTCAGAGTTCATCCAGTAGTCCCTGTCGAAATCTCCCATGACTTGTTCAAATGTTTTTCCGCAGTTCTCAGCTAAAATTTTTGCTGACATATCTTTGGTTCTTCCAATTTCTTTGGCGTGAATTTGAAGATCACTTGCCTGACCATAAAGTCCACCAATAGATG
>JBFEVX010000195.1:0-2990 GCA_041546685.1 Bacteriovoracaceae bacterium | reverse complement strand
CAGGTATTTCATAAGACTTAAAAATATCTATCAGCTCTTCGATTTTTGAAAATTGATCCTCAGTATCAACAGCAAAACTTAAAACAGAATCAATTGCGCTATATCTCCAAACTGGTACTGAAGCATAGGCCTCATTGGCAAAGTTATTAAGTCTGACCAGGTACCAAGTGTCACTATATGCTATCTCAGAGGTGTTTATTTCCGTCGACTCTAATGGATCTAAAAGAGTAAGAAGAGTACTCTCGTTGTAGTTCAAAGCTCTTGGATGAATTTTCTTCGATCGATATCCTGTTTCATCCATATTTGGGATTCCATTATAACTGGATTCCAGTACGTCGCTTGAAATACTGGTTTCATATTTAATGGAATTATCTAAAGGGACCCAATTGAGGCGAAGGCCAGGTGGAATTGGACCAAATCCTTTTAACTTGGTTGGATAAAATTGATTTGTCTCATTATTTTTTACAAGTTTACTTATATTTTCACCGATCCACTCTTCTCTCTTGGTGGTTGGGCTACTCATGGAACCAACTGGTCCAGTCGCAATAATACTAATACTTGGATCTTCGATGGCTTTATTAACTCTGCTTAATTGAGAATCCGAAAGGACTTTAAGTTGAGGAAGAATATAAATCCCATTTTTTTTGAAAGTTGTCCCGGCATAACTCCAATTGAGTTTATTACGTTCAAGAAATTTCCTCCAACTATTGAGGGCCCTTGAATGAGCATACTCGTCTTTGTTGTTTGAGATTCGAACAAGGTATATTTTCCGACTTTCAAGATTCTCAATAAGTTGATTTTTAAACAATTTAAGATCATCTGGTAGTTTCTCTCCTGTCATTTGAAAAACATAGTTTGGATTGAATTCCTTTTTTGCCAGTAGACCTTGTTGAAGAAGTTGTTTGTATTTTTCGGCTTCTGATACTCTCTCCATCAGTTCTTTTCTGAAACTAAGATGATTTTCAAGAAGAAAAAAAGTGAAAATTAAGAGTGTAGTCCCACCATAAGTCCAGACAAGTTTTTTTCTTTTCTGTTTAGGGCTCATCTTTTTGAGCTCTTTCTTCGTTAGGATCTCATTGTTCTTTCTTGAAACATGTGGGGCGTATCTTCTGAAGAAACTCCCCTCAAGGTTTACTGTACCATCTGAAGAACTGGTTTTAATCGAATATCTGAATTTGAAAATGATATAGGTCACCAGAGTCATGAATATGGTGGCGAGTGAGATTGAAAGTAAGAGAACATTGAAAAAATATTTTACTTCCATTAATTCATTCCTTTTCTTGTGAGTTGCCCCCACTTCATGGGTATACCCAAGAGTTCATCAACCATCGAGTAGAAACGGATGATTTCAAGCATGAACCCATATGTGAGTCTTCCAATGATTGCCAGGAAGATCATCGACTTGACTTCTCTTTCAGTGATAATCGAATAAAGTGCAAGAGTGCCATCCATTAGAGTTAATCCTGCGAAGAATGGTCCATACAGGTTTCCTATGTCGAATTGAAGAGCAAAGAATATAGTGAGCATGGCAAAAACAAAATTGATCGTTGGTATCATCATTGTCTCTACTCCAACATAAAGTAGAGTTGCGATTGATCGCCAATTTAGATTTTTTCTCTTGAATCTTAAAATATTTTTTGTGATGGCCTGAATGGTTCCACGAGACCATCTGTATCTTTGAATGAAAAGTTCGTAGAGATTGTCAGGAACTTCAGTGTAAGCAATAACATCTGGACTGTACTTGATATGCCATCCATCTGTAAGAAGTTTGATAGTAAGATCTGCGTCTTCGGCAAAAGTTTTTGTTTCATAGCCATCAACAGATAGAACGGCTTCCTTCCTGAAAACTCCAATCGGACCTGGAACAATGGTTACTGCATTTAGTGCACTTTGAGCAGTTTTATGAAAATTGAGTCCAATGATATATTCCAATTTTTGAAAAAGCCCAAGCATATTCTTGACGCCTCTGACTCTTACATTACCGGCAACCGCTGCCAGATTATCGTTACCCTTAAAATAAGGGAGAGCATTTTTCACAACTTCCGGATGAAGTTTACTGTCAGCATCCATACAGATAACAAAATCTCCCATTGCCTCCATCAGTCCTCTATTGAGAGCATCGGCCTTCCCCCCATTCTCTTTAAGAATGACTCTTAGATTTGATATTGAACTGACAAGTTCGTTGGCCTTGATGAATGTGTCGTCGGTACTACCATCATCAACAACAAGAATTTCCAAATTGGGATATTCAATAAGATTCACAGATCTAATGGATTCTTGAATGACAGCTTCTTCATTGTAGCAAGGGATAATGATAGTTACGATTGGTTCATGGTCCATTTCCGTCAATGTTTGTCTGAATAGATAATCCCAAAATGAAAGACCCAAAATAACTACAGATCTCATGCAAATGAGGTAAAGATAGTAGAACATTGCCAACAGGACAGGCTTGGCAATAGCTGGCGTTTCCCACGTTATATCAACACTGAAGTAGTAAACAGCAATGAATACAACTGCAATAAAAATAATCCATACTTTTGTGAATGTATCAGTATGCTCATCCATTAATTAGCCGTCATTCCCGAGAATACTCTCGCAATTTTTAGTTGAAACAAACGAATAGAAGAGTTGCTTGTTCTCGTCATGTAAATGTGCGAACCTTTGAAACTTGTGTTGATGAGTCTGGATAGCTCCATGGTTTTTGAAAGAGCTTTCTCCTGTTCATTGAGATCGTATAAATTTCTCGGTTCATCAAATACAAGATGAAAGTTATGAAGACTCTCTCCCGTGAAATTGAAAATATCTGCCATTACGGGAGAGATATTTTGCATGAAAGGAAACTTTTGAATCATTGATGATTTGATTTCCAAAAAGATAAGACGATTATCTTCGATGAAGCCTTCCAACTCTTCATCGTTAAAATCTCGACCTTGTATCCAGCTTAGGAAAACAACTTTCTCTCCTTTTCGAAGAAGAGTTTTAACTTGAGT
>JBFEVX010000001.1:0-85828 GCA_041546685.1 Bacteriovoracaceae bacterium | reverse complement strand
CAGTCACACCGTAAACTTCATCAATTTCTTGAAGTCCAGCGAGTGGGTTATTTTCGAAAAGTGGCATTCCTTGAACGTTTTGACCAAAGGCCATTGGTTGCTTACCAATAATGATGGCAACAGGAGATCCACCAACTTCACGAATTTCGATATAAGCTTCTTTTATAAATTCGCCTAAAGAGAAATTGTCATTGAATTCAACTTTTCCATCTTTAAATATTTGTTCTAGTTTCGCTGTGATGACAGCTCTGATCTTTTCTTTCCATGTAACAGAAAGTGAAAGATACGATCCATTAAGATTCGAGGCAGCGTCTCCATTAGTGTTGACTGTTCCACCAGCATTGATTTCTCCATCAATGCCAAATGAAAAATCATCACCTAAAAGTCCTGAATCATCAGATCCTGAATTGTCCTGCCCGAGTGCTTGAAAGCTAATCAGTTGGGCGAGGATCATTAATAGTGCAAACCATTTTTTCTTCACCAGTGGCTCCTTGTGTGATCTTTTAAAAGTTTGCGGAATAATAGTATGTCGCAACGCGCAATGCATCTGAATTGAAATATTTACACATGATTTCAGTGATTTTACGCACTGCTATATGACTGAAATGACACGGGAGAATTGGGGTTAAATGCCAGAAATCTTTAGATTTCAAGGGTTTGACAACATATAGCGTAAATGGAAAAATTTAGCATATTTTTCATTTAGAACCGGGTTCAGGGAGGACACAGATGTTCAAAAAAATATTGTTTATGGGCCTTTTTCTCATGAGTGCTCTAGCAGCTACTGCCAATGCAGCTTATTTTCAAATCGAAAATCACCTAGGTGTTAAATCTGAAAGATGGCATCAGTTCCGTGCTGTTCTCTATCTAAATAATGGAGTGAGATTGGACGTAACCAGAAACGCCATGTGGACGTCTTTTGGGAATGACATGAGACTTCCTGGTGAATTCTATTTCAAATTCGATGAAAGATCGAACAGACAAATCGAAAAACAGTATATATCGGCCACTGTTTTCTATAACGGATATCAATTTAATGCCGCTGGTTATGTTAATGTCGATCAATCTCCAGATTACATGGAAATCATTGGTCCTAGAAATTCAAGAAGTCGTGGAACAATTCAGTTTCAAGCAATTGGAATTTATCCAGGTAAAAGAATTGACCTGACTGAAAAAGGGAGATGGGAAGCTGAGCACGGTGATGTCAATGATCAAGGAAGATACCTTGCTCCATCTGTAAGTCGTGGTGGTTCTATCCAAGATCTTATTAGTTTCGAATTTGGTTTTGGTAGAGGACAAGCTCAAGTATCTGTTGAAGGCGGAGAAGAGACTGAAGAACTTCACTGAACTTATCTAAAAATTCAAATACTAAAGGCCCACTTCCGAAGTGGGCTTTTTTATGCTTCTATCATTGGTTCAAGTAATGTGAATGAAGCAGAATTCTTTTTGACATCCATTTCTACTTCAATCCCTTGAGCGAGCGTAATCATTGGGTGAGTATGTCCACAGTCAAAATTCGTCATTATAGGGAAGTTGTGATCTCCAATGATTTCCAGAAGAAGATCATTATATTCAAATGGGGCATCGGAGTTTTTATAGATTTCTGGTTTGGAAACTATTAATCCACTGATTTTTTGAAACCCTCCCATGTTTTTGAATTGAACCAGCTTTCTTTCTTGTTCGCCAAGTTCACAATTCATTTCTTCCATCATGAGAATTTTTCCATCAAGTTTGGGAAAATATGTCGTTCCTGCACAGGACATCATAGTATTGAAATTGGCAGCTATTAAGGGACCTTTGGCCTTGCCCGTTGAGAGTGAAAACCAGCCAGGGTTTTCTTGATATTCTCTTTTTCCAGTTTTCCATTCTTTACTGAATGCATCTCTGAAATGAGAAGACCATTTTTGGGGAGGTGTAAGTTCACGCTTTCCGTTTCGATGCCCTTGAACAGCATCAAGAAAACTTCTTACTGTAAAATCGAACGCATCAGGATATTCTCCAAATGAAGGAATTACAGCTGGTCCATAGAAAGTGGCAAGACCAGTATAAGAGTGAATGGCCATGTGAAGACTGGTGACATCACTATATCCCGTAATGATTTTAGGGTTTGCTGCAATTTCGTCAAAATCGAGGTGTTCAATCATGGCATTGGAGGAAATTCCGCCTATGGTAGACATCAAACATTTCACTTCTGGGAACCGAATCAGTTGCATGAACTCTTCAGCTCTCTCTTTTGGTGTTCCTGAGCGATAACCCTCGTCAGTATACTTTTCTGTTAAAGTTCCAAGTACAACTTTGAACCCTGCTTTTTCAATCTGTCTGATACCGTGTTCAAACTTTTCTTTAAACCATACATGACAAGGTGAAGATGGAGTGAAGATTCCAATCGTATCTCCAGGCTTTAGGGCCTTAGGTTTAATCAGCTGCATAGCTTATTCCTTGTGCATACTTGGCAAAATCCTCAGGGACACGAGCAACCTTTCTTTTGTCATAATCAAAGAAGGCCATTCCTGTCTTTCCTCTGGCAATTTCTTTTTGATCTTCAACGCGGATCAACTGGTAATAAAGTTCGAATCCACTGTTGCCAATTTCACCTAGAAGGAGAATTGATTTGAGTTCATCACCTTGAAAGCCTTCTGCCCGATACTGAACCTGGGAGTCGGACATGATAAGGCTGGATCCAAAGGCCCTAAGTTCTGTGAAGCCATACTCTTTAAGCCAACGAACTCTGAGGTCATGAAAAATGGCCAATACCTTGTCGTTGGACAAATGACCCCCATAGTTCATGTCATCGATTCGAAGAGTGTGGGATGTTTCGTATAATTTCTTTTCTGGAAGTTTTAATTTTAATCTTTCCAACTTATGACGCCTTGATTAAAACTGATTAGATCAAGGATAACGCTTGTATATGAAAAGAACAACCAACGGACAGATCAGAATTGGAATCATGGACTCAGGGATTGGGGGCTTCTCAATCCTCTCCGAAATTCATTCGCTCCTTCCTGGAGTTGAAGTTTCCTATTACGCAGATGATCAGAATGCCCCCTATGGGAACTTGAGTTCAGATGAAGTGATTGTTCACACCAGAAAAGCCGTGGAGGCCCTACTGGATGAAGGAGCAGAGCTGATTGTTCTAGCATGCAACAGTGCAACGGCCGTATCCATAGACCTATTGCGCTCAGAGTTTGATATACCTTTTGTTGGAGTCGAGCCTTATGTGAATGTGATTCATAAAGAGAGCTTCGATTTTGAAAATGATCGTATTGGTATACTCACAACAACGATGACAGGAAATAGCTCTCGCTTTAGACAATTGATCCAGCGATTTGATCCCCAAGGAAATCTTTTGTCTTTTAAAAGCCCTAAACTGGCACAACTGATTGAACATCTCTTCAAGCAAGGTTGGCAGGAAGATTTGATTGCTGAAATTAGAAGTGAACTGGAATTCATCAATGAGTCCTCTCTTACTCACTTGATTCTTGGATGCACTCATTACCCTTTAATAGGAGACTTTCTTGATCAGGAGTATCAGATAAAATTGATTTCTCCTTGTCCTCATGTGGCCCGTCGAGTTAAAGAATTATTGAATTTTACTGATGACACATCGAAAAAAGTCACTTCATTTAACTTTTATTCCTCAAAATCGGCAAAGTGGCAGGAGCAAAATTTTTCCTCACTGCTTGGGGCCTTACGGCCACTCCCTAAAAAGGTATAAATTCGGGGTTCATTTTTAAGTTTGGAAAAGGAGAACCCCATGTCCAAAATCACAAATATCGTGGCCCGTCAGATACTCGACTCTCGAGGAAACCCAACTGTTGAAGCCGATGTCTTTACAGAGAAAGGTAACTTGGGAAGAGCTGCAGTTCCAAGTGGTGCTTCCACTGGGACAAGAGAGGCCCTCGAACTGAGAGACGGTGACAAGTCTTATTACGTTGGAAAAAGTGTAAGAAAAGCTGTCGCTAACATTAATGAAAAAATCAAACCCGTTTTGATTGGAAAAGAAGTTACCGATCAAAAAGGTCTCGACCTTGCCATGCTTGAACTTGATGGTGATGACTTCAAAAAGAATCTAGGAGCAAACTCTATTCTTGCAGTTTCCATGGCGGCCTGTAGAGCTGGTGCACTTGATGAGGGAATGCAACTTTTTGAGTATATGCACGACAAATTAAATATTCCAAACGATGCAGATGGTGCTTACCGTTTGCCAGCTCCTTTGATGAATATCATCAACGGAGGAGAACATGCTTCAAACAATCTAGATATTCAAGAATTCATGATTGTTCCTCATATGAAGAAATCATTCAGTGAAAATTTCAGAGCAGGAGTTGAGACTTTCCATGCTCTCAAGAAAGTTCTACATGATGCTGGTCACAGCACGAATGTTGGTGATGAAGGTGGATTTGCTCCCAATCTTGGATCCCACGAAGAAGCAATTGACTGTATTTTGAAGGCCATTGAAAACGCTGGATATAAGCCGGGTGTGGACATCAGTATCTCTCTTGATTCAGCTGCTTCAGAGTTTTACAAAAACGGCAAATATCACATGCAAGGTACTGAATATTCAAGTGAAGACATGATTAAATATTACTCAGATCTGACTGAAAAATATCCGATATACAGTATAGAAGATGGACTGGATGAATCCGACTTTGATGGTTGGGTAAAACTGACTGCTGCTCTTGGAGATAAGGTTCTTTTGGTTGGGGATGATCTGTTTGTAACAAACAAAAAAATCTTGGCCGAAGGAATTGAGAAGAAGCAAGCAAACTCTATTTTGGTTAAAGTAAACCAAATTGGAAGTTTAACTGAGACTTTTGAAACTCTCGAACTTGCTTTTAAAAACAACTTCAAAGCAATTATTAGCCACAGATCTGGAGAAACTGGAGACAGCTTTATTGCTGACCTGGCAGTGGCCTCTGGAAGTGGACATATCAAAACTGGATCCGCCAGCCGCTCTGACAGAATGGAGAAGTACAACCAACTTCTTAGAATCGAAGAGGCCCTTGGCAATAACGCTAGATTTGATCCGGTAAAATAACCAATCAATCAGGGTTCTCTTCAAATATATGAATGAGAACCCTGCATGAAAAAACTCAAGTTCGAACGTTCATCACGCATCATCAAAGACCAGTATCTGGGTTATAGCTTTTATGCTTCTTTGGTTATGTGGATCGGAAGTTGGGCAATCGATAAGTTTCCTTTTCATCAGAACTTTTATCTTTCAGCGCTCCTCTTGGGAAATCTCTACATTTATTACTTCGCCTATGGACTTGTAGGAGCATCAAGGCTTTTTGTCTTCCCGGCTTATTTTCTGTTTCAGACATTATGTTTGGTAGGTGTGGCTTTTGAACAATCTTCGATAGGTCCTCTCTACTTGAGTATCATTCCGTGTGCTGCTGGACTTTATCACTTTATTTCCAAGGACCTCTCTTTCAATCAGGAACATTTCTTCAAAGGGGCGAGTCTGGGTGTGATTGCAGTATTGATGTATACAGCAGTCAATGGCGTGACTCATAAGAACTTGCTTGCGCCTAGAGAAATTGTTTTTGTCGGTGGATTTGTTCTTTGGTTTGCCGGAATTGTTTTCTGGGGAATCAGGATGGCCTTTAAAGAAAATAGAAGTGTGATCCATTCGATTCTTAGAAATCAGTATGCAAGTGAACATGATGACAAGGAGTCAAAAGATAAATATTTTTATCATGATCTAATCAACATGACTCATGGTCTGAATATGTATCTAGGACACAAGGTTTCTGGTGGTAACAGTCTTGATTACAATGAAGTCAAAACACTCAGAAATGAAATTAAAATGATCCAGTCCTTGATTAAAGATCATTATAAATATGGGCATAAGAATCTTTTTGGTACCTATGAGTATGTGAGTTTTGATTTTGCCAAAGCTTCTATTTTAAAAGTAATCAAAAGTTATCTTCCTGATAACCTTGTTGAAACTCATTTTGTCTTCAAGGGAATGATCAGTGGATCATCTGATCCAGATGTTTCTGAAAAGTGCATGGTTCATTTTCCAAGTTTTTATAGAATAATGAACAACCTAGTGAAGAACATGGCCGAAGATCAGACTAATGAAGCGGAATTCGTCTTTGATTATGACGAAACTGGGTTATCCATTACCGCCAAAAGTAAGGTCTTCAGACTCGGCGAGGATCATGAGAATCTCGCTAAAGATCTTTCTGCCATCATTATGGGTGGGGACAAATATTCTTCAGATGACAAGGCCAATGGACTTGGACTCAAATCGATTGCTAGCCTTTGTGAAGAGCAAGGGGGAGAGTTCTCGTTTGCTATTGTCGATGGTTACTGGGTCAATTCAGTCAAGCTTCCTGCTTATACCCAGACTATTGATAAAACTTTTCAAAGAAAAGCTGCCTGAAAACAATCTTTTACAACTGTCCCTAGATTTTGTAATCTTTAATCAGGATTATTCAAAGGGCTTCATGGATGAAGAAATACCTGATTTTTATTCTCTGTTTTATCGGAGCTTTGCAAGCTCAGGAAGAGAGCAGTCTTTTGTACCGTCCGTCAGCTGCGCATGTTGGATGGAAGGCCTATGAGATCAATCTTAATGCTGAAATGTGGAAGACTACTTCAAGAGTGGATAGCCTTGGTGTTGAGCAACCATTCGTCGACTCTGAAGATTTTGGCCGATTTCAGGGAGGCCTTGATCTCAGTTATGGAATAGGAAAGCAGCTTGAAGTAAGACTTGGTTTCAATTACCGTCAGAATAATTCCATCAATAGCTCCGGCGAATCTCTTTCTGCTGCAGGATTAGAGTCCATTTGGGGAGGAGCCAAGTATACGATTATTACGCCTAGTTCCCCTTGGATTTTTGCTCTTGATCTTCAATATCGTCAGACTGTTTTTACGACACAGCAATACATTCCTGGAACTGTTCCAACTGATGAACTTGTACTTGGTGATGATGGCAAAGAGTTTACGGTCGGTCTGCATCTGGCCAGAAAGTTTTCCAAGACAGGGAACTTCAGTAGTTTTGTGGCCTTTAATATGCCTCCAAATGATTTAAGTCAGGAAGTCATCTACGACGCCAGTTTTGCTTGGGCCTGGACCAAATGGGCCTGGATTATGGGTGTTGAAGGGATTTACTCTTTGGGTACTGATGATTTTGGATCAGCAGCAGAAACCAAGCCTCAAATTGCTAGTGGTTCATCGTATCTCTACAACAGTATTAACAGAGAAAAGATGATGCCTTACTTGCAAATCAATAAGGCCTTTTCAACTTGGAAGCTGGGCCTTAAGGGTGGTGTCGTTGTTGGTGGGCAAAGTACTGACCTTGGTTATGAAACTGGTTTCACCATAACTTGGAGCTCCAAAGGTGTTTCCAAAGATGAACGAGTGATTACCAAATTCAAGGAATATGAAATTGAGGGAACTGTTCTAAAAGTTTCTCCGCGTGGAAAATTCATCAAAATTGATCAGGGTCTGGCCCAAGATGTTGAGAAAGGTATGCGATTTGATATTTTTAAAACAGATTTTTTTGGCGGAAATGTTCTTGTGGCCACTGGCGTCGTATACGAGGTGAACTCCGACAGCTCGATTGTAAAGCTCATCAAGAGATTTAATGAGATCAAGATCGAAAAAGGATTTTCAGCTCGCGGCTATTAGTGGATCAAAAAGGACGGGAAAGAAAAGCCGATTATTCATTGTTGTAAGTTCAATGAGTTAAGGTAAACTATAAATAGATTCAATTATTCAAACAAGGATTCGTACATGAGGTTGCGCCTCCAAAAACTATTCTTTTTGTTAACTCTTATTGGTTTGACGACAAACGTCCACGCCAAAAGATTCACTTCCCAGTATTGTGAGTTTGAACTTCCACCTGGTTGGGAATGTGCTCTTGAAGGAACTGAGTGGGTATGTCAATCAAGCAACAAGCAGAGAAAGAAAGAGGCCATCATTATTCTTGCTGCCAAAATCAGAGGTAGTCAGGATTCTCTCGACATGTATATGGCCTACCTGAAAAAGCAAAAGACTTTTACACTTCCAGGTGGAAAGACTCAGGTTTCTGAGCCAAAGTATTCAAACATGAAGACAATCAACAATCACAGATGGGTTGATTCACTTCATATGGCATCTGAGGTTCCTGGATTCTATACTAGATATCTAGCTACAGTTAAGGAAGACCTTGGTGTTGCTGTAACATTTTCTGTTTCAAAAGATCATTACGAAGCTTATAAGGGTGTTTTTGATCGTGTAATTGCCACTCTGAGAGTGTTCAGACAAAAGAATGCAGCTAACAGTAACTTCAAAATCAAAAAACAGAACGAAGATCTTCTAGAAGATACAACTTTTATTCCAGATGATCGTCAGTTTGATGTTGGTTACCAGAAGAAGAAAAAATCTGGTGGTGGAACATCGGACACCGAGCTAATCATCTATGTACTTCTAGGTGGTGGTGCTGCAGCTTTCGCTCTCAAGAAAATGAAGGGCGGCAAAGACGGCGGAAAGAAAAAGAAAAAGAAAAAGAGCTAAGACTAGCAAATAAAAAAGGCCCTATTCAGGGCCTTTTTTTTATATTTCTTTAGATTTTTATTCACTGATCTTTGTTGGATTACCGTTTTCATCGAAGAAGTTAGGGTAAGCCGATTTCATGTATCTGGTGGTGATGATTTTGAAAATATCTTCATCAGGTCTATCAGTGATATCACCTTGGAACATTCCTTGATCATCCATGTTTGCTGCCATGGCATTCGGATCCACGGCCATTTCTTCAGTTGAAGAAGACCCTGATTCATCTCCAAAATCAAATCCTGCAAATTCATCTTTTGATTTGGCGTTACCTGCACTCCCAGCAGCTTTTGCAGCTGGTGCTGGTGCAGGAGTAGCTTTGGCAATTTTGTCTATTTCTTCAGAGCTTAGACCTTGAGCTCCGCCAATACCAGCTAGTGCATTCTTTTGATCAGCACTTAGTTTGTTTATATCGTCGGTCATCATTTTTACCATTTTTGCTTTAAGTGCACGACTTTGTTTTCCAAACGGAATAGCGCCTTTGCCTTCAGCTTTTCTTCTATCATTTATTTGTTTCTGAAGGTTGGTAAATCTTCTTTGCATTTTAGATGCATATTGACCTAGTTTGGCCGAGTCTGTTTGCGCACCTGCCATGTCTCCTGAATAAAGCTTATTCCCTGAACTTTTGAATAGACTCATCGGCTCAGAAACGATACCAGGAGTCGACATACCATTGAAAGATACCTTCGGCATTTCCATCTGTTTACAATTTTTTGCTGCTTTACAGAGACAGTTTGGATCTTGTTTGAGTTGTCCAGGAGCTCCTGTGAAGCAAGAACTTGTCTTCGTTGTTTTTTCAGTATCGTCAATTGAAGACTCTGGACCTTGCCCTCTGTTAATAGTGGAGAAGCCACCACCCGCTGCAATTTGGTAACCATTGAGTTGTTGTGTTAGTTGTTTCGCAAGGTTTTCATATTGCTCAGCGCGCTTATCTAATTTTCCTGCGGCTCCTTCCACAAGTCTCCAGACAATTAAAGCAATTGCAGCAAAGACTCCATAGGCTATAACTCTAGACCATGGTTTTTTGAACCAAGCGGCTAGTTTAGTACTCCACGCAGGTTCGATAAGAGCAATAGCGCCAAGACCTACGGCTCCAATCCCAAGACCTGCAAGAACACCAGCATCAGCATTAGCTGTTGGAAAGAAAAATTCCAGCGCAGCTTTAAGACTTTCATTTTCGACTTTGTCGTCCTGGTATTTTGTTATGAGATTTTCATACTTTTGCTGTAAGTGAAGATTTCTCAGATATGGCTTATCCATATCAGAGAGCTTTTGATCTACTTCAAACATTTCATAAACGTGATCATTTTCAGAACAAGTCAATTGTGGGTTTGACAGTAAATTCTCTTGGGTCGTCGTTTCTTGTAGTGGATCATTGAAAATGTCGTCAGGTATCTGCTCATTTTGTGCGATATTACTCGAACCACTTCCATTTCCTAAGAATCCACCGGTTGCTTCACAAGCTAAACTTTCGCCTCCATCAGTCCACGCCTGGTAAGCCAATTGGATCATTAAGACGACAGCAGCTAAAAGAAATCCAATCATGGCATTTCTGGCAAATCCTGCTTTTTTGTGGGCAGCATCAGCAGCTTCTTTCGTTTCGTTTGCTGCTGCAGTTAATGCCTCAATTTGTTCATCTTTATCTTTATCGGCATAGATTTTCATCTCTGCCTCAGAGCCTTTTTTATATTTGCCATAGTTCATGATTTCCATGGCGATGTAATACAGAGAAGTTGCCGCGTAGATGATTGTATCTATTCTCTGACAGGTCATAATGAGGTATTTGGCTGCAATAACAATCACAATCAGAAGAATGGCCTCCATGATCATTCCACCGGCAAGAGATGGGTTACCTTGCTCATCTTCAACAGTGTAGGTGTTATCTTCATCAGTTGGTTCTGAACCTGTTCCCGGTACTGTTCCTGGTCCAGGATTTACAGTATTATTTGTGTTATCACCATTGGTGGCATTTCCATTGTCTGTTCCATTGTTGCCGTTATTTCCATTATTACCGTTATTGCCATTGTTACCGTTATTGCCATTGTTACCATTGTTCCCATCGACTGCATGGGCCTTCGTCAGACCAAAGCCGAATGAGTTGTAACTGACGTGCACTTGGATGTGCAGTAAACAAAAAGAAATAACTAAGGTAAGTAGCGCTCTCATAAGTCCCTTCTCCCGGGGTCAGATAGAAATTTAAGTAATGGAATTTCTTATCTTTTCGTCGAAATACCCCATCCCCTTAATTCAATTATAAAGGGGGATTAGTTTAGTCAGAAATGGATTGAGGCTTATATTTCCAAGTTGTTGGAATTAGGAAGCATCTTACAGAATTTCAAGAGTTTTTGAATTTAAACCGCTTGCCATCATTTCAGGGCAGCTTTCAAGTACATACAGAACATATCAGGGGACTCAAAATGGATGTTGTGACAATTTCCAGCGCTGATACCTACCTCGACCATCGAATTTCCATATGAGGCAATTTCCTTGGCAAATTCGGCGTACTTGGAATCTCTTCCTCCTGCGATGTATGTGATAGGGGTCT
This sequence comes from Bacteriovoracaceae bacterium, assembly GCA_041546685.1. Classification (GTDB taxonomy): domain Bacteria; phylum Bdellovibrionota; class Bacteriovoracia; order Bacteriovoracales; family Bacteriovoracaceae; genus M0603. The sequence goes on along the minus strand of JBFEVX010000001.1, from coordinate 74,739 downwards.
TTCCAGTTTTGAAAACTTCTCGACAGTCAGTTTGATGACCAGTGCTCAATAAATTAAGGCCTTGTTGAAGTTCACTAGGCGTGGCCTGAAGTTTATGCCTCACCATATTTTCATAATTTTTGTTATCTTTGATCCCTTGGAAAAGGGGAAGGTCGTACCATGAATCCAAAAAGTCTCTGAATTTGGCGGTCGTAAAAAGACCATCAAGGAGTGTCTCATCTTTTTTGAGTCTCTCTATTCGTTCTGAATCGTCTTGAATTCCCGGATGAACAGATTCCAATAACAAGCTTTTAAAAAGACCCGGAGTCTGGTTCTCTAGCTGGAGAAGTAATCTTCCGCCCATTGAATAACCAACTCCGGTAGGAGTGTGGTTTTTGAATTGAGAAGAAAACATTTGGAGTTCATCCAAAAACTGTTGCTGGTCAGTGTAGCTATTGGATTGAGTTTTTCCGTGTCCAGGTAAATCAATAAGTATCATGAAGCATTGATCAGATATTTTATCAACGATTGTTTTCCAGTCTGATGTGTCCCCCATAAAACCATGAAGCATAATGACCACCGGTTTCCCAAGTGTGCCTTCTACCTCATAGTTGAAGTGAACTTTCTTTTTCATTTGGTAGAGATCAATAAGTAATTTTCGAAAGCGTTTATCAGGCTTTAGTCCTCGTTCATAGTCCCATTTGAAAGGGATATATTCTTTTGGGTGCATGAACTTTGGAAGTCTGTATCCTGCTTCTTCTTCAATTTTTTCCAGCTCATCCCTTTGAGCTTCAATCAAGGCAATAGGTACTTTCCCGAATCTTTCATCATCAACAGCTTCTACATAGATTGAGTTGACATAAGGAAGTTCAAAAAAGGCCTTTTCAATTGTCGTGGGGTTGATATTTTCTCCACCACTGATAAAGATTCTATCGGATCGACCTTTGACTATAAGACCATCATTTGTCATTTCTCCAAAATCTTTTTGAACAAACCAATCATCAATAAGTTCAGGAGAATGAAAGATACCATGAGTAAATTGTCCAATCATCAGGCCATTCGATTTCAGTTTGATATGTCCTTCCTGGTCTAGATCAACTTCAGATCCGGGAAGGGGGTGACCCGCCAAGTTGGAAATGGTTGGATTAATCATTGAGCTGGTAATCTGTGCCGCGGTTTCTGTCATTCCGTACGAAAGGTAAATTGGAATACCTTCTTCGTTGGCTGCATTCAAAATGTCTTGAGAAAGAGCTGCGCCTCCAATCAAAACAACTTTGGCCTTGATCAAATTTTCGTTATGTATTGATTCCTGAAGTTGGGTTGGAACAAGCGAATAAAAGTCACAAGGAGTATGTAAGACGTCTCTCCACGAGTTCCCATGAACAACCGTTGCTCCTACAGCGATGCATCTCAAGAGAATCATAAAACCACCTGTATGATGAACAGGTAATGTTAGTCCCCATTTATTTCCTTCAACCAAACCGTAGTGTTGAATGGTCGCATTTGCTGAGTTGAAGAGAGTTTGAATACTATGAACAATTCCTTTAGGTTTTCCTTGAGTTCCAGAAGTGAAGAAAACCAGATCACCTTCAGGACATTCCTCTCCGAATGGGACTTGAGTTTCAAGGTCACTCATCATGTCAGCAGGAGTATCTGAAGGGATAAGAACGGGAATACAATTCTTTTTCCAGAGAGCGAGAACTTGCTTGAGAACATCTAAAGGGTGTGCTTCTTGCACGGCAACCAAAGTTCTTTCAGGAAGAGAAACGTGCTCGGCCAGCTGAAGAATTGTATCTTCGAGTTGATGATAATGAACTTTCGTATGAGAATCCTCCCAAAAGACATTATTTGAGTGTTCTTTGATTGAAGCCAGAAAACTATTCATGCAAATAAACTTAACTGAACTGGCAGGGCTTCGTCCACTTTCTGGTGGTCCAATTTAAAACCCATTCCAAGCAGTCTGACAGGTTTGCCACCTTTGTTGAGCCCTTGTTTGAGTAGTCCTTGCATGAGTTCATCAAGTTCTTTGGTCCAGATACCTTTGTCCCAAAAAGTTTGAAAGACTTCGGGGGAACATGTCTTTTCGACAGTTACGGATTGAAAGTCATGAAACTTGATTTTAACTACAAGCGATTTAAGGATATTTTGGTGAATGTTTTTTTTATCTTTGAATCTTTTTAACCGATAGCGTATTTCTGGCAAGAGGTCTTTTACTTCTTTGAGACAGGCATTCCATCCTTCAATATCATCAGCAAATGTATTTTCGACACTAAGACTTTTTCGAATAGATTCTGTTCTGACTGGGCGATCATCTAGACCAAAGGAAAGGCGGTAAAGGTCGAGACCATGTTTACCAAAATATTTTTCCATCCAATCGGGACTTTTTTCCTGAATGTCACCACAAGTGTTAAGGCCCATTCGTGAGAGTCTCTCCATAGATTTAGGTCCAACACCAGGAATCTTGGAGAGTGAAAGTTCTTCTACAAAGTCTAGAATAGATTGCTTTGAAATATGCAGTTGTCCATTGGGTTTATTCCAATCACTGGCCACTTTTGAAAGAAACTTATTTGGTGAGATACCTGCTGATGCTGTGAGTTCTGTAGCTGAAAAAATATCATTTCTGATTTTTTCTGCAATCATTTCAGCTCTGTTGTTTTCATCAACTAGATGAGTGATATCTAGAAAGGCCTCATCAAGTGACAGGGGTTGAATGAGTGTTGTGTATTTTTCAAATACTTCTCTGATTTTCTGGCTTTCTTCCTTGTAGACGTTATAACGACCTGGCACGATTTTAAGGTGAGGGCAAAGTTTCATGGCCATAAGTGATGGCATAGCGGCCCTAACTCCAAATTTTCTTGCTGGGTAGTTGGCGGTACATAATACAGAACGCCGGCTACTGCCTCCTATCGCAATAGGGATTTCTCTGAGAGTGGGGTTGTCACGCATTTCAACAGCCGCGAAGAAGCAATCCATATCGATATGAATAATGTGACGATCTTGCTCGAGGACTTTTTTGATAATTGATTGTGTGAAGTGATCAGACATAAGATCTGATAAGACCTACCAGAATACCAGCGATTGAAAATGCGCCTGAGTTTTGATCCACAATGATAGGTTCCATGCTTGAATTGGCGGGAATAAGTTCAATATGAGATCTCGATTTTTTGTAGCGCTTAACTGTTGCTTCTCCCTCCAGAACAGCGATGACTGTTTGCCCATTGTTGGCCGTATTTTGGTGACGACACACAATTAAGTCATCTTCAAAAATTCCATCTTCAATCATGGAATCACCTTTGACCTTGAGAGCAAAATACTTGTGAGCACCTTGAACCATGCTTGAAGGAACCGTGATACTCTCATCGGCTGACTCAATGGCCTCAATGGGAATACCTGCGGCAACCTTTCCAAGCAATGGAACTTCAGCGACATCAGATGAGTTAGAAGAGGGTGTGTGTGCAGGAGTTTCTTCAACCACCTTGAGGCCTCTTCGAGCGTTCCAATCACTTTCAAGGAACCCTGCATTCGCGAGGTATTTGATGTAACGTTGGACAGACCCGAAGGATTTGAAGCCAAAATAATCCTTGATCTCTTTTTGAGTAGGAGAGTAGCCATTCTTTTCAGTGTAAGAAATAATGTAATCAAGGACTTCTTTTTGCTTTTTTGTTATGCTCATGAAGTTTATTATTGCGTAAGTTTTGCGTAAGTCAAGGTTTTTTTTATGAAAGATATTTTAATCAACTGGAAACAGTATGCCACAGCGGGTCAGATTGTTTTCACGACAGGTATTTTACTGACTGCTTTTTTGATCAGGTTTACCGTTAATAAAATTTTAAAAAATTCGACCACCATCATGAGAGAAAACAAAAGAAGGATGATGGTTAACACCAACTCGACTTTGTCTTTTGCTGTTTTTATTGGAATGGTATTGATTTGGTCAACAGAGTTGAGAGAACTTGCACTTTCTCTAGCTGCGATTGCTGTTGCCAGTGTGATTGCTTCAAAAGAGCTTATTACTTGTTTTATGGGTACACTTTATAAAGCAGGAAACAATGTTTGTACTGTTGGTGATTGGATTGAGATCAATGGTTATCGTGGAGTGATTGTTGATAAAACTGTCTCTGCAACCAAACTGATGGAAATCGGTCCAGGGCATTCCACTTCTCATTACACTGGAAGAATGATCACCATTCCCAACAGCTTATTTGTTACATATCCAACAAAGAATGAAAGTATTTTTAGAAAATATGCTCTTCATACATTTTCAATTCCATTGACTCCGAAGTCTGATCACAGGGAAGCCAAAAAAATTCTCTTGGAAGCAGCAACTGAGGCCTGCTCCTCATATCTTGATGAGGCCAAAAGTTATATCAGTCGCATGCAGGATCGAGCTGCTCTTGAAGTACCTGAACTTGATCCGAAAGTGAGGATCTATTTTAAATCCCACGAAGAAATTCAGCTTATCTGTAGGATTACCATACCAACAGCTGATATCGTTGGTATTGAACAAAAGATAAAATCAAAGTTTTTGGACGAGTTTAAAGGCTGGGGCTGATTCTGAAGAGATCATCGAAGAGATAATAGTAGTCACTTGGTTTATCGAAATTGAACTTATGATAAACATTTGAAGTCTGTTTTTTGATTCCGCTTTCATTCTCAATCAAGACTTCTTTTTCTTCAGATGAATTGGTCAAGTAGAACTGTACCTTGCTGAAGATATTTTCTCTTCCCGCAATTCTTGAAAGATATGAAAAGAATGTCTTGTTCCAGGTCTGTTTGGAAATATAAACGACCTCTTTCAAGGCATCACCGAAGTGACTCCATTTTTCTATACCGTTATTTTCTTTGGCCCTTCTAATTGATTTAAAAAAACGAGAAATCTTCTTTGCCATCAAAGATTCTGAAGTAGTTCTCTCATTCCTGATAAGTCTGGATACCTGAGGTCTTTGTCTTGCTTTTTCCAACCAGTACTTTCTTGTTTTTCCGGTTTCAGCTTCGAGTTCTTTCCATAGCTCAGCTTCATTTTTTTCAAGAATATTTGAGATACCCTTGGCATGGATTGTCCAATAGGCATTCAGGTAGAGTTTTTTGAGTTTATCCAAATTGATGGAATCAAAATTGTCTTGAGTAATGAAATTATCCTTCCCTCCAATGGTATTTGCAAGGGGAAGGTACCAATCATTAATTTCACTTCGCTTGAGTTGATTGTCATAAGTATTGAGAGTGATTTCAACAACAGGATTTTGTACTTGCTTTTCTTTATCTACTTCCATCATGGTGAGAACATGACTCTGATTCTTTTCGCCTTTGTATCCAAGTGTCCATGACATGTGATTAAAAGATTCAATTTGATAACGCCTAACCATTTCATCTGTTTGATCTTGGTCAGGGGCCCGATTTTCTGTAATGTCAGAAGTACGAGCATACTGTCTATTAGTGACCAATCCGAAGACAGAAAAGCTTTGGGCCCTTTGAGTAAACTCATCTTTCAAAGTCATTTGTCTCCCGATCAATCTTAGGAGTTGAGTATCTTGTTTTTTGATGACTCTATCGAGTGCATCATAGGGAGAAGGAGTGCCTGGGTCATCTAAATTTAGTTGGTAATAAGTCCTATCAAGTTCACCTTTGTCGAAATTGGTGTCAAAAAATGGAAACTTGATCAATCCGAGTCTAAGATACACAGATTGAGCCAGACGGGTATAACGGCTTTTATCACTGATGACATTGATGATATTAGAGTTTTTTCGAGTAATCATGTGCCTTTTTAATCTGACTCTCGAAAGGGATACTTCTGAACCGATAGGTAAAAAAACATGTGCACCCAAGTTAATTTTTCCACGCCCCTCAAGATAAGAATCAACCATTAGGGTGAATTTTTTTGGAAGCTTGTTTCTCATGACGTTTATGGGCAGGAATGGATTGAAGATGAACCCTTTTGAAAGAAGTGCACTTCCAAGTCCTTTCTTGGGATATACCAATGTATATTCCCTGATCAGACCAACTTCACCACTAACAACTAAACCCAGCCCAAGTCGAATTCCTACTCTGACAGTGTCTTTGACGAGATACTTTTCATCTGCGCTATCTGCAAATGGGTTTTTCTCAAGCTGGCGGTTTATTCCGATGACAATAGAGCTGATAAAAGTTGGATCGAGACCGAGCTCAGCGCCACTCAGTTCTATCAAATCAAAATTAGAAGCACCTGTTTGAAATCCAAGATCGAATAGTTCACTTAAAAACTCGCCAAGCTTTTCTCCAAGAAATGTCGCTACACCTGAAGCAATTCCAGAAGAGGCGTCATCTGCTTCTATTTGGGCCGGGCCACGTTGGGCCGGGCCACGCATGGCCGGGCTGCGTTCAAAATTATGCTGTGAGGTTTCCTGACTCCAAATTGGAGACATATTCGTAATAAAGGTGAAAAGAACGATAAAAATGAGTCGTTTCAAAGCTCACTAAAACCCGTTTAGATGTTGAATCGGCACTATATCAGCTTTCTGACATCATTTGTGCAGCGTGGTAATGATTACATTTTCAAATTTTGACGAGATATTAAGTGGATATGATGCCATGTATAAGTTTGGCTAATAGTACCTATAAGTGGAGATGTAAGTAAATGTAATATCGGGAGACATTGACGACGTTTTGCGTAAATCATAAGTTCATTCTCGCGACAGACCTAGAGACTAACTAAACGAGAAACCCAAAAAGAGGAGCCCTTTATGCACATCTTAAAATCTTTGGCCCTGGCCTCAGTTCTACTTTTTTCAAGTCAGACATTTGCAGCGATTGGAGACACACAAATTCTCCCATTTGTTCAGCAAAGAATTGAAGGAGCTTCTGTTCCTGCAGACTCAAAATATGATGAAGACTACTTCACTATCGGGAAAGTGAGTGTAACTGAAATCGAAACTCCAGTAGAAGTCCTAGATGAAAAAGGTGATGAGAAAAAACTTGGTGAAGTTATCATGACGATTGAAAAGTTGATCGCTCTTGGTAAAAAAATCTGGGCCATCATCGAAGCTGGTAGACCAGTTCTTAACCAAAACCTTATGACTCCACTATCAGTTCTTCCAAAGACTGATGATCCAGATGCGGCTTTCTATCAAATGGAAGGTTGGTCAGCTCCTAAAGCAGTTACTTATAGAGTGAAGTACGAAAACCTTTTTGGAATGACAGTTATCGCTTTTGATTACACTGTTATTTTTCAATATGCTGGAAAGTATGAAGGTAAAGGTAACTACATCACAGGTCTTAACGTTAAGGCATCTAATGTTTCTGTTGCTTGGGGATTCCAATTTGACGCTAACAGCTCACTTGTGAATATTGCTAACAGAGGATCAAGTGCTAATCCAACTGCAGGTGCTACAGTTCAGATTGACTATAAGGCCAGCAGTGTTATGAGAACTATCTCAACTTCAGAATCATTCCACGTAACAGGAAAAGGTTCTGTAACAAAGTACTAATTCAAGATATCTATCTTGCTCAAGAGGGCCCCTTGCGATACTGCAACGGGCCCTTTTTTTTTGTCCCATACACCATTAAAATGAATATATGATGAGAACTTTCCACTTATTCATTTTTTTGGTCGCACTAGCATCCTGTGCCAACTATGGAATTGGTTTCAATGAAACTTTGAAAATAGGTACAGCCGGATTTTCTGGAGCCTATTATCCAACGGGTGGTGCTCTATCAAAAACCATCAATGATCACACTAATGAAGATTTTTCTAAGGTTGTTTCAACCGGCGGCTCTAGTGACAACATCAATCGTTTACTTTCAGGGAAAATTCATTTGGCGTTGTCCCAAGCAGATCGCCATTATGAAGCTTGGTATGGTCAGGGCGAGTGGAAAGATAAAGGACCTCAAAAAAAGCTTCGAAGTCTCTTTTCCCTGTACCCTCAAACAATCAATCTTATCGCTGCAAGAGTTAGTGGAGTGAAAACTTTGAAAGATTTGGAAGGGAGAAGAGTTAATATTGGGAACAAAGGAAGTGGAGATAGGGCCAATGCTGTAGATATTATTGAATCAGCAGGACTGGACATCAAAAAGATGAACATCACCGAGTATCCTATCAGCATCGCAGGAAGAAAATTTCTGGAAGGTAAAATCGATGCATTCTTTTATACAATTGGACACCCTTCATTGGTCATTGCTGAAGCGGCGAATGTTCAAGGGGGAGCAATGATAGTTCCGATAAGTGATGTGGATTCTTTTTTAGTGAAATATCCTTATTATCAATCCACATTGGTCCCCATGAACAGGTATGCAAGTATGGTAAATTCCAAAGATCGGGTCGAGTCTATCGGAATTCAAACCACTCTTTTGACCACTGAAGATATTCCTGAGGGTATAATATATAAAGTGGTGAAGCATATTTTCGAAAACCTTGAGGACTTCAAGTCTCAACATGCTGTACTTAAAGATTTGAGTAAGACATCGATGTTACAAGGTTTGACAGCGCCTCTTCATCCGGGTGCTGAAAGATATTTTAGAGAGTCGGGACTACTTGATCAGTTTGACCCTGTGAAGAGGATATTTGGAAAATGAAAATGGTATTGGTATCCCTTGTTTTTGTTTTGATGACTTCTGCTTATGCTGAAAGCTGCTCGGGTGCGAAACCTATGCCTCAACCAGGTTGCAAGATTGAATGCAAAGATGGAGCTTATGTTCAAAACTGTGCTGATCAGTCCTGTGGGCCTAAACCTGTACCTAAAATAGGTTGCAAGGTGGGTGAATGTGTAGAAGGGAGTTGGGAAATGGATTGTGGTTGTGGACTCAAGCCAGTTCCATCTGTCGGATGCAAAATTACTGAATGTAAAGATGGTAAATGGCAGGAAGACTGTAAGGATAAAAAATGTCCTTCAATGAAGCCATTAACGTCACCTGGATGCAAAGTTAAATGTAATAAAGGTTCTTGGGAACAGGTCTGTAAATAAGTTCAGAAGCTAAATTTATTTTCAATCACCATCTTTAAAATATCTGTCCGGGTGATCATCCCCACCAGTTTTTTATTATCAACAACAGGTATTCCTGAGATATTTTCCTTGTACATTACGAGTGCAATAGCTCTCAAAGATGTATTTTTGTCACAGGCCACAATGAGTGTTGTCATAACATCTATAAGTTTCAACGAATCATAATTTGTTTCTTTTTCAAGCCTGAGTAGGTCTCGATCACTCAGCATACCAACAAGAATACTATTTTCAACAATTGGAATATGGCGAATACCATAGATTCTCATCAGATCCATGGCGTCGCTCAATTTAGATGAATGAGTAAGAAAGCGTGGTGGTCCATTCATAACTTGAGAAGCATAAAATGACTTGGCCGACTCTTCTCTTTTTTTTAAGACTTCTTTTCTGATCTGATCAGGCATTCCTGAAGGAAGAGTCTTCTCCATTCGCACAGATTGAAGATCTGACAGGTAGTCAAAATCGTGTGCTTTTAGGTCTCCATGAATGGCAATAAAAAAACCCATATTTTATTATAGTTCAGCATAACTCCATTGTCTAACGTATTGAATATTCGTGGACCTTGCTCTCAAAATGATACAGGTGTACAAAAAACTTTGACAAGATTTCAAAAAAAAGGGACACCTATTAGCCAATGAAAAAAACAATAGAATTTGATGGAAGATTCATAGAGTGCCATTTACATGGTGAAGTTGAACAAGGACCCTGGCTGGTTTGTCTTCCAGGTCTTGGTTGTGATGTTGATCTCTTCACACCACTTCGAAAAACACTTTCAAAGAATTTTCGTCTATTGGAGATCAATCATCGAGGAGTTGGCGAAAGTTCCATCTCCAATACAGAGTTTAGTATTTCTGATCTTGCCGATGATGTTTTGAAAGTTCTTGAGTCTTTATCAATTGAAAACTTTTCTTTGCTCGGAATCAGCATGGGTGGATTCATAACTCAGGAGATTCTGGGAAGAGAAATGAAAGGTGTTAAAGCAGCTGCACTTCTTTGTACTACGGGTGGAGGAGATCAGTATTTCACATTTCCATTTATTAAAGATGAAGACATCGTAAAACTGTTTGGAATCGAAAAAAATGTTAGAGCAGAGCTATCTACAGCAACGACTGTTCATCCTGAGTTGAAACAGAATTCCCCCGGGATATATGAAGAAATTGTTGAATATCGTAAAAACCTTGAAGTGGCGATGGAGACAATTCTTAAACAGAATCATGCTGCCATTGATTTCATGAAAAAAGGTGTGAAGCTCGAGAATGTCGACTTACCCATCTTTATAGGTCATGGTGAAAATGATCGTTTTGTCCCGGTGGCGAATGCTGAATTGCTTTCAAGAGACTTGAGAGCAATTCAATATAAAACTTATCCAAAAAGTGATCATTTCTTTTTTTGGGAAAAAGGCGAGGGTCTGTCGCAAGATCTTTCAGGCTTTTTTATGGAGTATGCAAAATGATCGGTCTTGTCAGTACAGGAATCTGGCTTCCCGAAGGAAGAGAGACTGCTGAAGACATTTCAAAAGCATCTGGTATTCCAGTAAACATCGTTGAAGAGAAGATGGGAATCAAGGAGAAGTGTAGGGCCAAGGCCAGTGAGCATCCATCAATGATGGCGATAGAAGCTGCAAGAAAATGCTTGGACGGGATTGATCCTCTTTCAGTTGATGTCATTATTTGGACGGGTAGTGAATATAAAGATCATCCGGTCTGGTCAGCAGGTATCTATGTCCAAGGACAACTCGGACTTACTAATGCCTGGAGTTTCGATCTAGCAGCGCGATGTTCAAGTAATGTGGTAGGTATCAAGGTTGCTAAATCTTTGATTATGGCAGATCCGAAGGTCAATAGAGTACTTCTTTGTGGAGGACATAGAACCGGGGATCTCGTCAATTATCAGGATGAGAATGCTCGCTTTCTTTATAACTTGAGTGACGGTGGTTCAGCTCTACTGATAGGAAGGAACGAGGGGAATCCTATCCATGAAACTTCAGTAATCACAGATGGTGACTTTAGCTTGGATGTCATTATTCCGGCCGGAGGAACCAAAGAAACGACACGTTCATTGCCAAAAGAAATGCAAACATACCTGACAGTGCCGAATGTTGAGTCAATGAGAGAGAGACTCGCTGAAAAATCACTGAAAAATTTTCTACATGTGATTAATGAAGCAGCAGCATCTGCAGATAAAAAAGTAGATTATTTGTCCATCCTGCACATGAAGAAAAGTATACACCAGGGAATTCTGGATCAACTGGGACTTCATGAGGATCAATCAATCTACTTGGATGAGTATGGGCATTTTGGTGCACCTGACCAAGTCTTGAGCCTTGCCTTGGCAGAAGAACAGAACAAACTTTCTCGTGGAGATCATGTTGTTCTGGCGTCTGCCGGTATTGGTTATACCTGGTCAGCAGTATCTCTAACCTGGAATGAAAAAACATTCAAAGGTTCAATCTGATTTTAAAACCACGGGAGCAAAATATGAGTGAATTTCAAAACAAAAGAGTTTTTATTACAGGAGCCGCAAGAGGCATTGGCTTTTCTACTGCGCAAATGTTTTATGAACAGGGAGCAGAATTGGTCTTAATTGACCTACCAAAAATTGAAGAAACAAATCTTAAAACATATTTTCCAGAAAGGATGACTTACCTTCAGGCGAACATCACTAGAAAAGAAGACCTCGATATCATCAATGGCGAAATGAATAAGGGGATCAACGTTCTTGTCAACAACGCTGGCATCACAAAAGATGCAACAGTAGTGAAAATGACTGAAGATGCATGGGATGCCGTTATTGACGTAAACCTGAAATCAGTATTTCTTCTTTCTCAAATGGCGGCAAGAGTGATGAAAGAAGCAGGAAGTGGAGTAATTCTTAACGCTGCTTCAGTTGTTGCTCATAATGGAAATTTCGGCCAGGCCAATTACGTTGCTACTAAAGCTGGTGTTATTGGAATGACCAAAACCATGGCAAAAGAACTGGGACGTTATGGAATCAGAGTGAATGCCGTTGCTCCTGGCTTTATTGCCACACCTATGGTTGAAACTATTCCTGAAAAAGTTATCGATATGATCAGAGAAAAAACAGCTCTTGGAAGAATGGGTGAGCCAACAGAGATTGCAAAAGCATATCGCTTTCTGGCATCTGATCAGGCCTCTTTTATCACTGGTACCTGTCTTAATGTTGATGGGGGAATCACGCTTTGAGAGGAATAAACTACAAAATTAATTCAGGACCAGGCCCGATGGCCCCGTGGCTGGTCCTGATTAATGGCCTTTTGGCCACCCTGGAAAGCTGGGATATTCATGTGTCTGAGCTTTCCAGGGAGTTTAATATTCTACGTTACGATGGACCTGGTCAAGGGAAGTCTCCTGACATTGAAAATATGGTCACACTTGATGAGCAAGTCGATATTCTTGACTCACTTCTTGGGAAGCTTGGAATTAAATCGGCATTCGTCGTTGGTTTGTCCAACGGAGGACGAGTGGCCATGGGTCTATCAATTAAAAATCCAAAACTGGTCCGAGGGCAGATTGTCGCTGCCAGTTACGCAAGGACATCACCATTTATTAATTCAGTTTTGAATTCATGGAAAAAGGCTCACCTTGAGGGGGGGCCTGAGCATCGCTTTGATGTTGCCCTTCCTTGGATTTGGGGACGTTCAACCTTGGAAGCAAATGTAGATTTAATTCCACGCTATCGTTCTCTTTCCCATAGCTGGAAAAAAGAAAATGTACAGGCCTTAATTGCTTCTGGAATGGAAGGTGAGTTGGAACTAGAAGAAATCAAAGTTCCTACACTTTTTCTAACAGGTGAAGAAGATATATTAACTACACCAACACTTCAAAGACAGATGGCCGATGACGTCAAGACGGCACGATTCGGTTTAATGAATGGTGGACATGCTTGTCTTTTGGAACATCCACAAGAAAGTATCGAAATCATCAAACATTTCTGTCAAAAGGAGAAACTCAGTGAGCTGGATTTCATTTCTGGGTCGCAACTCTCTTGAGTACCCTGAGAAAACTGCATTAATAGAGCAAGCAACAGGACAGTCGCTCAGCTATAAGGAACTGCAAGACCAGGTCGGTCAGTGGACTTATTGGTTGGAAAATCTAGGTGTAAAGGAAGGCGACAGGGTTGCTTTTCTTTCCTGTAACTCTAAAGAGCATCTTCTGTTACTCTTTGCTTGTGCCAGACTTGGCGCAATTTTAAATCCAATGAATTTCAGACTTTCGGAGGGAGAACTGAAGGCCCAGGTAGCCTTCTCCACACCAAAAGTGATTATAACTTCGAAGGAGTTTGGTTGCGTTTTTGAGAGATCTTTTCTCACTGATGACATCAAACTTGGAAATGTATCTGCTACAGACAACTCTAATAATGAAAAACCTGCATTGATGCTATTCACAAGTGGCAGTACAGGTGAACCGAAAGGTGTGCTCTTTCACGGAAAAATGTTAGAGACTAACATTCAGATGACATGCAAAATGTGGAATCTGATTCCCGAAGACATCACCATGGTAGAAACTCCATTTTTTCACACTGGTGGGTACAACGTTCTTTGTTTGCCTTTGCTATGGCTTGGAGGAACAGTTGTTCTCGCTGAGAAGTTTGATTCTCAGAACGTGATCGAGACTTGGAAAAATGAAAAGGTTACTGTCTATTTTGGTGTTCCCACAATGTTCCAAAATATTTTGTCTCATAATGTGAAAGAACAGGATACCAACTCATTGAGATTCTGTGTCTCTGGTGGAGCCGCAATTGCAAAAGAAACAATCCTCGGCTATCAACAGCTTGGCATAATGTTCAAGCAGGGATTTGGATTAACTGAAGTTGGTCCCAATTGTTTTGTTCTTGAAGAAGACAAGGCACTCTTGAAGCTTGGAAGTATTGGAAGGCCGATGCCGCATTCTTATGTAAAGGTGGTTGATAAGGCCGGAAACAAAGTTGGTATTTGCGAGCCTGGAGAACTTCTAATTAAAGGTGATCATCTTTGCAAAGGTTATTACAAAAAAGAAGATCTGTTCGAATCCTCTCTAGACAATGAAGGGTATTTCAGAACAGGTGACTTGGTTCAGTTTGATGAGGACGGTTATTTTTATGTCGTCGGAAGAATCAAGGATATGTATATCAGCGGCGGGGAAAATGTTTACCCCGGTGAAGTTGAAAAAGTTCTTCGAGACCACCCAGGTATTGAAGAAGCTGTTGTTGTTGCCAGACCGCATGAAAAATGGGGCGAGGTTGGGAAAATGTATTATTCAGCAACATCTGATATTGAATTGACAGAACTTAATGAATGGTTGAAAGGAAAATTGGCCAAGTACAAGTGGCCAAAACATCTTGAACGACTCGAAGAGTTTCCATTGTTACCCAATGGAAAAATTAATCGGGTTCAACTCAAGGAAGGGGCTTTATAATGACACCAATGATGTTTAATTTGTTGTTGATGGGAATCATGTTAGTTGCGACTTACTGGTTGTCCATCAAAGGTATGAGAAAGACGAGCGGCCTTAAAGGTTTCGCCATTGCAGGTGGCCAGATGGGACCTGTGCTTGTCGGTGTAACACTCGCTTCGAGTATTTCATCGACTGCCACATTTGTGATAAATCCTGGATTTGTTTATACTCACGGATTATCGGCTTGGCTACATTATGGAGTGGCAGCGTTTTTCGGAATTGCTGGTGCGTTTATTCTTCTGACTAGAAAATTCAAAGCTCTAGGTGAAAAGAATGGAAGTTTAACTCTTGCTCAGTGGTTGTATCACCACTATGAAAGTAGAAGTCTTTCGCTATTCTTTGCATTCCTGAACCTTTTGAGTCTAACATTTATTGTTTTGATTCTTGTTGGTTGTAGTTTGATCCTAGCTTCTCTTTTTGGTTTGTCTCAGAAAGTTGCCTTGGTACTTTGTATCGGTTTTGTTTTTTCCTATATCTTGTTTGGTGGAAGTTATGCTCATGCTTACACAAATGCCCTTCAAAGTGTTTTTATGATCATCATCAGTGTCTTTCTCTTTGTAGACGGACTCTCACTTTTTGATGGGGGCTTTATTTCAAAGCTTCAATCCGTTTCCATGGATTATGCAGCGGTATTTAACCCAAGCAGTACTCTTTACCATGATTTTTTCTCAGTGTTCATATCGAGCTTTTTCATCACATTTGCATTGATGCTTCAGCCACATATTCTTACTAAAATTCTTTTCCTTAGAAGTGAGAAGGATACTAAAGTCTTTCTTTGGACAACTATGATTACTGGAGGTCTATTCGGTCTCATGCTTTTCATTGGTTTTTATGCCAGATTGATTGATTTGCCTGTCGCTTCCCAAGATGCAGTAGTTGTTACTTACATCGCTAAAAAGTTTGAACTCTTTTGGTGGGGACCTTACTTAAAAGGAATGCTTTCTATAGGATTGCTTGCAGCTGGTCTTTCAACACTTGATGGTATTCTTGTTTCATTGAGTTCAATGATCACCACAGACTTCCTAGGACCAATGATGAAATTTGACGATAGAAAAGGTTTGTCTATCTCACGTTACATTTTGATTGCTGTAGGTGTAGTCGGACTAATCCTTGCTTGGAATCCTCCAAAGTATGTAGGTCTGTTTGCTCAAAAAGGTGTTTATGCTCTGGCAGCTGCCAGCCTGGTCCCATTTTTGTCGGGAGTGATGCGAAAAAGTATTCTCCCAGTACCAATAGTTTTCATGGCCTCTTTAAGTGCACTTTTTGTTCATTTCTATTTGAATTTATTTGCTGGTGTGACCAATCCTGCGGTCAGTGGAACATGGGCCATATTGGTTTCTCTAACTATTTGGGCAACTTATGAGATTTGGAGCATTGTAAAAAAGTCTCAGGCGCCTCGGCGCGTCATTGACCAAGAAGTTTAATCTTAGTTTAATAACCCCTGCAATCAATGCGGGGGTTTTTTAATGAAATCATTACTGATTTTCACATCAACTTTAATACTTACTTTTTCAGTTCAAGCAGCATCCAAGCTTGGTGCCATTCTTCAAGGAATCGATGGTGTTTATACTGATCAAGAAACAATTATAGTCAAGGCCAAGCTTGAGAGCTCAAAAGTAATTCCATATAGAATGGATATTCCCGGTGAAATAGTTCAGTTTCATTTGAACGATGAAAAATTAGGAGATGCCCTAACAGATGGCGATGGGGTTGCTGAGTTGGAGATACCTGCTAAAAGAGTGGGACAGTATCTGGTTAAGGCCTCGCTTCCTGGAGAAAGTGATTATCAATCCAATGTAGCAGAAGTTGTAACACTGGTATTATCGAGAAATACTCCAATCGCTATTTCTGATATTGATCATACGATCAGTGACGCTTCACCTTGGGAAGTTTTACTCAAGCCAAATACCAAACTCAGGCCTCTAAAAAATGCAGCTTCATCAATCAAATATTTTTCAAATAAATTTCAAATTGTTTATCTGACTGCAAGAGATGATGCCTTTATCAATAAAACTAAAGACTGGCTTGCTATGTATGATTTTGTAAAAGCACCTAGCATGTTTTGGGATTTTGCAAATGGTGACGTTCCAAGTGATCATGGCGATTTCAAAAGTTGGATGATTGGCAAGATGAAGGAAAAGTTCGACAACATCCTCATTGGTTTTGGTGATAAACCACATGATATCCGTGCATATAGAGACCATGGAATGCGTTCATATTATATCGGAAAGCAAGATGAAGCTATTCATCCAGACGGTATAAAAGTTCCAACTTGGGATAAAATCATCAAGCACTTTGAATCGAATCCTCTTGGGACTCTTTCAACTGATCCTCAGACTCTCTGATCAATTCTAGAATTGGTGGTAGACATACTGGCCAACGCTGTCGAAAGCGTAACAGTACGAGCTGTCACCAGTCTGATCCAGCCATTGAGAACAGAAAAGAAATGCATCTGGACTCAAGAGATACTGGTAAAAAGGTGCAGGGTAGAAGAAGGCCTTGTCTTTCATGATCATAGCACCTGTGATTTGAAAGTTCTGATAACCTGTTCTGTTTTTAAGTAGTGTCAATTTGTAAATTTTCTTATTGTCTTGTAGTACGAGACATCTTGGCTCACCAACATAAATGGCCCTGTTCCCTGAATGATAAGTTGGGATTACGCAAAGTTGGGCATCGTTAACTGGTGTCTGGAGTTGAATGTATACATCAGTGTCAGAAGACTGATCTCTACAAAATGAATAAGCACCAATATGGTTGTGGGTTTTATCAAATCCAGTACTACCGTCAGTACTCCATGAAACGCTTGTTGAACAGTTTGGAAGGTTTTGAGTTGTCTCACCATTACTTCCTGTGGTTCCAGTTGTTCCACCATCTCCAGTTGAACCATTTGTTCCACTTGTTCCTGTGTTACTACCGTTATCTCCGTCATTGTTGTAATAATTGTAGGTGAAGGCCTCGTTGTTATCGAGTCCTTTTGATCTGTAGGCGGTTCTTCTATCTCTTGGTTGATCACACGAGACCAGAAGAAAAAGTACAACTAGGGACAATGCCGACAAAGGTTTCATTGATAAGCTCCTGCTTATAATTAACTATTTCAGTCTAACATATCGGTATTACTCAGAATAAAATTAAGAAATTTCTGATTTCTCTCATGTTGGGGAACTAAGTGTCCGAAAAGTCGTATTATGAGGATCTTTATACCCATTGTTTTGATCATTCTATTGATTGCTGGGGGCTTTTTTGCCGTCTCTTTGGTCCCTTATCATATCTATACGCTTGCCTTGAGTGAAGGTGTAGATACGGATTTCATCAAAACTCAGACCATGCCAGACAGCATGTACAAAGGGGGGAAGTACACCTTTGAAAAGCTTGAAGCTGTTTTTAGTGAAGATGAATCACTTTACAAAAATTTTCATTTCGATTTCTTTACATTGCCATTTCCATTCAGACATCCCTTGTTCAGGGCCATGCCGTTAGTTGAAAACTTATCAAAAGATAAACCCAATCTTGGTTTGAGAATGATGGATACTAAAAACAAAATGCTCGCCGAGTTTTTGAATCGAGATCCGTTCAAGTTTCAATTGGAGCTGGGGAAACATAAACTTTTTAATCTCCCTGTTTACAAGAAAATGATTCTTGATAAGTCACTTGAAGGTGTTTTTAGAGATGTTTTTGAAAAAGATATACGTATTCCGAACTATAAAGAGATGGGGATGCTCAATTTCATTCTCAAAATCAAGAATCAATATAAGTATGAAGAATTAGTCTATAACCTTTTTATACTCAAACTCCGGAATGATTATCTTCCAAAGGCCGCCAGAAAAATCGCCTTTTATGAAGAAAAAGGTTATGGAGTGGCAGAGATTGACATTGAAAAAGAAGGTGAAAAATATCTTCAAGAAATCGTTTTTATTCTTCATAGAGGAATCGTTTATAGTATTTCTTTTAAGTATAGAATGTATACATCAGAAGCAGAAGCTTATCGAAGAAGGTTGCTTCAAAACCTCAAATGGAAAGAGAGTATCAGCGGAGACTCAAGTGTACCTATCTATGGAGAATATCGAGAGTTGGATTACGTTAAACGTATCGATCAAGAAGGGATGCTTTATCTGTTTGCCGCTTGGTCACATGAGCTTCATAAAAAAGAGTTTTTGAAAGAGATGATCCAATTTCTTGAAAGAGGTAAGGAAAACAGTATGCAGCTGACTCCTCTTTACAAGTTTGCTTATAAAAAATTTGGTACAACTTTCAGTTTGAAAGATAAACTCAAGGAAGATGCTAAGGCCAGACTCGAGAGAAAGATAAAAGAAGAGCTAGAAGCAGAGCTCAAGAGAGAAAGAAATACGAATACTGATATTGATGACTCGAAGTTTGAAACTGAAGAAAAAAAGATTGAATATTTCCTTGATAAAGCGAAAGAAGGTGATAATTCAGATTCAGATGAAGATGTTCTTGTGGTTGAATAATCAGAGCTTGACCGAGAGACCGAAGTAAAAATTAGTTCCTGAAATTGATTGTAAATCACTCTGTCCGCCACCTGTCGTAGGAAACGGAGAAAGTCCTGATAGGTAAAATGTCTGGCGAACCATTCCACCAACAAGACCAAATTTTGACCAGGTGAAAAGCTTCAATTGACCGCCATACATATAGCCATAAGCACTACCATTATCTCCAACTGTTTCACCACTTTCTTGTCTTGTGTATTTAAAATCACCACTGACGAAAATGCCACCATAAATATCGAGAGCAAAAGCATTCGTTTGAAGAAGTGAGTAACCGTACTTAGCTTCAATGGTAAATGTCTCCCACTCATAATCTGTTTCTGATTGGGCGTAGTAGCCAACTCCGACACTCCAAACTGATTTTTTAAATGGTGGTCTGTGGAAAACGTGAAGCCTTAGAGCTGTGGCAGTGTCACCAGTTTCTAGTCCTGTGTTTTCTCCAAACTCCTTGTAACTGTTGTCAACACTCAAGCTACCGAAAGAGAATTGAGCATAGTTATTTTCGAATAAATTATCATCAAACTTTTCTTCAGCATCTTTGAATTGCTCCTCGTTGACCTTGAATCTTGAAGTGGTGACATTTTTTAGATCTTCAGTGTTGAGAGCAAGGTCACTGGCCTTAATCCATGCAAGTCTACCAATAACAATAATTGGAAGAATGGTTCCGTTTTTTCTAGCAACATCACCGACGATGACTTTTCTTCCGGCCGAAACGTAACCGATGGGACTTTTTAGTTCTTGGTCTGCGTAGATGACAGCACGAGTTGAGACAACAATGGCCGGGCGGCTAGCGAGTGCCACACTTGAAAAAAGAAGAGATACCAATGCCAGTAATTTCAAATACATCACTTATTATTATAGCGTTAAAGGCGGATTTTCCAAGCTCAAGTATTAAAGGAATTTCTTTACCGCAAAAGTGAGGACCAAGATGGGCAATTTCATTTGTTTTTAACTTCTATATATGCAGTTATTTAGGGTGGTTTTCTATCACAAGTAGTTGAATTAACAGTGGTAGGTGAGCAGTCTTCTAAAACCAACCTTTATACTGGGATATAATAACTCAATCAAACTCCTTGAAATGACGATAAAGAGTCGACGTTTATTGTCCGGGAAAAGGTATGTTAAAGACGGTTCAGATCATCACATGGTTTTTGATCTCCACATTTTTGGTGGGCTGTCTTCCTGGTGTCGAAAAACCAGGTTCCAATACTACTCAAAGAAGTACAAACAATACTTCACCCACACCTGGAACACCAACACCAACACCTTTCATCACTTCAACTCCGTTGATTATTGCAACTGCGACTCCAACTGGAACTGTGGCACCGACACCAACAATTCCGTTGCCTACCCAGACACCAACAGCAGCACCAACTGGTACGGTGACACCGACTCCAACATTGACTCCAACTCCAACAGCAACACCAACACCTATTGGAACACCATTTCCGAGTCCGACGCCGTCGCCAACACCAACTCCGATCGTTACACCTTCACCAACACCAACACCTACGGCGACACCGAGCCCGACTCCAACCCCAACTCCAACGGGAACTGCTCCGCCAACATATCCAAAAACAATTACTGTTCAATATCAGAGACCTGGTTTCACTTTGTCATCTTGTAGTGGAGGACTTTGCAATGCTGGAGCACTTAATTATACAGGAGCTAGCCCTTTTCCGGTTAGAGGAGCTGTTATTGAGGCCTTTGATAATGCTAATGGATTGAGTCTTGAATCAAAAATGCTGGATGAGACTGGACAAGTTTCATTCACTATTTATAACGGTGCTAATGTTTACTTCGTCGTTTATGCAGAGATTGATGGACTGGCAGGTTATCCGAAAGTTTCAGTCAAAACAAATGTAACTGGTGATACCGGTCTGATTGGAGGGGTATGGGCCTGGCAATCACCAGTCATAAGCTTTACTGATTCTACTCCTGCTAATTTTACAATCAATACAGGATGGAGTGGCTCCAATGCTAGTGGTTCATATACTGGTCCAAGATCTGCTTCACCATTTGCGATTCTTGATACAGTTTACCAATCAATGAAATGGTACAAAGACAATGGTGGGATGAGTGTTACAACACTACCAACTTTGAATGTGAACTGGTCTCCTTCGAATACACCTTCTTCTGGAGATTATTCACTTGGACAAATTGGAACAAGTCATTATCGTTCAGATACAAATGAACTTTATATTTTGGGGCATGATGGAGTTGATACTGATGAATTTGATGCTCATGTCATCGCTCACGAGTGGACCCACTTTATGGAAGCAAACCTTTCAAGAAGTGACTCTCTTGGTGGAGCACATGGATTCGGTGATAAGAAGGATCCGACTCTTGCGTTTGGAGAAGGATTTGCTAATGCGAGTTCAGCTCTTGTTCATCAACCTGATTCTTTCTACAAAGATTCATACGGTTCTCGTCAGCAATCTGGTTTTGGATTCGATATGGAAACCAGAGCGTCTTTTCAAAAGACTAACCCCGGCTGGTTCAGTGAGGACTCTGTTGGTTTGATTGTCTATGATCTCTTTGATTCAGATACTGACGGAGTTGATACAACCAGTGCACCTGTTTCGAGCTTGGTATCTGCTTTTACTACTAATCAAAAAACGGATGCTCCTCTGACGACAATATTTTCACTTGTCAGTTACGTCAAAGCGATCAATTCAGGAAATTCTACGTTATTGACTGCTATCGACAATATACTTTCTGATAATAGTATCCAGTCTATTACAGATCCGTATGGAACAGGGATGACAAACAATGGAGGGAATGCCAACTTCCTGCCAGTTTATCAAAATATGACGACAGGTCTTAATCGGACCGTATACCTTTTTGAGGATGCGAACTCAAATTCATTGGCCAGGAACAGGTATGTTCGATTTACAGCTGCATCAGGAATGAGCACTGCTAAGATTTGGGTTCAGAGCAATGATTCATTCTATATTCAGGTTTATAGTATTAACTCTGGTGGTGATACATTCATAACAGGAGGTAGTTACCCTGGAGGGAATAGCCTTTCTTATCTGCCTGTGAGTGTGACACCAGGTCAAGAATACATCGTACATTTCTTTTCTTTGAGTTCCTTCACTGGTTTCAAAACGATAAGTAATGTGGAGGTTACACAAGAATGAAAAGATGGATGATATTTACCTACATTCTTGTTTCTCAAGTGGCCATTTCTGGGACGGAGATTAAAAATGTTAGTTCTCCTGTAAAAATGGAAAGTGGTCACATCAAATGTCGGGCAAAAAACAATGCCCCTGTCGAAATCACTTCTTCACGTCTTGGCTCAACAGTGACGATTTCTATTAAGGTTCTTCATGATCTGGAAGGAGCAAGTATTCAGTTTAATGCAGTTGATGATTTGGAATTTCTTTCTGAACCAGAGAGTTTCGATCAAGACCTCAATACGGGAGAAGTAATTACAGTCGAGCTAAAGGTTAAACCAACCAAACACCTTTCTTATGTGGCCGTTCAGGTTGAAGGCATACTACATAATTTTCCAAGGGTAAAAACTGTGACTGTTCCTGTTCCAGGGACATCTGCATTTGGTAATCTTCCTCTAGAGCTCTATAAGCGCAAGATAGCGGAGCAAAATGAAAAGGCTTCACCTCATCCAAAAAAGAAGCTGACAAGAAAAGGTCGACCAGTCCTGATTATGAATCAATAGAATCAAGTTGATTAATTCTTGCTTCTAGGTTCTCTGCTTGATTGAGAGATCTCCCCATTACAAGATAATCCGCTCCATTGCTCAAGGCCTCTTCTGGACTTAGGACGCGTTTTTGATCCTGAATTTGACCACTAGCGATCTCATCAGCAAAACGAATACCAGGAGTCACTTTGAGAACACTTTTATGATGTCGGGTTTCAACAGATTTCAAAATTTCAAGTTCCAAAGGACTTAGAATGAATCCATCAATACCAGCGTTGATTCCGGTGTCGAAGAATCGTTCAAAGGCCTTTGGTATTTGGTCGGCATCAATATTCCACATCTCTTTCAGATCTTCTGGAGAGAGGCTTGTCAGATAGCTCACACCAAGAATTTTAGCAGTGGGAAGATTTTCTCTTGCCGATTCCATTGCTGCTTTGATCATTTGACTTCCACCACTGGTATGAATCGTGAGAAAGTGAACAGGCAATCCTTTTAGAGATCGAATCGCCTTTGAAACTGTGTTGGGAATATCGTGGAGCTTGAGATCTAGGAAGATCTTTAGGTTATACTTGCTTTGTAGTTCAGCCAGAAAATCTGGACCTTCTGCATAGTAGAGCTCCATTCCAACTTTGATATTTTTGAGTTTCCCATCGGCCTTCTCGATAAAGTTAAAAACTTCGGCTTTCGACATGTTATCGAGGGCGCAAAAAACCTTGTTCATACTCACTTATTTTTCTCCGTGCATTTCTTGTAGGTTGATCGGCATCAAATCTGTGGCGTTATATCCAACCAGTGCTTCAACTACTGCTTTGATGTTTTCTGCCCTGGTGAAACATGGAATACCGTATTGGATGGCGGTGTTCCTGATATTCTCTCCATCGGATTTTGAGCTTCCCATGTTCATTGGAGTATTGAAAACCAGAACCATGTTTTCATCTTTCAATACTTCTAGAATGGTCTTCCCATCTTCATTGATCTTCGCTACCAATTCACAAGGAATCCCTTGTTTGCTGATATAGTGTTGAGTTCCACTGGTCGCACAGAAGGTATAACCCATTTTATGTAGACCTTTGAGATAAGGAAGGAGAACATCTTTTGTCTTATCTGCCATGGATATTAATATTTTCCCAACATGACTGATCTTTGGATAATTTCCAAGATAGGATTTGAGAATTGCATGATCTTTATCTTCGTCAATTCCCATCGTTTCTCCAGTTGATCTCATCTTTGGTCCAAGTATGATATTGTCTTGAACAAAACGGTCAAATGGAAAAGTACTTTGCTTCACACAGAAGTGTTTCGAAACCTCTCTGTGCCAAGGTTTGATCTTCTCACCGAGCATGGCATCTGTGGCGAGGCTAGGGAGAGAAATGTCATAGGCCTTTGAAAGAAATGGAAGAGTTCTTGAACCTCGAGGATTGGCCTCAATACAGTAAATACTCCCATCTTTCACAGCATACTGAAAGTTGATTGGTCCAACGACATTTAGTTCTTCTGCAAGTTTCGCTGAAATATTTTTCATCTGCGAGTAAAGTGCACTGGTTAAAACGACTGGAGGTGAGATCATTCCTGAGTCTCCACTATGGACTCCTGCATATTCGATATGCTCACAAACGGTGAATATGGTGTTGCCATATTTGTCTCTGACCAGGTCGACATCGTATTCCAATGAGTTTTCTAGGTATGTTTCAACCTGGAACTCAGTTGAGGAGTTCTTTAATTGATTTTTCAACTCTTCTGGAAGTTGATTGATATCGTCACTGTTGTAAAAAATGTACATCGATTCACCGCCGATGACATAGCTTGGTCTAATGATTACTGGCATACCAATTTCAGTCATGGCATTAACGAGATTTTTGTATCCTTTAACGATCTTTGATTTGGTATGGGCCAGAGGAACATTCTTTGTGACTTCATAGAATCTTTTTCTATCTTCAGTCAGATCAAGTGTCTCGAGGGAAGATCCAAGGAAGTTGAATGTCTTGAATTCTTTTCTGAAACTGTCTTCTAGATGGGCACGTACCTTGATCCCGGTCTGACCAGAGAAGCAGGTGATGACGCCATCTGGATTTTCATTCAGGAGGATATCAAATAAATCTTCAGAGAAGAGAGGCGCCATATAGAGTCTATCTGAACTATCATAGTCAGTTGAAACCGTTTCCGGGTTAGAATTGACCATGATGGACTGAATTTTTCTTGTGGCAAGATGTTGGCAGGATTTCACACAAGAGTAGTCGAACTCAATTCCTTGACCAATTCTATTTGGACCGGATCCAAGAATCACCATCGATCTTCCTTGATCGGCAAGTGTCTGGGCTTCATTCTCTTGACTGTATGTAGAGTAGAAATATGGAGTCTTAGCATTGAACTCACCAGAACAAGTGTCTACAGCTTTATAAACAGGGAAAAGGTTGTTTTCAAAACGATAATTCAAGATTTCTTGTTGTGGCTTACCTGTGAGAAGGGCGATGTACTTGTCTGAAAAACCATTTTCTTTGTAATCTCTGAATATTTCTGGGCTTTCAAAAATATCCACTTCTTTAGTTTTTAGAGCATTTTCTTTCTCTAGAAAAATATTCATTTGTTCGACAAACCACGGAGTGATCCCTGTCAGATTATAAATTTCTTCTACGCTGAGACCTTTTCGAAGACCTTCTAGAGTACTAAGAAGACTTAGTTGAAGAGGATTGGTCAATCTCTTGACTATGTAATCTTTGTCTAAATCAAGAGGTGTTGTCTTAAGTTGGGCAAGACTTGGAATTTCTAGTCCCATCTCAAGACTTCTAAGCGCCTTGAAAAAAGCTTCATTGAAGTTCCCACCAAGGGCCAGAACTTCTCCAACAGATCTCATCTGAGGTCCGAGAATTTGTGAAGAAGTCGGAAACTTGTTGAATGGAAAAATAGGGATTTTCAGAGCGACATAATCAAGTGTCGGTTCGAACGCCACCGGCGATGCCTTGGTGATATCATTCAAAATTTCTTTCAGTGTGTATCCAACTGCCAAGAGTGCAGAGATTTTGGCGATAGGATATCCAGTTGCCTTACTGGCGAGTGCTGATGATCTTGAAACTCTAGGGTTCATCTCAATGACGACAATGTCGTCTTCATTGTCAGGATTGATGGCAAACTGGACATTTGCCCCACCTGCTACAACTCCCATATGCTTGGCAATGGTAAGAGACATGGTTCTGAGTTTTTGATAACAGCGGTCACTGATGGTTTGCGCCGGCGCCACTGTAATACTGTCTCCTGTATGGATACCGCAAGGATCAACGTTTTCAATTGAACAGATAATGACACCGTTTCTTTCCTTGTCGACCATCACTTCGAGCTCAATTTCCTTATAACCAATGAGACTCTTCTCCATGGTTACAGGAAATTTAATATCAGTTTCGTCGAAAACACCTTTGAGTTCATCGATGTTATAGACGAGAGCAGCACCCTTCCCACCAAGAGCGAAGTCTCTTCTAATAATAAGAGGAAACTCCACTTTACTGGTGGCAAGCTCCATCGCTTCATCAGCACTGTTGGCCATAAAACGCTTACCAGTCTGGTAACCGAGCCCATCGAGTTCTTTGGCAAATAATTGTCTGTCTTCGGTTTTAGTGATGGTATCGACATTGGCACCGAGAAGGGCAACACCTTTTTCTTTGAGGTAGCTTTCTTCTTCAAGTTCTACACAAATGTTGAGTGCTGTTTGACCACCCATTGTTGAAAGAACGGCATCAACATTTTCTTTCTCGATGATTTTTTTAATGGTTTCTTTGGTAATCGGTTCAATATAAGTTCTATAGGCCATTTCTGGATCAGTCATGATCGTTGCCGGGTTGGAGTTCAGAAGGACGACCTCTACACCTAATTCCTTTAGCGACTTACAAGCTTGAGTTCCTGAATAATCAAACTCAGAAGCTTGCCCGATCTTGATCGGCCCACTACCTACAAGTAGGATCTTCTTGTAAGGGATGTCTTTTTCAATTTTTTGTTGAACATCAATCATAGGATGAAGATTTTCCGGATTAATGTCTTCGTGTTTGTTTCCAGAAAGGAAATCTCTGATTTCTTCGAAGAAAACAAAAGCATCACTTGGTCCCGGGTTTGATTCCGGGTGAAACTGGACTGATTTTAAATGATGATCAGTTGTAGATATTCCTTCAACAGAGAGATCAAACAACGATCTTGATTGAATGATCAGTTGTCTGTTGAGCATGTTATCGTTTTCAATTTTAATCAATGATTCTTCTTCTGAAGCATATCCATGGTTTTGTGATGTGATCAAGATTTCACCACTGACATGATCAAGGCATGGATGATTCACTCCACGTTGTCCGAAAGGAAGCTTGATTATCTTTGCACCGAGTGCAAGAGTTAAAAGCTGGTGGCCAAGACAAATACCCCTCACTGGAATATTCAGTTCAAGAAATTTTCTCACTTCTTCGAATTGGTCTTTCATCAACCTTGGATCCCCTGGTCCATTTGAAAGAAAGATCATTCGTGGATTGTATTTTTGTAATTCCTGAACTGTTGTGTTGTAGGGGACAGTCACCAGGGGATGGCCCATATCTTTGAGATTGTTTATGATGGATTGCTTGCAGCCATAGTTAACAAGAACAATTGGATTGTCGCCTTCAATTTCAACTTTGGCGCTACTCTGACTAACTTTGTCGAGATCGTTACAGATCAGAGTGGCCTCTTCAAATGCTTTTTTATCAGGTGTTTTTTCATCGGTTGTAATGACACTTTTATGAGAGCTCTTTGCGCTAGTCATGAACTTAACAAGTGACCTTGTATCGAGTCCACTGAAAATTGGTGTTTCAGTTTTTGAGAGAAATTCGTTGTAACTGAAGTTTCTTGCAATCAAGCAAGTTGCATGGGACTTGTCTGACTGATCGGCTCGACTGTCACTTTCATAATTTCCGATATGGGAGTTTGTAAAAATGATGTGTTGACCTAGAAAAGAAGGGTCGGTCATAGTTTCGCGATAACCGGACATCCCAGTGGTGAAAGCTGCCTCTCCCCATATTCCTGACTTGAGAATTGGATCATCTGCTTTTTTGTTGATCCATCCTTGGAAGCTGGTTCCATCTTCAAAATGCAACCAGGCCTTTGTAGTTTTGAGTGTGCGTTTAAAATCAAGTTCTCTCGACATGACTGATTCCTTTATATGTGAAATGAAAAAAATGAAAAAAAGAAGGCAATGGGGCCGGTGTCCAAAAAGAAGTGAAAATCGAATTAATCTCTGATCCTCGTCCCATCAATAATTCCAATACTCTTGTCGTTGTTTGAAAGAATGGCGGTAATGATGGCCATTCGCATATATATTGAATTCACAACCTGATCATAGCCCTTATAGAGAGAGGACTTCATGATATCGCTTGAGATTTCAACTCCAATATTTGCCGGTCCTGGATGAAAGACCGGTACTTCTTTATTCCATGCTCTAAGTTTGTCTCGGTTGATGCCGTACTTGTCATGGTAAGTGTCGTAATGCTGGGTCTGATTTGTACCTGCATGACGTTCTTTTTGAATTCTAAGTGTGTAAAGAAAGTCACTTCTTTTAACTGTGCTTTCTAGATCGTTGGAAATTTCAACGCCTTCATATTCGCTGGTTGCTGGAACATAATCTGATGGTCCACAGAGTATAATCTTACAGCCAAATTGTGGAAGAAGCTCACAAAGAGAATGACCAACTCTTGAATGAATACAGTCTCCAATGATCGCCATGGTTTTCCCTTCGAGTTCAATGCCAATTTCTTGCATGGTGAACAGATCGAGGAGGGCCTGCGTAGGATGTTGATTGGTTCCATCTCCACCATTTATTATCTTGATCGGAGTGTTGTTTTTGAATTCGTTAAACTGCTCACTTACTGAGGTTCTGATGATACAGAGATCAACTCCTTGGGCATACAGAGTGAGAAGTGTCTCTTCAAGCGATTCACCTTTATTTAAACTGGAAGTTTCTGTGTTGAAGTCCAGGTAATGGCAACCGAGTCTTTTGATAGCTATGGCAAAAGAGTTCTTGGTTCTGGTAGAATTTTCAAGAAAACTATTGGCTACAATGGGAATTTTATTGGTGAATTGAGGCTTGTCGTGATCGCGGTTTTTGAACTTCCTTGCGAGAATAAGAAGCCCTTCGATTTGATCTTTACTCAAGTCGTTGATGGCTTCGAAAACAGAAGGAAAATTGTTCATCTCAACCTTTTTCCTATACCCACAAGGGTTTTGAAATTTGCTTCGGCTTAGTCTAAAACAGAGTAATCCATTTGGGAAATAGTATTTTATGAAACAAAGTTATTTCAATGATTCGTCTAGTCAAAAGGAAGCCTTGATCAATGAGTTCAAGGGGAACCTATTTGAATATCTTCTAGGGCATTCTCTGTCTCGAAAAAGAGGTATCGAATCCCGTTTTATTCAATCCTTTGGCGGCGAGTTAAGGTCTCGATTAAGCGAATATGAATCTTGGCTCAGGGTTCATGATCAAGACTTGATTTATGCTCTTCCTGTCTTGGCCGAAGCCTGCAGTAGCAAGCTTGATGAGGTCCTTGGGGAACAGGCGGTTCACAATATTCTAGTCATGGGTAAGATTGGTTCTGCCGGTGGCAATGATCATTTCAGAGAAGCAGATTTGTTGATTCTGACCTGTGAGGAAAAAGTTATTCCTGTTTCTCTTAAACTTTGTAAGGCGCATAGTTTCGTCAATACCAAGAGTGCAGGGGTCAAAAGCTTTATTGATAAATATTTTGCTCCCTTTAGAGAAGCTTCGAGCAAACAAATTGAACTTAACCAAAGAGTAGAGTTAAGTTTTAAGACAATGGCAAAAACACTACATGACTTGGCAGAGATGACATATAAGGATGGCTTTGATCAGAGGTGGAAAGAAGCAGCTCTTCCAGAACTACCTGGTCAGTTAAATAAGGAAATGAATCAAGTCGTAGTTGAGAGTTATCGTCCCGTCATCGCAAAAATTAGAGAAATTTTAAATGACTTTAAACAAGAAGATGGTGAACTTTTTCAAAATTGTCTTAAACCTCTTTTAGGCTTTGGTAAGGAAGGGATGATCCAGCTGACCTGTTATCATCAAAACCGTGATGGAAAAAAATATCAGCTTCATTCAATTGATCTTTCCGAAGGGGAGCAGATGAATGCTGAATTGACAGGTTGCGAGTTCGATCAGGAAAACCCCGATATCTCCTCATTCCAAATCAATTGTGGGGGCGTTACTCTTCAGATTCGAGTCAAACCAATGAACAAGTTCACAAGC
This sequence comes from Bacteriovoracaceae bacterium, assembly GCA_041546685.1. GTDB lineage: Bacteria > Bdellovibrionota > Bacteriovoracia > Bacteriovoracales > Bacteriovoracaceae > M0603. The sequence continues at coordinate 44,914 of JBFEVX010000001.1, read as the reverse complement.
ATGGCCCATAAGATCAATTGCTCAATTAAAAAGCTCTAAGTGACATTCAATTCAGACCCATGTAGGCTTTAATTATGATTGGAGTTAACACCCATAATTGCTCAAAAGAATTCGAAAACTTTCTCGAAGAAAGCTTTGGAGATTTTGACCCCCAAGGTTCAGGAGTGCTGACCTTTACAGGACAAGATGAGATAAATTTCTCTTTTAGATCTGTTCTATCTTCTGTGAAAAAGGCCAAGAAAAGTATTCATTTTTACTACCTTGGAGATGGAAGTGAATGTGGTCTTCACTTTGATAAAAACTTCACCCTCAATGATCGTGATGAGTGTAAAGAATGTTGGGTTTATTCCGGAATCAGTTTCACTCCAGAGAGGGCAGAACCTACAAGTCCAGATGTCGGCTCAATGGCCGTCCCTATAGTTCATTATAAAAAACCAAACCCTGCTCAACTTTTTCACCGTGCCCTGTTTTTGGATCGAGATGGCATTGTGAACAAAGACAAGTCGTATGTTCATAAGTTTGAAGATATTGAATGGATTCCAGGTATTTTTGATCTGATCAAGGCAGCTAAAGAGGCCAAGCTTAAAGTTGTCGTTCTTACCAATCAAAGTGGAGTGGCCAGAGGTTATTATCAGGAAAGTGATGTCATAGAAGTTCATAAAAAAATGGATGAATATCTAAGAGACCAAGGTGCGGCCGTCGATGGTTGGTACTATTCACTCTGTCACAGCGAAGGCCTCGTTGAGGATCTCAAAGCGAAGAGCTATTACCGAAAACCGTGGCCAGGGATGATGCTTCAAGCTGCCAGTGAGATGAACCTTGAAATTGAAGGTTCTCTGATGGTTGGTGACAAGAAAACAGATATTCTTCATCTACCAGGTCCTGAGTACCACCTCTTTAAAGGGAATTATGACCTCCAAGGGGCGAACGCGCCGATTCATGACGATCTTTGTAAGATCATTCCATACTTTAAGTCTTGAACATTTATGACCCGTTAGTGATGATTTTAGTCACTTACTAAAGAGGTATTTATGAAAAACGCATTGTTGACCTTTATATTTTTCTTTTTTTCTTTTATAGGTCAGGCCAGAGAACTTACTCCAAAAGAACAGCTTGTTTTGCTTCCTTTAAAAAAGACTAAAACGGTAAAAGACTTCATGGTGACAAATATTGATGAAAGTCGTCTTTCATTTAAAGATTATTTTGCTTACCAACTACTAAAAAAGAGTTGTGCTCCTCTCGAACTACTTTTGGACGGTATTGAGGCCAAGGACGAGCAGTATCCAGATCAGTCTGAAAAGATCATTGCTGCTTATCAGGTTTGTTCGGAAGGGACGCTTGGAATCACCAGTCTTTATATCAAGCAACAATAATTAGCTGATTTTACATTCATTTATTGGGACTCTGGGCCTGTAAGTATTACAACTTACATTGAGTCCCATGGCAATTTTCCTTAGAATGCCCCTCAAACGGAACATAAAATTAAGGAAAAAGCCCATGAAAATGCGAACGATGACTTCTGCAGTATGCAGTCTTGTATTTCTGCAAAGTTTGATTCTTCCGGCATTCTCTGCCGAAACAGATCTGACTCAGATTGAAACAAAATTGCCCGTAACAGGAATTACGGCCGAAGATCAGACCAGAGTTGATTCACTTTTCAAACTATACAAACCATACAGAGACAAGCCTAAGGCCTGTCCTTTGGAATCAAATCATCACAAAGAAATTCTGGCTAAGATTGAAAATATCAGAAATCTTTTTAAAGACAATTGTATGGATCAGGATCAGGCCAGACTTGATGCCATCCTAACAGGAGCACAAAGCATTCAAAGCAGTTTGAATGACCTCGGTGTCCAAGCTGACAGTAATTCAACAGTGAATACTTTGGTTAATGGAGATATTCCAGCTGGTGACGGTTCAACTGTTTCTGGTGCTCAAATTGCAACGGTCTTTAATAACATCAATAATATTTTTCTTAATGGTAAATGTAAGTTGAATAAGGGATCCTTTCTCGAGCAGACAGCAGATATTATTCAAAGCTTTGCTCAAATGGGACTTTTGGTTCCTAATCAGAATGGTTTGGTTATCGCAGGTGGTGGACTTGCCATATCTTCAATCCTAAGAGCAATTGATAGTATCTTCTCTGACAGATTTAACTTCGAAGAAATTAAAGACAGACAAACATTTATTAAACTTAACTGTGCCTTTTATGACCTAAGACAGGATATTCAAAATGCCGGACTTATGGATGTCGGAACTGATCAGCATAAAGATGATCTTGAAGATGCCAAGAAGTTGATCAAATCAGTAGAGGCAAAAATCAAGGCGGTTACAACCAACAAAGAAAAAATTCAAAAAGAAATTGAAAAGGCCAAGGCCGAGCATGTTAAAGCAACCCTTGATGGTCTTGCACCTTTGGAAGAAAGTGTGAAGAAAGGACTTTCAGAAGTTCAAATTCCAGTTGCTGATACTGATGGTGTTCCTGCCACTACTATAAAACTGCGTGCCATCAACAATCTGGCGAAACTTTATCTTACGATGAAGAGTCAACTCGATGCATGGTTTGATAGTGGACTTAATTCAATTCCTGTCATGGACATAATGATGAAGCAGGAGCTCGCCAAGCTTGATTTTGCAACGAATCCAGGCGAGTTTCAGAAGCTAATCAATATGGATGTTAAAGAATTCAATAATACATTCAGAGCAAGTCTACTTTTCCATTTTGAAAGAGTGTCTGGCGATATCGCGGCCAGTAGAGAAGCAATTTCAAAGAAATGGTTGAAAGATACGCTTATCCACGGAAAAGATGTTGCGGCTTATTTGAAAGACCTCGACAAGAGAGTTCTTGAAACAAGTAAGAAGCTTACTGAGGCCCAGAAGCAATTGATGACAACTGAGAAGAGACTTTCATCAGCTCTCGGAGAGTCGGACTTCACTAGTTCTGATGACGGTTCTGAAAATGTGGTCAATATCCTTTCTCAGTATGAGGAGATTGCTTCTCAAGTTTATGGGAAGTGGGGTTATGAATTTATGGACTACACAACTCAGACAGCAGTTAAAAAGAATGATGATTTCCATAATAAATTTGATAAATTTGCCAGAAATCACCTCGACAAAGTTGTCATGGATAATGGAAAAGCAGAATATCTTGTAAGACATCCTTCTGAGCTATCTGAATTGAGAATCATGTACGCCTGTCAGGATGCAATGCCATTCAGACGTGTTTACAAATACGCAGATGGTCTTGTTCAGCAAGGTTATGACTTTATTGAAACAAATAAACGTCTATTCCATGCAGATGTTCCTCGTGGACTTTTTGGTATCAGATCTAAGTTCAGATTACTTCAGATGCACCATAAGTCGAGTATCTTTGCGAAGAAGATCATTGCCGGACAAAGAGTTAGTCGTGACAATTATGAGAACTTCATCGAAGGTCGTTATGGTTCGAAACAGAAGAAGTTTCTTGGAGCAGTCATGTTGGATGTTGATGACTCCAGAAAGAAGGCCGGAGTTCTTCAAAAGCTGATTGAAGCATATGAGTGTGATAAAGTCACAATGGAAGAAACAAACTAAAAAAAGACAGGGCCGGCTTGTACCGGCCCTTTTTTTTCTTTATTCTAAAATTCATGAAATCAAACAAGCATTTCGACATTTTGGTCATTGGTAGCGGCTTCGGTGGATCAGTAAGTGCCATGAGACTTGCTCAGAAAGGTTATAAAGTCGCTGTCCTTGAGATGGGTAAGGACTACAATGAATCAACGTTTCCAAAAAACAATTGGGATGTAAAGAAGTATCTCTGGGCACCGTTTGCCAGGTGCTTCGGTATTCAAAAGATTTCTGTACTCAATAAAGTCATGGTTCTTCATGGTATTGGAGTAGGTGGGGGAAGTTTAGTTTATGCCAACACTCTTTTGAAGCCAGAAAACAAAATATTCGAAACTTGGCCTTCCAGCGTTGACTGGATAGAGGAACTCAAAACTCCATATGAACTAGCTCAGAAAATGCTTGGTGTAGTGGAGAATCCACACCTTTGTGAGAATGAAAATCAAATAAGGAAGCTATCATTTGAGTTGGGATGTGAGGACACCTTCAAGCCTACAACTGTCGGGGTTTATTTTGGTGAAGGAAAATCTCCAGGACAAAAAGTGAAGGACCCTTATTTTAATGGTGCCGGACCTGATAGGAATGAATGTACCTTGTGTGGCGCTTGTATGATTGGCTGTCCAGTGGGTGCTAAGAATACATTGGTTAAGAATTATCTCTATTTTGCCAAGAAATGGGGAACTGAGATCTTCCCAGAAGTTAAGGCTTCGAAGATTATTCCTCAAAATGACGGTAGATATATCGTGGAAACGATTTCTAGTACTTCCTGGTTCTCTAAGAAAGGTCCTATGTTTACTGCTGACAAGGTTATTATCAGTGCTGGAGTTATGGGCACCATGGATATTCTTTTGAAAAACAAATATTCCCATGGAACTCTCAAAAATATTTCCAAAGCTCTAGGGACTGTTGTTAGAACTAATGGAGAAAGTCTCCTGGGTTCAGTAGCTTTTGGAAACAAAGGTGGATTGGATAAGGGGATTGCCATCGGGGCCCAAATCAAACCGGACTCCGATACAAAGATTGAAGGTGTTCGTTACCCATCGGGTTCTGATTTCTTCAAGCTGCTGGCCTTTCCATTAACAGGAAACGGTAACATTATTACAAGACCTCTAAAGATGCTTCTAAGTCTGATCAGATCATTTCCCAAGTATCTTCGGATTCTTTTTCATAAAGACTGGGCGGCAAATGGAGTCATCCTTCTAGTGATGCAAAGTCTTGAAACTCGAATGAATCTCAAACTTGGTCGAAGTCCATTTACATTATTTACAAAGGGCCTGGTTGGAGATTTCAAGGGAAGTGAACCTCCTCCGTCTTTTATTCCCATAGCGCAAAAAAGTTCGGAAATTGTGGCCAAAAATATAGATGGGATGCCATTGAATATTTTGTTTGAAGCTGGAATGGCCATGCCAGCTACTGCACATATTCTTGGTGGAGGAGTCATGGGAGACTCTGAAAATGAATCTGTTGTTGATGTAAATCATCAGGTATATGGCCATCCAGGTCTTTATTTGATGGACGCAAGCGTGATTCCATCAAACCTTGCCGTCAATCCCAGTCTTACGATTACTGCTTTGGCCGAGAGAATGGCCTCAAAGTTTCCACTGAATTGTTCGAAAGAAGAGTTTGCTCGCCGAGAGATAAAATTTTCAAATTCCTAGTGCACGGCAACTTATTTTTTATTCATATCTGACTATAATATTCTTATGTCTAAGAAATTAATGATTCCAATAAGCTCTGTTGTTTCCCTTCTTCTGATGATTCTCATCATCTGGTTGATGATTGTTCCAAGGTCCGACATCAAAAAACTTTCCAAAGGTTATGTTGATGTCAAATGGGCGGACGGAAAAGTCACCTACACAATTACAGATAAAAGACCCAAAGACTGGGTGAGTCTGAATGAAATTTCCAAGAAAGGATATCAGGCCATTGTTATTTCAGAAGACTGGGCCTTCTTCAATCATGATGGAGTTGATGTCAATCAACTCAAGAAAGCTACTCAGGATATGGTAGAAGGAAAGCGAACGAGAGGTGCTAGTACTATCAGCCAACAGGTCGTCAAAAATCTCTTTTTGACACCTGAAAAAACCATGACACGTAAATTGAAAGAAGTTCTGATCACTCTCTATCTTGAGCAGAATCTTTCAAAAGAGAAAATTCTCGAAGTTTACTTAAATATAATCGAATATGGTGAGGGAACTTACGGAATCAAAAAGGCTGCTCAACTGTATTTCAACAAACCAGCATCCAAACTTTCCTCACGTGAGGGAGCCTTCCTTGCCATGCTTCTTCCTAATCCTAAAAGACATGCTGAAAGCTTCAGGAAGAAGTCATTAACTCCTTTTGCCAAAAAGATTGTTGATGATGTTTTACAGAAAATGAAAGTTGCCAAATTTATCGACGATGATGAATTAGACAAAGAAACTTCCAGATCATTTTTTTGGGAGAAGGCCGGCTCGGGAACTGGTGCTGCTGCCATACTTGATTCTAAAGGAAATCCTATTGAGACTTCTTCTGAGGCCATCAATGGAGGATCTGATGGTTCACCAGGTACAATTCATGAAAAACTCAGGGATAAACTCGAAAATACTGAACAGGCCAAGAAGAATGGACCTCCAGGTGAAACCTTCGAAAAGAAATATCGGGAAGATCGGGAAACCATCATTGGAGATGAACCAGATTATGATCCAGATGCTCTAATCGAAGACGAGTCCGGGCTGGAAGAAGAATTTCGTGTCGATTGATAATCTTTGAAGCGAAATGAAACTTAAGTTCATTATCCCCTTATTTTTATCTTTTGAAGTCCATGCCCAAATGGTTTCTGCATCTTTTTTTCCCGATATGAAATCTATCAATCCTGCCACTCTTAATCAAAGAGGCCATGGACAGGTCAGTTTTCTGAAAGGAAAAGATACAATTGATAAATTACAGGTCGGTGATACTTCGACCAATGAAAAGACCACATGGGAAATTGAAGTGGATACCAACTCTTTTTTCTATGGAGGAAAAGCTGGTAAGGGAAAAAGCTTTTTTAATCCTGAAGTTCAATACTTGAAAAACAGTGGTTTTAGAAAATCACAATACACTGCGAATTCTGTTGATCCTATTACAACACAAAATGATATCGACTTTACCCATATCGAAATCGGAGTAGGTATTGGGAAGTATTTTGGGGTTTCCTATGCCAGACAGGAGTATTCTTTAAATTATAGTTTTGCGTTCACAATTGACTCCAATAATTTCGAAGAGCGAAAAAATCAAGAAATAGATGGCTCCATTATAAGAGTTGGAGGGATCCTGCCTTTCAAACTTTTAAAGTTTGCAGCGTTTTATGAGCAGGCCTCGCTTTCAGAAGATGTCGATGAGTTCAAACTGGTTACTGGAATCAACAAGTATAGCGCTACAAGAAAGTCTTCTTTAGTTGGAGCCGGCATTGGATTTGAAACCAAAAAAATCCATTTGGAAGCAGGTTATGAAATGATTCTAAATTCTGATAATTTGAATGGATCACCAACTCGTTTATCGGGCACCGTGGAATACCAATTTTGGAAAGTTGCATTAGGGTATACTGGACGGATTTATCAAGATGGTTTTCAAAGTAATGAGACATTGGTTTATAACGAAATGGTTTTCCCTGAACAGGTAAACGAATCTCGTATGGAAAATGTATTAAACTTCGCTTATGGGGCCAGTGGTGGGATCTTAATCGGGGGATCTTTCAGCACATCCAAGGTCACTGCTAAAGAAAAGAACCCTTATTATAGTGATTCCATACCGCCTCAGAATACGGATGTTGAGTCTACTGCCTATACTGTTAAAATTGGTTATGTTTGGTAATCCAAAACCATACGTCATTCTTTGCATTGCAGCTAAATAGAAAAATATGATCAATAGTTTTACTCTAGAGGTAACACTTACCCTAGCGTCGCACTCTTATAAGTAAAGTAAAATTTTTTCATAAATTGTTTTAAGAGAGAACCAATGAAAATATCCCTCACTTCTTTTCTTTTTGCCTTGTCATTTATATTTTTAAAATCGACCTACGCTCAAGACTTCGGCCCATCCTCAGGAGGATTTGGATTAAGCATCGACGCCAAAGGGGTCTACGGATCTGCTCAGACTCAAGACAATACAACTGTCGCGGAAAGAGGATTGTATGGATACGGTGCTGGACTTGGCTTAAGTTATTCAATGGGTCTTCTTTACTTTGGGGCATCAGGTGAGTTTATCAACTGGCTCCAACGAGATAAGGCATCTGATTTTGGTAATACAAATATGGCAGGAACCATGAAAACGTTTTCAGGTGTCTTTGGAATCAACTTTCAATCATTCATTCTTTTTGGTCGTTATCATTTTAAGTCAGATATTGAGTTAAAGTACCAGACGAGTGGAGCAGAAGATGCCACCTGGAGTGATCCGGAGGGGAGCTATTCTATAGGTATTAGGTACAGAGGAATGGGTGACTATATCTCTGTAGAGTATTCAACAGTTTCTTATCATACTTCTACTGTCAATGGGACTAGCACAGAATTATTGGATGCTGAAGTTTTGACTTATTCCGCTTGGATCGTTTCTTACGGATTTAATTTTTAAAGAGCAATAATTATGAAAAACAAAAAAATCATTTCGCTACTTTTTACCACCTTTTTTCTCTTCGGTTGTGAAGACGCTGGATATGGTGTTGGAGTCAAACGGGGAAGTAGTGCCGTTGCTTTAGGAGAGTTATCTCTTGGAAGAGATTTTAGCTGTTATAAAACATCAACTGGCAGTATGAAATGTTGGGGAAGTAATGCCAATGGACAGTTGGGAGATGGAACGACGACTGATTCCGTTACTCCTATTGATGTCTCCGGGCTAGCTGGAACTGTTTCAAAAATTTCACTTGGGAATGCTCACTCCTGTGCGCTTTTGAGTTCAGGTACAGTTCAATGTTGGGGAGAGAACTCTAATGGTACTCTCGGAAACGGATCAACTACCGCAAGTTCTTCACCAGTAAATGTTCAAGGGTTAGGAGGTTCTCCTACTGCGATTTCTGCCGGAGCTTCACACAATTGTGCTCTCTTTTCTGATGGAACAGTGAAGTGTTGGGGAGATAATTTAAAGGGTCAGCTTGGTGATGGATCAAATACAGATAGAACTTCTGCTGTTAGTGTAGCTGGACTTGGTGGGACCGCCACAAAAATTGCAGCTGGTTATTCTTCCACATGTGCACTTCTCTCTACCGGGACTGTAAGATGTTGGGGAAATAACAGCTTTGGAGAACTTGGAAATGGGAATACTACAGATACTACTTCTCCAGTTACCGCCAATATTGGAGGTACGGCAACAGATTTGATTGCCAGTTCATTTTCTACCTGTGCCCTTCTGTCGACTGGCGTCCTCAAATGTTGGGGTACCAATGGAGGTGCCCAAGTTGGAAATGGAACTGTTGGGGGGAACATCTCAACACCAACTACTGTTCTCAATTTAACTGGCTCTGTATCAAAGCCGGCGCGCTCCGGTGGTTCTTTTAACTGTGCTTTGATGTCTAATGCTTCCGTTAATTGTTGGGGAACGAATACGAATGGTCAGATTGGTGATGGAACTACAACCACGAGAAGCTCTGCCGTTGCTGTTCAGGGATTGTCAGGGAGTGTTTCACAACTTGAACTTGGGTATGATCACGCATGCTCACTTCTTACAACTGGAAAAATCGAATGCTGGGGCAGAAATCATAAAGGTCAGCTAGGGGATGGTACAACCACTGACTCTTCTGCTCCTGTTGAAGTCCAGCTATAAATTGAATTTTCAGGCCTCTGTTGAATAAGAGAGGCCCTTTTTTCTCCCAAATACCTGCAGATAACCTTGTCATAATTACCTATACCTACAAACTGTTGGTCATTTCATGGCAAATTCGATAATTCTCACCAAATTTACGAAATTCGGGGGGAATTCTTATGAAATTGATCACACTTTTGATCGCACTTATGGCCTTTCAAACAGCTTATTCTTTTGAAATGGTCGGAACTTTCACAAATAAACATGACATCGCTATGATGGGCTACTTTCAGGAAGCTGAATGCCTGGCCGATGGTGGAAGCTGGGAAGCTGAGATGGAATATTGCTTTTTTACGACTGAAGATGAAATCAAGATAACCAAGTCTGAAGAAGGTAAACTCATGCTATCAGCAGTTACTTGGGGACACAATGCTCACAGCTGTACATTTGAAGCTGAAGCGACTCAAGAGTCTGAATTGGTACTTAAGTCTGTAGCAGAGGGGTATCTTTTCGGTGAAGACCGTGAAGAAGACTGTGTTGTGACTCTTACTTTCAATGAAGATGGGAGCACTGTTCAGATGGATAGCACTCAGTCCTGCCAGACATACTGTGGAATGAGAGCATGGCTTTATACTGAGGCCACTCGTCAATAAGTCCTTGTATCCGGGATCTTTGCCAATAGGTGAGATTCCGGGTGTTCATTCTTTTTACACCTGAAAAATGATCTTAGAACCGCTCGGTTCCAAGTCCTTGATTCCTTGTCCACATTGACCTTGGCATTCCTTTTGTACTTATAAAAGGCGTACAAATGTATAAGGAATAACCTATGGAAATCATGAAAGTGTTCAGGCTTTTCGCCTTCATTATGTTGACTCTTTTGACAGTTCAGCCGTCATTCTCAGCTGTTTTGACAGATGTAGACCCTTACCGTGAGAAGGTAAGAGGAGCTGAAACCGGGGAAAGGCCGGAAGAAGCATTAGTTGTCGTCAATCTACCAATTGAACTGGTGAAAAGAGAACTCTCAGCAATTCTTCTTCATAAGGATTCACCGATTACGAAAATTGATCGTCTTGATTTTGATCCGATCAACAGATTGATCATGCTTGAAGGTGATATCGTTGTTCCAGCAGACATCATGCTTGATCTGACAGATCTCGCCGGTGGTGATGTCGAGGCCAAACATAAATTTAAAACAGTCATCTCTCTCCCATCTTCCAAGATGCTCTCGATGACAAGTTGGTTTCAGATCAAAATCGAGGAATTCAAACTTGATGGACTCGATTGGAAACCAAGCCTGCATGTTCTAGGTCAATTCTCTTCGGTGTTGATCTCGAATACATCATTCTATAACTATATGTTGGATGTGAAGCCTGAGATGGAAGTGAATCAGAACGATCCAGTGATCATGGTAAGAGATCTGATTCAAAAGAAAGGAGTCAGATTTAGAGGAGAGACAATCTCTTTCAAACTTGACCTTAAATCATTTGCCGACTTTTCTAGATTTGCAGAAATTACTGACCTTAGACTTTGGCAATTCAGTCCTGTTCTTCTTCGCGGAAGCAATCAAATGGTATTTAGAATGGAGGCCGGTCTTGGTAAACCTGGTAAGGCCTGGGTTGAGGACATTGCGGCCAGATCTGAGCACGATGAGCGAACTCTACAAGAAGTAAGAGAACAACATTACACTGAGCTTGGAAATTCAAAGAAGCTACTTGAAGAAATGGACAAGTTTCTGGCTGACTCACGAGAGCAGATGAACCTTGCCTCACTTGGCCCTCGTTATGAGCAAGAAGTCAGTGACCTCAAGGCACATCTAGGTTCAAAAGTCAGAAAAGCATTAGATAAGAAAAATCCTGAATTTCTCTCAGATCCTGAGTATGTTCATGAGTCGATCAAGAGTGAAGCCAGGGAATATATCATCACTGGACTATCTGACATCAAGAGAAGAAAACTTCTCGAAGAAGGGATGGCCAGAGGTGGTCGTAATAGTAATGACAAACCATTCTTGCAAAAAAGAATTTCTCAAAAGACACTTTCTCAAGCAGTAAGATTTTTTAGAGACTTCGAATTTGAGGGAGACAATATGTTCCCCGTACTCGATGTCTATTTGAACCCGGCCCTCCCTGGTATCGTGATGAAAGGAATCATGAATCTTGACATGAACTGGGTACTCGCAATGGGTCTGGAAGGGGCTCCCGTTGATTTCGGAAGTATGCCAATACATTTTGCTGATGATCTCTATGGAGCTGGAATTCCTTTTGAAACGGCCATCAGAATTTCTGTAGAAGACGAAGGTTGGCTTGGACTTGACGTTAAGTCAGTTAGTCTTTTCAAAGGCTCACAGAAGATGGTTTTTTCAAACTATCAGGACCACGGGCAATTCATCATTAATTTTGTCAAAATGGCCATTGTGAATACTCTTGCCACGACGTTGATTGAACAGCCAATTCCTCCAGCTGCTGATGCTGGTGATGAAGGTGAGACAACAGATACTTATCTGGTTCTTAGAGAAAATATCAACAGACAAAACAATGCTTATGCCAGTCTATTCTCTGGTAGTCAGCAGGGTCTTGAGGCCCTGATCAATGTGGCCAAAGTTGATATTGAAAACAACCCATTCCTCAAGACGGGACAGGATTTTGTTGCAGGAAAAACTGAGCTCTTTTTTAAAGAGTTAGTGAAGTATGACGAGGCCAGTGGACTTATCAAATTCAAGATGGATCCGAAAGTTGTCAGTGAATCAATAATGGCCTCTCCAAATGATGTTCAAGTTTGGAATGTTGAGTCTCTTTTTGATCAAACAATGGATGAAACATATCTCGATCTGGCCCTTGGTAACAAAACCAGATCAAAGAATTATGTAAAAGAGATCTTCAACAGAAAAGAGAGAAGAGACAGTGAAAACTTCGTAGGTACACGGGATGAAGGTGGTATTGTTGATCTTGGAATCAAAATGGATCTCGGATCATTTGAAAACCTCATCAATACAATACTCTCAGATGCATACACTCAGCAATCCAAGTCTGTTGAAAGCCAGCTTGGAAGAGATATTGAGTCCGAGCACTACATGATTCGTGATATCAACATCAAAGCAGCTCAAAATGGTCTTCTTGAATTGAACGCTACGATGACTCATATCAAGAAGTCAGAAAGAGGAGCGTTGAACCCAGCTCGTTGGTTCGGAGAAAGATGGCCAATTAAAAAGAAAACAATTGGTGTGAAGGCCCAAATCGGAATATCAGTTGATAGACTGGCGAAGTATCAGAAAGGTCTAAAGCTTGCTCCAAACGAAGTGTTTTTCGGAGACGAGCTTTTGAAAGTCGATCTCTATAATGCCAAATTTACGATGAGTGGTGATACTGGTCTGGTCGACAAAATGTTGCTTCTGGCTGTTGGTAACCTAGATTTCAAAAACAGTTCACTTGCTAAAAAAGTGAAGGTTTTAGTACTTAGAGCACTCAGAGGATTTTTGAACTCTGAAGACCCGAACAAGAATGGTAATACTGAGCTTGGTGGAATCAAGATCAACAGATACGCAAAGCTTTTGACTCATGATCAGGAAATTCTGATTCAATTGAACCCACATATTCTTGGTACGGCATTTGATGTGAAACTTCTGGCCAACCAGAACTTCAGAGGAAGAGATGTTGGATTCGTCGTTTCAAAGGCCAAGAACACACTTGAGATTGATTTCCAGACAGTTGGTAACATGGCAGCTGTTGATAAAGGCGAGCTTTATCACATCATGGCCAAGGCCAAGAAGATTATGGACCCATACTACATGGAAGCTGATAAAGATGAGTTCTTGAAAAGGCTCAAGGATCTGACTTTGTTCGATCAGTTCCTTTATAACAGTGACTATAAAAAGATGAGTCTCTATCACAGATTCATTCACGTCCTATCGCAATATGATGGTGTGATCAATAATACTCACCCTGATTATACAGTTGCCCAAAATATCGCAAACGCCATTGGACGTGATTTAGAAATGCCACAACCGAATCTGGGGTCACGTGAAATCACGGCTTCAGGCGTGGAATTGATGTACTTTCTCTCTTCAGCAATGGTTTTGAAGGGACATCTAGATCTATTGATCAACAAGATTCGTGAATTCGGAGTCGAGGACGAAGTTCCATATTTTGCAGACTTCAAAAAACGTGCTGACGATTTTGAAAAGCGTTTCATAGCTCCTTTGCTGTCTCAATACGAGGCCGGATATAGGGAGCACAATGAAAAGATTATACAAAAAGGTCCAACTGACTGGAATCATACGTATTATCCTGATGCAAGATTTTCAGACGCCGTTTACAAATTGGCGAGTCAGTTGTTTAAGAGAAGATAATCAATTTTTGGAGGTAAGATCTTGAAGTATCTTTCAACATTACTTTTGATCTGTGTGCTTGGTTTGGGGAGTATGGCCTGGTCTCAACAGGATATCTCTGGTGGAGACAGTGGGACAGTCATTACAACGGATAATCCAGGAGATTCAACAACTGGAACCAATGGTGATAACACTGATGTCATTGATAACGATGATGATCAGACGACTGCTTATACCGACCTTCAATTGACTGATGAGCAATATGAGAAGCTCGCCCGTGGGATCTTCGGCGTCATCAATAACATGTCTGAGAAATACTTTGTCTCGGATTCTATCGCTCTGACTTTCTACATCCTACGATACCTCTCAGAAATTGGAGAGTATGAAATCGTTCACAAGGATATTGTGACTTTGATAAATGGATTTCTCAAACTTGCGGATTACAACTTAAGTGAAGACGTCTGGACGATTATCAATCAGATTAGAAAACTTAAGTTCGGAAAGAAGAGTGGCAAATTCTGGGTGAAGATTTTTGCCAAAGATGAAAAGAATGGAATTGTTTATTTGATCAACCAGAATGTTGGCGATAATCAGGTCAAGCACATGGTTATCCAAAATGGTGCGGAAGCGACATTCGAAGATATCAGTTCAAAATCAGAGAAACGTGAGCTGCTGAAGTTTTTAAAAGAAAAAGTTCGATTTATTGGTTTCAGATTATCTGCAATCAATCAGGTGTTTTCAGGGATTCCAAAGAATATTGAATTTCACATGAACAAGGAAAGTATCATCACTCCAATCAAAGCGGAGTTTGAAGGTATTAATGTTTTAATTAAGACAGACTCAGTCTTTAAGCACATAGACTTCAAATTGAAGAAGGCCTATTCAGTTCCAGGTTTTAAAGATGGGGAAGAGCCTCTTCCTTCGACAGTGCTTTACTTCAAAGAAAAATTGATGCCTCTCAAGGTTTCAATCGATCAATAAGAATACAACAGCATGATCACCTGTAGTTGGTGATCATGTTGCCTTTATAAATTTCTTTTGAAAATTCAATTGCAGACTTTTTCCCGGCCTTAATTTTTCCACTAGGATTGGTTAATAGAAAAGTATGCATATGTGTACTTGGGACCCAGGCCTTGCAATTGCGAATTCGCTGAGTAACTCCATACAATCCCTGCTCACTATATATAAGGTCTTCATGATCTTTAGCAGTAATATTTCCAAAGAGTAGTGTCATCACCACATCCTTGCTTCCTTGAAGAAAACCTATATTGAAATCCTGGTAGAGGGCACAGACGTCGGGAAGGAGTTCTGCAATAAAGCCGTCATGGGTGTCAATTTCGAGGTTAACACCAGCTAGAGCATCAATAATATCTTTAAGCATTTTCGGACTGAATTTTTCCCAGAATTCTTCTCCCCAGTGCAGACCTGGACTATCAGCGATCAAAGTTTTCTTTAAGGCATTGGGAAAACGGGCTTCAATATTCTTTCCATGTATCAAAGCACCTAGAGCACCGGCACTTGCTCCAAAAAGACCGAGGTCGGTGACATTTTCGGGATTAATGATTTTCTTTTTGATCAGGTGATCGAAAACTTTTTTGATATTTGTGTAGCCTTGATGATGGGCCTTGATTCCGAAGCGATATTTGGCGGTATGTTTGCCAGCGAAAACATCTCCTGTGCAGTAGGGGATATAGAGAAATGAATGATCAAAAAAAGGAGTTTCTTCTTTTGACCCGTTAGCTGCAAGAGAAGCTTTGGTAACAGCTTTGGGAAGTTGATGAAACCAGGCCCTGAAATTTGGGCCATAGCAAGTAGACGCTGACCAACAGGCGCCACCACCCATGAATTCAATGGCAAGTTTGTCACTATGTCCTTTTTTGTAGAAAACAGAAAAACTTCCACCATTTCCACAAACGGCTCCAGGAATCTTAATAGTTTCAAAATTAGCAAGTGCGTTAAATGAAATGAGTAAAAAACAAACTAACAATCCTGTTTTAAGTGGCACGTGAATCTCCTATTCTGCTTTGAGTTTAAATATTAGAACTTTGAGTCAATGATCATCTAGATATGATGCGTTACTGTGAGAGGATTTTAGATTTCAAAAAGACATTTCTCGTCAAAAGAGATAAAAGCCTTTCATGTCCAAACCACCAGTAAAAGTTCTTATCTCTTCCACGTTTGATCCTTGGTTCAATCTTGCTACAGAAGATTGGATTTTTCAGGATATGAATCCAGAAACCAAGATTTTGTTCTTGTGGCGCAATGAAGAAACTGTAGTGATTGGACGCTTTCAGAATCCATGGGTGGAATGTAATACCGGGATGATGGAAAAAGATGGGATCAAGCTTGCCAGAAGGCAGAGTGGTGGTGGAGCCGTTTTCCACGACCTTGGAAACACAAATTTCACCTTTCTCTCGGGAAAAGATGGTTTTGACAAGACCGCTAACAATACAATCATTACACGGGCGATTAATTCCTTTGGGCTGTCGAGCTATCCTTCAGGACGTAATGACATTTTAGTCGATGACCAAGAAGGGCCAAAGAAAATCAGTGGAAGTGCGTTCAAAGAAAAAAAAGATCGCTCATTCCACCACGGGACGCTGTTGATTAATGCAGACCTTACCAGGCTTGGTAACTATCTCAATCCCAACAAGAAAAAACTGGTCAGTAAGGGAATTAAGTCTGTCCGTTCTCGGGTAACGAATCTCTCGATTCTCAATCCTGAAATCACTCATGATTCATTGACCAAGAAGGTGATTGAGGAGTTTTTCAATTACTATCAAACCGAAGGGCCTATAGAGTATCTAGATCATTCAACTTTAGAGACGATTGAACCTCTCAATCGTTACTATGATGCCCTCAAAGACTGGAAGTGGCGTTTTGGTGAAACGCCAAAATTCACCCATAATATGGTCGAGCGTTTTGAGTGGGGAGAGATGGATGTTCATATTGATGCTCACAAGGGAATGATTGAAAAATGTACTCTGTTTTCAGACTCTCTGCATCCCCAGCTTGTCGAGGCCCTGGCCAACGAATTTCCAGGTTTGCCTTATACTGCTGATTCAGTGGGAAAGGTGGTTGAGAAAATTGCTCTTGAAATGCCGTTTCTCGAGCAAGAACTGCATGAGTTCGGCGATTGGATGAAGTCACAAATTGTTTGAAAACTGACAGTTTGTTTGCTTTCAAAAACGTATCGATTTCTCTAGACTCTTTCCATGTCTGAAGCCTCTGAAAAATCCGAAAATTTTGAAAATATTAAGATCAGTGACCTGGTAAAAAAAGAGTCCCGCCTCTTGTGGTGGAATTACATCAAAGAGCATAAAGGGATGTATATCCTTGGTGCATTAATGGTCGTTCTAACCAATGGCATGCAAGTTTTGTCTACACGTAACATGGGCTGGATTTTGGACTTCTTCACTGAGAAGCCACTCCCAAATATTCTGTCTGGTTACGATCGTATGGGTACATTTTATTTACTCTTTGGCGTGATGTTGGGCAGCCGGATTCTTTTGACAGTCGGACGTTTCGGTTGGAGGATGACTCTGGCCAGGCAAACTCATTTTGCTGGCGGAATGCTAAGAGCAAAAGTTTGGGAAAAAGTCCGTTACTTCAAGCATGATGATCTTGCCAACAAGTGGACCAAAGGCGTTTTGATGAATGCCTCAACTTCAGATGTTGGGTCTGGAAGGTTTATTTTTGGTTTCACTCTTGTCGCTGTATTTGATGTTCTTTTTTTGGGTATTCTCACACTGATAACGATGTTCTTGATCAATGTGCCGCTAACTTTGATGAGTCTAGTGGTCATGATATTTCTTCCCTATGCAGTGAAGAAGCTATCTGAGCTTGAAATCAAACGTTATGGAGAAGCTCAGGATAAGCTTTCTGAGTTCAATGATATTTCTTCTCAGGTGATCAGTACCATCAGGCTGCAAAGACTGACACAGACTGGACAATACTGGGAGGAGAGACTCAAGTCTTCGGCCAAGGATTATCAAAACAAGAGATACAGTCTTCTAAAAACGTCTCTTCGCTACATTCCTGTCATGGGTTCGAGTTCGATTACAAGTTATGCCGTTCTCTTTTTGATGGGGATTGGTGCCGTTGTGAATGGAAGTCTATCCGTTGGAGACTTCGTGGCCATGCAAGGATTGATTTTTCTTCTGCAAGACCCGTTGATGGAACTTGGGTTCATCATTTCTGAAATGAAGAAAGGTTTCACTTCTCTTGAAAGACTGGCAGAGATTTATACTACTGAACATGATGAGTCTCTCTTGATACAAGGGGTAGAGGTTTCTGAAAGTGAAGAGCTTCTGACAATCAACGATTTAAGCTTTGCTTACTCAGAAGGAAGTAAACTGATTAACGACCTTTCATTTACACTCAATAGAGGTGATCGTTTGGGAATCACTGGTAAAATTGGAACTGGAAAAAGTACTCTGGTTAAGATTCTAAGTGGTCTAATCAGAAATTATGAAGGTGAAGTCAAATTGGCTGGACATGGTTTTGATCATTACGGTCATGAAAACCTTAGAAAGTATATCGGACACGTTCATCAAAAACCGTTTCTCTTCGCTGAAAGTATCAAAAACAATATTACGATGGATGAAAAGCTTACTGATGATGAAGTCTGGCGTATTTTGGAAGTTTCTGGACTCGCAAAAGATGTAAAGGGATTCCCAGATGGAATTGAAACGCCACTTGGTGAGTGGGGAATCAATCTAAGTGGGGGGCAGAAGCAACGTTTGACGATTGCTCGGGCCTTGGCAAGAAGACCCAAACTTCTTTTCCTCGATGACTGCCTGAGCGCTGTCGATACTGTGACGGAAGAAGAAATTTTGAAAAATTTAGATAACGAACTCAAAGACACGACATTGGTCTGGGTGGCCCATAGAAAGTCAACACTCAAGTACTGTAATAAGATTCTGGACTTTGACAGTGAACAAAGTGTGGAGGCAACCCATGTCTGAGAACAAGAAAAAAACAAAAAAAACGTACCTTAAACTGGATGATCAGCATGAGAGCAATGTCGAAGAAAATGTAAATCCAGATTACAAGAGTCTTCTCTACCTTTTGAAATTTTCTGAAAAATTCAAATGGAAGATTATTCTCTCTTTGGTTTTACTTGTTTCAACTTCCATCATCGTCATCATATCGGCCCGGGCCATGGGTCATCTTGTAGATCAAGGGCTGATTCCTGGTAACTACGACAAGGCCTGGTATTTTGCCGGTTTGATACTCGGACTCGAGGTCGTGGCGATTTTCACGGGTTGGGGAGGGCGAAGCCTTTTGGCCAAATACGCTCTGGCTTCTATTTATGAAATTCGAAAAGGACTTTTCAGACACGTTCAGCTTCTCCCCATGAATTATTACGATACCCAGCCTCAAGGTAGGGTTGTGACTAGAATCACCCACGATGTTGAGAGTCTTGAGCAATTTTTTACTTCATCATTGGGTAGGCTGTTCAACGCTCTTTTTATGACGATTGTGGCCTCTGCTGCCATGTTGGCGACTGATTTGAAGTTGGGAGCTATTCT
This sequence comes from Bacteriovoracaceae bacterium, assembly GCA_041546685.1. Lineage (GTDB taxonomy): Bacteria > Bdellovibrionota > Bacteriovoracia > Bacteriovoracales > Bacteriovoracaceae > M0603. Next base: position 25,702 of record JBFEVX010000001.1, on the reverse strand, counting down.
GATCGTATCCATGTTGCCAGCTGCTTTTTTTGTTTTTGGTACCAGAAATATGGTCAGAAGAATTAACAGAAAAATGTCGCGATTAAACTCAGCTCTAAACGCCAAGTTAAGTGAATACATCAATGGAATAGAAGTCATCAGATCTTTTGGTCTTGAGAAGTGGTCAAAAGAAAATTATGACAAAGCTGTTGATGAACATCTTAACAGTACTCTTGATGCAAATTTTCTTTTCAGTTGGTCGAGACCCCTTGTAAGTTTTTTGTGTACTTTACCTCTGGTAGGACTCGTCTGGTTTGGTGGGAATGAAGTACTCTCTGGTGTGATGGGAGTTGGACTCTTTGTGACATTTGTTCGCTATTGTGAAAGATTCTTCATGCCGATCATGGTTCTCGCCAGAGAAATCCATGTCATTCAACAGGCCTTCACCTCTGCTGAACGTGTGGCCAACTTCCTAAGAGAAGAAGATGAAATGGTCTACTTTGACGGAAATGGTGAGCTAGGAGGAGATGCTGATTTCAACCTTCAAGGAAAAATTGAATTCAGAGATGTCTGGATGTCATACCAGGACGAAAATTATGTGCTTAAAGGATTGAACTTCACGATTCATAGCGGAGAAAAAATCGGTCTTGTCGGAACAACTGGTTGTGGAAAAACAACTACAGTAAGTTTAATCTCCAGACTTTATGAATTCCAAAGGGGAGAAATCATCCTCGATGATCATAATATTCGTTTTTACGATCGTGAGTTTTTAAGAAAGCGTGTCGGTTTTGTTTCACAGGATGCCATCATCTTCAGAGCTTCACTCAGAAATAATCTAACTACTGATAACCTTTCTGATGAAGTCATATTGGAAGGTTGCCAAAAAACCGGCTTGATCGACATCATGAGAAAGTCTGGGATGACCCTTGATACATTGATTCTTGAAGGTGGAAGTAATCTCTCCATTGGTGAAAGACAACTTGTTGCCCTCACAAGAGTACTACTTCGAAACCCTGCGATTTTAGTTCTTGATGAGGCAACTGCAAATATTGACCCTTACTTTGAAAGAATCATTCACACCGCAGTTGATAAGATTATGGAAGAAAGAACATGTCTGATGATTGCTCACAGACTGGATACACTTGATCACTGTGATCGTATTTTTGTTTTTGAAAAAGGTGAGTTGATCCAGCATGGAACTCGAGAAGAGTTGATGGAAACAGACGGACATTTCCGAAATCTCCATCAAGCTGCCAAAAAAAATCCTCACCTCCTAAACTAGTCAGGTAACCTTAAAAAAAATTACTTCTAGGGTCTTCGAACCGTTGTCGAGGGCCCTTATCCGTCTGCCTGAGTCCAGTTTCCACGCACTTGGCCATCCCATCCGACTTTGTTGCTCGGTCATTAATATAGACGGGCAAAAAAATAACCCTAGAGTTCAGTCTGTGAATAGGTAAAATATTTTTAGTAAAGTTGAAAGTTGGTGTGAGAGCTAACCTAACAAGGATTTGGAATTTGAAACGTTCATTACTACCCTTAGCATTAGTTCTAATGCTAGTTCCTCAGATGTCAAAAGCCGGTTCATGTCCCACAAAATCTACAGAAGACTGGATCAAATGGTTCGAAGATAAGGCTAAAATGATGGCCAGAAACGGAGAAACTTTTGAGAAAGAAGTCATCGATTATTCAAAAGATTGTGGCCCAACTTGGAACCTGAAAGGACTATCTCAGTGTTCAGAAAGACTTGTGGTAGCTGCAAAGGCCAGAGCTAAAAGAGAAGAGGCCAGAAGAAGTGGTGATAACTCTTCCATGGGCTGGGAAATGTCTGATAAAGACTACGCTAGACAGATTCCAGATGGCATGGACGAACTTCCAGATGAACTAAAAGATGGGCTTCCAAAAAACTACCGTGAAATTGCAAAGCAAAAAGGCTGGAAAGTATTCAAGTATAGATCAAGAACAGTCCCAAACCCTCCAAGCAGTTCATTTGCAAGGGTTCTGATTGTTGCTGAAGATCAAGTCGAAGGTGGTAAGAAGGTAGATAAGTATATTCAGTTCACTATTAGTGATGATCCTAACAATCCTGATAAGCCTGAAAGACTGATCGACTATCTTGCTGTCGAACATAATAAAGATAATCCAGACAAAAATGCACAAATTCACTTTGCTCAATTTTGGAGAGATGCAGACGGTACAAATGCAAAAAACAAAATTGATAGGCACATGGGGTTTGATAATTGTTACTCTTGTCACCCAAACGGAGTGAGAGAGCTTTCTCCTGAACCAGGTTCATATTCTAAAGAAGATGCAGAAACTTATGCTTATCTTAAAAAGAAGATGGGTGGATACGGAAAGGTTGAATTTAATGGTGCTTTGACTCCAGAAGCCTACGGGGCTCCGATGGGGAAAGAGCAAGGTTGTACAAAATGTCATAACAACTATGAAGGAACTCACCTTCAATCACGTGGAGCATTGAATTACAGAACTTCACAGGCACACATTGCTCATAAGATGAATGCCGATCTCTCAATGCCTGTAACTTCATTGACTCCTGAAAAAGAACTTCAGAAAACCATTGATCAGATTCCTTATCTTTTGACGCCAGATGAACTTAAGAAGTTTCAATCTGGAATCAGAGGAATTGGTCAGGAACAGAAAAATGAATGGGCAATCGATGAACTCAAAAAGCTTGGAAAGATTGACGAGGCCAAGCATAAGCAGCTCAAGTTTGTATTGAACGGTCACCCGAATTATCCGAACTGTTTAGGTGAACCTGATTGTTATATCGGTATCAAGAAAACTTATCAGAAGATGCAACGTGAAATGAGAAATAACACTCAATATGCTTCCAACAATGTTGAGTGGTTCATTGAAAAATGTTCTCCAGAATATCTCATTCCAAATTCCAACGCTGCGGTCGAAGACGGAAGTAGAAGCAATGGTGGAATCATCAATACTTTCTTGAACTTCATCGGATTAGGCGATGACAGCGGATCGGGGTCACAACAATGATTAGAACACTACTTTTGACACTTTTGATTAGTTCACCGGCCTGGTCTTACGACAAGATCACAGATCTCGGTGATAAATATGGACAACATGCTTGCTGGGGACGAGTAAGTTTGATGACAGCTGAGTGGGGATCATCAGATTCCTGGCAAAGAACTCCTCCAAGTGAACCAGATCAAGAAGCCTATAAGACTCCAACAGGAACTGTAGGTTCATGGATTGAATTCAGGGCCGTCAGTAAAGAGATTTTTCAGCTAACTAAAATGAGTGCAAAGACATCTCTTGTCGTTACTTTGGATCAAACCAAGGGAACGTGTGTCTCTGAATCAGTTGTAAAGAATTATAAGTATAATGAAGCCTATCTAAAGACAGCATACACTGATGAGAATCTGACGAGAACTTTGAAAGCGGCTAAAAAAGGACTCATCTATATGTGGTCTCCTAATATGCCGTTATCGATCACAAATCTTCACTACCTTTCAAAGCAGGCCAAAGAGCTTGGGATTAAATTGATTGTGACTGTTGATCCTGCAACACCAAAAGATTTGATCAAGAAGTATGTGGCCGAAGGAAAGATCAAAGAGGAATGGACACAACCGATGGAATCATTTGATCTCATCAATCGTGGGGCACTCATTCACTTTCCTGCTTTCATTCCTTTTAAGGACGGAAAGCCTAGTCGTGGACCTAAGTTGGGCTACGAGGATGAAGTCCAGACCATGAACTACTTGAAAGAAAACGTACTCTAATTTTAGCTATGGAAATAAAAATGAGTAAGAAAATGATTTCGTTAATGGCACTATCCCTGAGTTTCTCTGTTCATGCAGCCAATGATGTCTGTAAGTTGTATAGAACGAAGGCGAGTGCTTCTACTGCACTAAAAGAAGCTCCAAGTTATTTCATCTCTCCAGATCCTAATGGAAAGTATGTAGGGGTGATTACTACTGGAGGGAATACTATTGTTGACCTTGATACAGGTGACAGCATTAGATTCCCAGGACCATATGATCCAGTTTTTACACCAGATGGAAAGTACGTTACAAGACCTAACGGGCTCTTTTATGACGCAGATGACGTTCGTGAAAAGGCCAAAGATAAGTCTTCAGCTAATGGTATGAGCCCAATCCACAATGGTGGGATGAACGGTGTTTATCAGTCTCTAGGAACAGTTGAAGCGGCCAGTGCTGGAAATGGTAACAAGGCCACTTATAGAATGATCGATGATGAGAGTGGAGTGTCTTGGCAAGATTACACCATTGATCATGATAACAATGGTGTTAAACAAAAGATGGGAAGCGCCAAGAAGCTTTGTCCTGGAATTAAAACAGATACTCCTATGCTCTCAAAAGATGGAAAGTATCTATCTGTTTACAATTCAAACTCTGGAACAACTCAAATTTATAACATCGAAGAAAACGTCAAAAGTGGAAAGCCATGTCAGATGGTTCTCGACCTTGGATTCCCCACTGGTAAAGTTTCATTCGATTACGGAAACAACCAAATTGCTTTTCACGTGGATAGTGTCCAAACTCAGACCAACTATTTCTCAGGTATCTCTTCTCGTTTAAGAAAGGATTCTTTTGTTCTCAAAATTGATAAGAGCAAAGGAGCTGATGGGAAAGAAACTTGGACGCCTCGTTCATTTACCAAGATGAATCTCACTGATGGTAAGGCCGATCTTGGAACTGGTACTTACTATCCAAGATTCAGAAAAGACGGAAGTATTGTAACTGTTGTTCAGCACAAGTCGGGAATGCAGTCTTATTCACTTGATGTAGTTCAACAGAACGACATTGCTTGGCAACCTTACAAGGCTTACCTCTTTAACCCAGATATGTACGCTACTTGTAATGCCGATCAGAAAAAAGAGATCAAAAGTCTTTACGCTCTAGGTGAACTTTGGTCACAGATCTGTGGAAATTACAGTGACGGGATGAGATTTCAAGATACCCTAAAAATTCCATTTGGAATGGACCATGAAACTTGTGTGAAGTTGATCAAAGACAAGTGGAAAGGGGATATCAAGAATAAGGTTGTCAAGGCCGGTCAATCTAAAACAGGCTCAGGGTCTGGAGTATCTGATTCCGCTCTGAAGCTATCTACTATGAAAGATCTAACAGAGGAAGATCTAATCGCTGTTTGTCCGCCAAAGTTCCAAGTAAGTTCAACAGGTAGACCTTCGATGGTTGGTATGTTCGGTGATAGAAAACCAAAAACTGGACCTGAAATTCTCGAGGCCAAGTGTGCTGGTTGTCACGAGTCGGCCAGAGAAGACAGACCTTTCATTGATTTCACCAATCCTTCAATTGCTGATATCAATATGTGGGCACAACATACTTTCAACAAGTCTCTTCCAGAGAAGAAACGTATGCCACCTTCAGATGAAAACCAGCTTGAGCCAGAAGAAGAAAAAATGCTCAAAGAATACTTCATCAAGGTTCTCTCAGGTCAAGAGGAATACAAAAGAGCTATTCCAGAGTAACCAGAATAATCAAATTCAAAAGCAAAGGCCCTTTTTAAGGGCCTTTTTTATTTCAAAAATTCAATAAAAGTTTCTAAAGTGTCGTCCACATTTTCTTCTTGTGGGACGTGTCCGACCTTCTCAAAGACCTCCAAGTGGACGTTGGGAAGAGTCTTGGTCCAATAACTGGCGTGACTGGAAGGGATCCAGCGATCCTCCTTACCCCAGATAATCAATGTTTCAGATTGGATTGTGTGAAGGCCTTCAGGCCATTCGTGGGCGAATTTGACCATCATAGAGAAGACATCCATATAGTTCTTGCGGTTTCCTTCAACCATCAAGATTTCATAGTAGCGGCTTCTTTGCTGCTCAGTCATGAATGTTGGATCGTAGAATATCTCTTCAATTGCAAGATCAGAGAGAAACTTTGGCGTATAAACCGAGGCCAGTTTCTTAATAAGGCCTTTTCCCGTTGCCCTCACAAGAAGAGGAGGCTTGACTGGATGACCGGGCGGAGAAATCAAAACTAATTTCTTCAGAAGAGACTGATGTTTGATGGCAAAGTTCCAACTGATCCACGCCCCAAGACTATGACCACATAGGTAGAAGTCGCTTAAGTTGAAATGATTAACAACTTTCTCCAGAAATTCTGGATAAAAACTTTTTGTGATCTCGTGACCACTTTTGACTCTGGAGAGTCCAAAAAAGGGGAGATCAAACCTGATGATTCTGAAGTCATTTTTAAGAGTAGAAACCCATGGACTCCAAGTATGAAGGGAGTCACAAATCCCATGAAGCATCAAGATGACAGGACCTTGTCCTTCATCTCGATAATGGACATCAATGCCATCGATGGAAACGAACTTTGAGCCTTCTGCTTCATTGGCATGTCTGGATTTAACCCATTCGAAAGGAAGTTCCTTTACGCCTCGGGTTCTAGGCCTCTCCATAAACGAAGGCCTTGCCCCTGATGCTGTGGATATCAGTTTCGACTTTAACTTTCTTGGCCGTTTTCAGGGATTGTTCACCATTCTTGTGCATATTCAAGAGTGCCTTTCCAATCGCTTTGCCAAGTAGAGGAGGAACAGCATTTCCAATTTGTCTCCATTGAGCACTTAAAGGACCTTCAAAGACGAAGTCGTTAGGAAAGCTCTGTAGGGCCGCAGCTTCACGTTGAGTGAGAAAGCGTGGCTCTACCGGATGATAATAGGAATGCCTGTGAGTCATAATGGTCGGACTCGGTTTTTTTCTATCAAGTCTGTAATATTTGGTCTGTCTGAATCTGTTTTCTCTCAGATTTTTCCAGTCAACACCAAGTCTAAGCTTTGGTGGAAGAAACCTTTTTTCATCTTTTTCGTAACGAATACCCTGACCCTCTGGAATCTTTTTGAGTCTCTTCTCATCAATAGGATCAGAGACTTTAGCCAGGTCAAGGTCGTGATTATAGATCTCACCCTTTCTAGTTTTCAGATCGGCAAGGGCATCACCTACAGTCCTTGGAGGTCGGTATGTTTTGGCCATGATGATATCGTGGCTTGGCTTGGGGAAGATCGGCTTTTTGTTGATCTTTGTTCCCATGATAATAGTTCTTCTTCTTTTTTCAGGCACACCATATTGTTCTGCTGACATGACTTGAACGCCCATATGATATCCAAGGGAAGAAAATTTCTTGAAGATGGCCTCAAGTGTTTTTTCATTCTTCTTTGCAAGAAGTCCGGTGACATTTTCCATCACGACGAACTCAGGTTCAGTGAGCTTTACAATTCTTACGAACTGCAAAAAGAGAGAATTTCTCTGATCTCCTGGATCCCCTGTTCCGACAGTTGAAAAACCCTGACATGGGGGACCGCCGACGACAGCGTTGATCTTATTATCTCCGATCAGCTCAAAGAGTTTCTTTTTAGTGAGTTTGGTGATGTCTCCACAGTAAACTTCTGCGTGCTTGTGGTTCTTGGCGAAAGTCGCCATGGCGTGCTTGTCGTGATCAACTCCAAGAAGGCATCGCATCCCTGCCATTTCCATTCCACAAGAGAGACCACCTGCACCTGCAAAAACATCAATAAAATTCAATTTAGGCATGTGTCATCCATGATTAAAGTGTGTCCTTTAAATTATCAAATTAATTGGGTGAAATTGTCAACTTAAGGCTTGGAAATTATTGGGGATTATTATGAGGCTTTTTTGTCTTCGTCAGTGTTCAATCGATCGATTGAAAATAGGCTTTCTGCCCTTGCTGGAACGTCATTTGATGACTTCAGACTTGCTCCTACGTGCCTGACAACAGGAGTGAGGAGAAATTCTTTTTTTGGTCCACGGGTAATGATTTTATTTACTTTTCCCTGCCAAAACAGAGTTGCAGGTGAGGAAATGAAAACCATTTGACCGTTGTGCAGTACTTGATAATTGAGAGCGTTTACAAAGAGCCGTAAGTGATCATCTGAAAGGTGTTTTTCTGGTGACTCAAGAAAGAGAAAATCAGCTTCTTGTATAAGACCTTTGATCAAGGCGGCCAATTTTCTGGTTTGATCAGAAACTTCAGAAACCTTTTTTTCTAGGTCGTCAATTTTGGCGAACAGATTTAGAAGGTCGTCATTACCAATTTTACTCAAAAGGTTTTTGAGCTCCATTTCTTTTGTATTGGAAAGGGAGAGCGGAACACTATCGAGATGAATGTTTTCTCTGAGTGACATATTTGAAATCAGAGGCCCTTCACTTTCAATATAAGCAAACCGGTAAGGACGTTTGACACCATTGGAGCTTAAAAAACTCAAAAAGTTTTTCAATTGGCTGTGTCCATATCTGTTTTCTTCATTCTTAAACAGCAGGATGTCGGATTTGTTAATCTGATTCTTTTTATCCATTGATCTCTTATCGGGTAAAAAAATCTTTGATTTAAAATATTTATGTTTACTTGAGTATGATGGTCGGCAATGGGCCGCTTTTTTCACCTTGTTTTTTCAGGCAGTTAAACCATGTATAATGGTGACAGGAGCATAATGGAAAACGTCAAAAAGAAAAACATCAAAGTAGTCGTTGGAATGACCGGGAGAAGAGACTCTACGGTTGCAGCTTATTTACTTAAGAAACAAGGTTACGACTGTATTGGTTTGTCTCTTTTACTCAATGATGAACTTATGCCCAAAAGAGCACAACAGGCCGCTGACAAAAAGGCCATGGAAGCAGATGAGTTCAATCTGAATGATTCGTATTCTGAAACCAGAAAAATTCCAAAAGATCCACTTTACAGTCGATGTCATGTTTCTGATATCGAAAAAGTGAAGAGTATTTGTGATCATCTCGACATTCCATTTTATGGAGTGAAGGCCCAGGAAGTGTTCAAGTCTGATGTTTTCGACAATGTCATCAGTGCTAGACTCGGAGGAAGCTCATTTCAATCTTGTATTAATTGTAATCAAGTCAAGCTGGGCGTTTTGATGGAAAAGGCCGAATCTCTGGGGGCAGAGTTCATCGCTACCGGACATTACTCAAAAGTCATCAAGAATCAAACGACTGGCTTCTACAACATTGCCAGAGGTAATGATCAGGAAAATGATCAGAGTTATCTTCTCTCTAGGGTCAATCAAGATATTCTTCAAAGACTGATTCTTCCATTGGCCGAAATGCGAGTCGAGGAAGTTGAGAAACTATTGAAGCTGGTTGATATCAAGACTCAACCTTCTACCGATGGGACGAAGATGTGTTATGGTTCTGATCCAAGAGTTCCAATGCTTGTTGAGTATTGTGCTGCCGAAAGTCTTTTGAAATCAGGGCATCTCTCCATTGCCTCTGAAGACACAATACTTGCTGATCATAAAGGTCTTCATAATTTTTACTTGGGTCAGAATAAGCTTAAACTGGCCAGCGAGAGAAATATCGATCAGGACTTACATGTTATAGATATTGCTCCTTCAAGTGGTACAGTTTATCTCGCTCATTCAGGTGAACTGGCCTTTACTCATTGTCAGTTACAACGAATTAGATATGACAAAGAAATGGACATTACCAAGCCTATTGAGCTCTTTGCCAAGATTGGTAGTTCTAAAGAAATGTTGCCATGTACGGTGTTCGTCAAAAACAACAGGTCTGCTATTTTACGCTTTAAAATTCCACAACCAGGAATGTTGTCAAAAGGATTAGTCGTTGCTCTATACAACAAGCAGTCGATTGGGGCCAAGCTTGTCATGAGTGGTTTTATTTCCATTGCGGGATTACTTGAGAATGACAAGATAAAGACCTATATCGCACCTGAAATTGCACCTATCGATGACGAAGAAGCTGCAAAAAGAGAAAAGGAAAAGAAAGCTAATGCGCTTCCCGATTTTCATTTTTAGTATCATTCTCATCTCACAATCCTCGTATGCCTTTGTAGTCAAAAAATATGAAAAGACTCCTAAGACTATGTCGACTGTTTCCAATATCGTCAGTCGCTACAATCAAAAAAAGGTGATGGAGAATTTACGAGATTTTGTTTCTTGTTGTCGTCCTTCGAGATTGCCTGGCACAGATGGACATAAAAAAAGTGCAGATTGGATCGTTTCAAAAATCAAGGAGATGGATACTTCAGGAGAGTCTGTATTGACAATTGAGGAGTTCGATCCAGACCTTAATCATGCTATTGAATTTTATAATAACGATTTTCAGACAAAGATTGCATCGAGATATCAGAAGAATTCTGCTGAATACAAGAAGTGGAAAGGATTCACTGACTCTGTCCTTTCTACAATTCAGAGTTTTAAAGGGCTGAAAGGAAAAAACATCGTCTGGGAAAAGAAAGGACTTCTATCTCCTGATGAAGTGATTATCCTTGGTGCTCATTACGACACAATTGTTTACAACGAAAAGAATTTTCAGGTCGATGCTAGAGCAGACATGCCTGGAGCAGACGACAATGGAACAGGGGTAGCGGCTCTTCTTTCAATGATTGAAATATTGAGCGAATTGAATCTCGCCAAGACTGTTCGAATTGTCTTTTTTGATTTTCAGGAACTGGCATTCCTTGGAAGTCGCGCCTATGTAGAAAAGCATCAAGCCGAGCTAAAGAAAAATCTCACTGCATACCTTAATGTCGAAATGCTCGGTAATGACACCAAACTTTTCGACAAGACCAAAAAACTTAGAAATTTCAAGGCCTACATCCGACGAGCAAATGATATTGGTCACATGAAAGATAAGGCCATTGCTGAGACTATCATTAAAGGCGGTAAACGAGGTGGCTCTGCCATAAGTTGGGAGTTGATGGCCAACAGTTATGACAATTCTGATCATGCCAATTTTTGGAAAAAAGGGCTGACAGCTGTTGCGTTCTCTCAAGACCTTGAAAATGATTACAATTCAAAGAAGCATCACACTTCAAATGACTTTCCCGAAACCATCAATCAGAAAAGCTATTATTATGCCTTCAGATCGATTGCCACCGGGGTACTTGGCTGGAATTACGATTTTATCCGCTGAGTTGCCTTAACTTGTCCCATACAGCTTTTCCTGCTATATCAGGGGCATGAGTAAATGGTCCAAAACACCTATTTCTTTTGTCCCTGAAAAAGGGGCTACAGTCATCGTCGGCATGTCCGGAGGAGTGGATTCTTCAGTCACCGCCGCTGTTCTCAAAGAGCAGGGTTTCAATGTGATTGGGATGTTCATGAAAAACTGGGAGGAGACGGATGAAAACGGTGTTTGCCAGGCCTCCAAAGAATATGAGGATGTGGTCAAGGTTTGTGAGAAGCTTGATATTCCTTATTACTCAGTAGAGTTTGTTGAGGAGTATCGAGACAACGTCTTCAAGCACTTCGTAGAAGAGTACAAGGCCGGTCATACTCCTAATCCAGATATTCTTTGTAACCGTGAGATCAAATTCAAGGTCTTTATGGATAAGGCAATCGAACTTGGTGCTGATTATTTGGCGACAGGACATTACTGTCAAAATATGCTTTTGGATGGAGTCCATCAGCTGGTCAAAGGAAATGATCCCGGAAAAGATCAAACCTATTTTCTCTACACCAACAAAAGTGAGATTTTGAAAAAAGTCCTTTTTCCGATCGGGCATCTTCCAAAGGCCGAAGTTAGAAGACTGGCAGAGAAGTACGATCTTGCCACCAAGAATAAAAAAGACTCCACTGGAATTTGCTTCATTGGTGAGCGAAACTTCAAAAATTTCCTTTCGAATTACATCACTTTTGAAAATGGACCTTTCAAACTCCTTAATGGAGAAGTTGTAGGTGAGCACACTGGTGTCTCATTTTATACAATCGGCCAAAGAAAAGGATTGGGGCTAGGCGGACCTGGCGAGCCATGGTTTGTAGTCGATAAAGATGTTGAAACCAACACTGTTTATGTAGAGCGTGGAGAAAAGCACCCGGCCCTCTATAGAGATGAACTCTGGGCCAATGAACTCTCATGGGTTGAAGAGAATGCTCCATTTGAGACACCATTCAGATGTAAGGCCAAGATTCGCTACCGTCAGCAGGATCAGGACTGTGTCATCCAGTCTATTGAAAATGGTGTCGCCCATGTGGTTTTTGATGAACCTCAAAGGGCAATTACTCTTAGGCAATCTATAGTCTTTTACAAAGATGATATCTGTCTTGGTGGTGGGATGATTGAAAGAGGTGGGCAAACCTATTATGAAAGAGGTCTTGATCTACCAGAGATCGTCGTTGTTCAAGTCTAGCTTCTTTGAGGCCTGTTTCTTGGCCTCTCGTCCATTGGGAACAAACCCCTGACATTCTTGTCCTGTTTCTCTTTTGACTGCAATAGAAGGGAAGTGAGGTCCTTTGAAGCGAAAGAGTGAGCAGCCCCTGGGGGACTTTGGGTCCCAGGTATTGTGATAGTACTTGCATTTGAGACAATTGACTTTCTCGCTCATAAACTCATTTTATCAAGTCCAAGTCTCTGGTATTAGGCGGAGAATATTGCCCAATTTTTATACGGCCAAGCGAAAACCTGTCAGAGGGGTATGTAAGAACTACATATAAGGCTTTGAATTTACGAGGATTTTTAGGTAGGTTAGTTGGCACAAAGAGTGCAAATAGATTAGACGAGGCAACTGTCTCCCTAATTTTAACAACTTGGAATATCGGTGAACAAAGAAAAAGAAAAATTAACTGACGACAACCTTCTTGTAATGTTTCCTGCCAGCAAGAATTTTCCCGTCGATGAATTGAGTATTGAAGACCCACTAGAGGAGCTCCTTGCTGAGTTTTCTCAGTTCCAAGATGAAGATGAGGACGACGAAGACATTTATGAAAATGCACTTCACGCTGAGGCCTTGATGGTCGAAGACGTTCTCAAAAAGAACCGTCATCAGAATGAGCTTCTCAAAGATCAAATCAAGCTCCTTGAAGAGACCTCTCTTCGTATGAAATATATGCTTGATGAGATAGAGCTCTATCTGCCAAAGAAACGCTAAGTCATAAATTCTCTATAATTTTAGCTAGAAAATCACTTCACAAATTGAGGATAGGTCAGTAATATTCATGCCCTACTGAAGACTTTTCTTCAATCCGTGCTCGGGTGGTGGAATTGGTAGACACGCACGCTTGAGGGGCGTGTGTCGCAAGACGTGCTGGTTCAAGTCCAGTCCCGAGCACCATTTATTGCAATAAAGCCCCATAAAATTTGTCAAACTCTCGATTCAAACACGGTTACATACGTTTTGTACGCTCCCTCGTTTTCACTCGGTTTTCCTTGTTTATGGTATTAAATTACAAGACACTTGGTTTGAAGCATTCAATTCTTAAGTCAAATTGGTGGTAAACCTTATTGATATTATCTTTCGTTCCAATTTCATAGATTACCGGAATCTGAATGTAATTTTGATCAGCATTCACATAGAAACTTGATAAATTTTTTGTAACTTTGTTTATAGGATCGGTTGCATTCAAGTTTATTTTCATAAGGTCAGATTTTATCTTGTCAGCATTTTTAGTTAAAACATAACTTTGAACTCTATAATTAGGAACAAACTCATAAGTCATTTCGAAAACAAATTTCTCAAGAGGTACAGTAGTGTTGTCCATTATCGTATACCAAAAAGTTTGCATTCCTTGCTCCCAGTCTTCATTTGGAAGCATACCAGAGTTTGAATAGGACTTGATTTCAACTTTTGGTGATAAGATTTCTTTTGAGTTTTGAATAACTTTTGAAAAATGATCGATTGAAAACAGCAATGTGTATTCTTCATATTTACCATTCATCTTGCAATCAAAACGATGTTCACCCTGAGCAAACGCAGTAAAACTTGTTAATAAGAATGTAAGAACAAGAAGTGATATTTTCATATAGTTACCTTAATTTGAATTTACCTATCCATATAATAAATTTAGATTAAATGCTATATACATGAAAATATTATACTCTTGGTATTATGGGCTTTAACTCAGATATAGGATTACTATTTGTCGTTTAAATGGAGTTAAACCCTCTATTTAGGACTCTAATTTAAGCAAAAAAGTTACTAAAATCTTATAAAATGAAGAGATGAGATATTCTAAGTCTTACATTCCGCTTTCGCTGTTTTACCCGCTATCATATTTCTTCAATCGAGGGGGGGCACTTATAACAGTTGATTTAATTCTTTGAATGGTTATGAATATTGAAATTTATGGGGTAGAAGTCACATAGATTTGTAAAATGGGAATAAATAGTGATTGAAATTGGCAAAATAAACAAAATGATCGTAGCGAGAGAAACCAAACACGGTTATTACCTGGTTTCAACTGAAGTTGATCCTGACGATTATGATGAAGAAGAGGAAGTCTTTTTGCCACCTTCTCTCTCTCATATCAAGGTGAAGAGAGGCCAGGAAATTACTGTATTCGTCTATGTTGATACTCAAAACAAGCTTATAGCAACAACTGAGATGCCATTTGCCCAAGTTGGAGAATATGCAGATATGCGTGTTGTCGCTGTTGAAGAGTTCGGAGCATTTTTTGATTGGGGAATTGATAAGGACCTTTTGGTCCCTGGAAATGAGCAAAAAATTAAAGTCCGAAAACATGAACGCTACCTCGTCAGAGTATGCCTGGAAGAAGGTACAGACCGAGTCTATGGAACCACCAAACTTGGAAAATATATAGAAAGTTCAGTGTTTGATTTTAATGACGGAGACAAGGTCACAATTGTTCCTGTTCAGATCACGGACCTCGGTTACAAAGTTGTTATTAATAAACGATTTGTTGGAATGATCTATAATAATGAAATTTTTCAAGAGATCTTTCTCAATCGAGAGTATCCAGGGATCGTCAAAAAAATTAGAACAGATGGCCTAGTCGATGTGGCCCTTCAGGCCCAAGGAATCAAGAATCTGGAAGATTCCAAAGACAAAGTTCTAGAGTATCTAAAGGCCAGTGGTGGTCAATGTGATTTACACGATAAGAGTTCTCCTGAAGATATCAAAAGAGCTCTTTCAATGAGTAAGAATACATTCAAGTCTGCAATTGGAATGCTTTTTAAAGAGAAAAAAATTGAGATCCTGAAAGGTCCTGAGAGAGGAATTAAACTTCTCTAAACTCTATAATTAAAAGATGATATTCAGATTGATGGCCGCATTGTGTGACTTGTTGTCGTATAAGTAGCTCTTCGACTTTATGTCATTCAAGTAATATTGAAATTCTGTATTGAAATAGCTTCCAAATGACTTGATCAGAGTCATTCCAAGTTCAGTTGTTTTTTCTTTTCCACGTGATGCGTATTCGGCTCCAGTCTTGTTGAAGTTCCGGCCAAGCCAAGGACGAACTTTCATGCCATGAAATGGAAGGTATCGGTGATAACTTAATTTGAAGCCGTAGTTGGTGTCTTTATCTATAGTCGTATCTTTTTTCATCGCTGACCAGTTGAGTTCTAGGTTTAAGAAATTTGTCTTATCAAGCTTGATGATTTCTGAGAGGTACACGTGATGGCGATTTCCTGACTGGTAGCGGCCACCTTGAAAATCTGTGTATGAGTAATCCAATCGTGAAGCCAGGTACTTCTTGGTGATGATGGCCTTTGAGAAACCATAGATGTGGTCTTTGAGGTAGCTGACGTGGCTGGATTTGTTCCAATCATATCGATTGAGATGAGCTCGATAATAAAAGAAATAGGTGTGGAGAGTGAACTTTTCAAATTTTTTCAAGAGTCCGACATCGGTTCCGACTTTGTGACCATAATGGTTGAGTTCTTTTAAAACAGGGATGTCTGATCGAAGATAGCTCTTTTTGATGATATTGAATTTAGGACGAACAAAGAAATCTTTAGAAAGGTATTTTTTGTAAGCACCGTAGAAAAGTAGATTGTTTTCAAAAGAGGGAATGTCCACCACTTCTTCGAGCTGGTCATAAATATAAAATCTTTGAGCGCTTTTATAAGTAAAGCTATTTGAAAGATTTAATTGAAAGGCCGAAAGTATTGGAGTTGATTTTAGAATTTTTCCGATGTTTTGGAGGAAACCCTCATAAAGGTATGTGTTCATCTGATCGGCCATGAAAGAAAGCGTTTTGCCAGTAGAATCCATTACCGTATTGCTGGCGTATTTGACTCCATCTGTGACCATACCGACACCTTCTACTGCGGTATCAACACCTTTACCGATGACTTCTCCTGCGACTCCAGTATTGTCTCTAAGTGTCTGCCCGACATTCTTAGTGCCATCCCATAGAGTCGTCCCAGCTCCTTTGGCATTGTCCCAAAAGAATTTTCCAACTTTCGTAACGTTTTCTCTCACCATTTTCACGCCTTCCTGAGTAAGGCTGGAGGCAAGGACAAATCCATTCAGAGGAAGAAGTACAAGTCCATAGGGGGCGATATACTCACCAGTGACTTCATCTATGTTTCCATACTCATCTGGAGGGAAGTAAAGATCTTGTTCCGGATCGTAACGAGAACCTTCTGGAGGTGAGACGTAGATGGCAGTCTTAAGATCGATGTATCCACCAGCTTTTGGTTTAAAAAGATCTGGTCCTTCTTTCCTGTTGGTATCTCTATGTGTGTAGCCCAGTAGATCTCCAGGCATCGCTTCATCCTTTTGATGATGCTTGTAGATTTTTTTGTTGTATTCATTTTGGTTGGAAGCGAGTTTGGCCTTTTCTTCAATCTTTTTGATTTCTTTTTCATCAGGTTTTTCGGCCTTCTTTTCTCTCATTTTTACAGAATCATTTTGTTTGAGAATTTCAAACTGCTTGGGAGAAAATCGGACTGGTTCATTGACGTAGCCGTTTTTGGTATAGACACCAGAGAACTGACCTTCTTTGATATGAACTTTATCTTCACCAAACATGTAATCTCCCTTTTTGAGATTCATGGTGTTGACTGAAGAGAGTTCTACATCACCTTCGAATGAGATAGCAGTGGAGATGTTATTTTTCTGGTTGTACATGATGTGGAAATCGGTACCTCTGATTCCCATAGCAGCAGAGCGAGTTTTGATGACCAGTTTGTGCTTTTCAGCTCTACTTTTGTCGAACTGAGAGCGAATATGACCATTCACAAGATTTACAATTTTTGTTTCGGCCTTTTCAATTTTTTGAAGAACGACTTCTGAACCTGGACCGATATTCATGGTTCCATTTTCAAATTGAACTCTGGCGAAGCTTTTCTTTTCGGTAGTGATGGTTTCACCTGAATTGACAGGATCGCCTTCTTTCAAAAGGATTTTCTCTCCATTTCGATGAATGAAGGCATTACCTCGGATTTTTACAATCGAGGCCTCTTTGGCAATAACCTGAGTACTTAAAAGAAGCAAAATGCAGATCAGAAATCTGGAAATCATCCGTAATATCCATAGTAGGGGTCTTTATGATTTTATCAGACAATGTTTGAAAGAGTGAATAGAATTGACAATAATGGAGCACGTAGGTCGGGCTTATCGGATGACGTTTTCCATTTCAGCGACCTTAACCGCCGTTCTTTCTAGTGTTCCGTCATTTTTGAGAGTAATTACTACTGGTTTGAATTTTTCAATCAGTTGATCTGGTATGACCTTTCCTAGAAGTAGTTGATGACGGGTGTTCCACCACAAGGCCAGCTCTCCAACAGTGGAGAGGCTGATTTCAGGATCATTTTTCAATGTTCTAATGGCATGGATCACCAAATCAAAGTTTTCTTCTTTTCCAATATTCTGGGTATGGAAATTCAAATTATAAGATCCGCCAACCTTCTTGATCCAATTCAATTCTTTTTCAAAAAGCATTTTGGATCGACGTAGATCTAGTTTTCTCGTTGCCCACATTTCAAAGTCGTCACTGATGGAACGATTGATAGAAATGAGAGTTTTTTTATTTTCTCCTGAACTTATCAGAACTTTGGGGACCATGGTCTCTGGAGCTGTCTCAGTAAAGATATAATTGTTTGAAGTGTTGGGCATGGCACTCATTGTATTGGAGTCAAATTCTTCATAAGGAGGTCTGAATCCTTGAACATCTCGATCCGTAAGCTCTTTTAGAACCTTTTTACATCTGGCAATTCGCTCAACTTGTTCTTTTAATACTAGGCCTGAAAACTTTTCGTGGTTGTCTCCATGACAGGCAATCTCACCTGTCTTCATCATTTCTTTTGTGAGACTTCTATGTTTTTGGGCCACATCGGAAATAATGAACCAAGTGAATGGGATTTTTGAGTATTGAAGTTCCTCTATCAATTTGTCTGAGTTTTCATATTGATCTTCTGTATCCTGTGAGAAAGTAGCAGCGTACTTTTTTCCAGACGGCCACATGGCAATAGAAGAATGGCTGAAGCCAGAAAGAAACTTGAACACATTTCCATATAGTTGATCAATGTTTTGGTATTCTTTGATTTGCTGTGACTCTGGAAACTCAGGAGGAGTATCTAGCCAAACAAGTCGTCCTTGATCAATAACTTTTGAATAAAGTCTGGTGTCACTGGATGAATACGCCATGTTGTAATTAGGTATACTCATTGCCTGAGAGGCTTTAGAAGTCACTTTCAAGTTTTGAAAGATCGGTCTTGATTTGATGATTTGTCCGGCATCGAATCCAAGAGTTAACGGTTGGTCCCCAACAATACTGATGAATTTGTCTTCAGCTGTAACGAATTGTTCAAAATTCAAGTCGAAGAGCTTGAAGTCTTCTTTTTCTTTGGAAACAATGGAACTTGGAGGACCAAAAAGCAGAATGTGGGCACCTTCAGCTATGCTTGTCTCAAGTAACTCTTGATCCCATGGGCCAGGGAGTACGATGAATATTTTATTTTTATTGTACTTGAGGCAGTATTTAGCTCCACCCATATTACATTCTTTGTAACGAAGCTCATTTTTCTTCAGAAACTTCTTCCAAAGATCAAGACTGTCGGACATGACTTTTTGGGTCTCAATGCTTTTTTCGTTGTCAGGATTGGGAGTGAGTAGAACAATTCTCTTATCACCCATGAACTCCTTATAGAGGAGTGGAATGAATTGTTCTGTTGACTTGTTCCATTTATATTCATTTGCAGTCAATTCAGACAATTCTTTCTCTGTAAGGTCAATCTTCTCTAAAAATTTATCTGAGTGTTTGTAAATGTAGAGGCCAATTGCGGAGGTAGATATCAAAAATGTCAGGACAAAAGCGGAGTATTTGTAGAACTGGAATCGATTCTTGATTTCAACTTTTTGGTTCAGTTTCTCACTGTCATAATGTTGTCTTTTGGATTCCGGAATGAAGCGTTTGAGGAATTTGCCCTCTGTGATCATCAGGTCCTTTTCTCTGGAGCTTCCTGATCTGTTGGATACGTGTCTAATGTAAAAAATGATCGCCGTGATCAGACACAGAACGATACTTAAAGCGATAAATGCATAGAGAATGGAAAGCCAATTCATCCCTTTATTCTACACCAAGCTCTCCGGTTCTTTCCAGTTTATCCCAACTCATTTCAGTCGCTATCAACTCGTCAAACAACGCCAAGATTCCCCAGGCCTGAAGGAGAAGGTAGTAGCTGACTTTTTGAAGTAGCATCAAAGAAACAGATTCTCTTTTTTGTTTTGGACGTGCAAACATCAGTGCCACAATCACATCAAGAAAAAGCAAGGCGAAGAACCACCAGTACATCATTCCAATGGAGCCAAAGGCCGCAAAATGGACGATGAATCCTAGGACTATCCCAAAGTTGATGACATCAAAAAGGAATGAATCAAAAAGCAGGTTAAAGAATAGAAAAAGAAAGTTTTTCTGTCTGCTATTGATCAATTCCAGAATATTCTTGGCAAAGGCCTGAAAAAGACCACGCTTCCAACGATATCTTTGTCTGAGAAGTGGAAAGATTTCTCTTGGTGCTTCTGTCGTGGCCACCATTCTTTCGTCACCAACGATTTTCCAGCCTTTAGTCAGAAGTCGAACAGTAAGTTCGGCGTCTTCTGCAAAGACTTCTTTACCAATCTCATATCCACCAGCTTCAATCATGGCCTGTCTTCTGAACATTCCAGAAGGACCAGGAATGATTGTGACAATTTTCTTTCTTGAAAAGGCCTGTCTGGTGAAGTTCAAGCAGAACTGATATTCCAACTGTTGAAATTTAAGCAACATGTTGTCCACTTTGCTGATTTCAACAGCACCTGCAACGGCGGCCAATTCAGGATCAGTAAAGTGGGAAGCTCCATGCAATAGAGCATCTTTATGTATTCTTGAGTCTGAGTCAACACAGAAGAAAAGCTCACCTTCTGCATGTATGATTCCATTATTAAGTGCGGCAGCTTTTCCACCATTTGATTGCTCAATCAAGGTCACTTTGACTTTAGGATTGGTGGCAATGACTTCCTTAACCATTTTACTAGTCTGGTCCGTACTTCCATCATTCACAACTACGATATCGTAATTTGGATAGTTCAATTTGGTCAGACTCAATAGAGCTGGTTTTATAACGGCTTCTTCATTGTAGGCAGGCATGATGATGGTGATGCTTGGATAATCTGTGAGCAAGAGTTCTTTTCCGACTTGCTTCATATGATCAACCTTGGCCCTCCAGCCATGCCAGATTAGCCATACGTGACGAGAAGCT
The DNA here is from genome assembly GCA_041546685.1 of Bacteriovoracaceae bacterium. GTDB lineage: Bacteria > Bdellovibrionota > Bacteriovoracia > Bacteriovoracales > Bacteriovoracaceae > M0603. Next base: position 5,292 of record JBFEVX010000001.1, on the reverse strand, counting down.
GTCATGAAAAAGAAGAGGATGATTCCAGATACAAATACTTCGTGGAAACCTTCAATGGCATCCAAGCCTGCAAGTATACAGAACATGAAAAAGGCGAGTGTCAGAATCAACAACCCAAATCGAAGTGAACTTCCTATCAAAGTATTGAATAATTTATGCCCTGACATAACCTGTCCCTGTTTGAAAGACTGCTTCTCTTCCAAAACCATAACTTCTTATGGAGTGGTCTGTGATGAGAGCGCCTGATTTAGAATTTTGAATAGTATAAAAACTGGCAAGAACACTTTTACATTTATCATGAATCGTTTCATGAGTTTTAGTCTGGGATTCATTGTACTGACCTAGGAAAGTGAACTTGTGATTTCCTGAAGCCGCTGCCATCTTTTGGATTGACATGGAAGTCAGAATTGGACTTTGTGTATTGAGCAGTAGATCGGCATTGGTGAAGGCAACTCTTTCAATGCCTTCGCCACCCAAAATTTCGATTTCATCAAAGATTGATTCGTAGTCCTGGCTTAATGACAAGGTTTCTGCAAAATTGGTTTTATAATAAAAATAGAGGAGTTGTTCATCTTCTAATGCCTTGGAGAAATCAAACCCCAAACTTTTGAAAGCAGCGATCGTCAGGTTTGGGTTGTCAAAACTGACCAATGCGGCTTTATTACCTTTACTCAAACTTTCATTCAGGAATTGACCGATGACTTTCAGGCCGACCTTTGGGCCAGGTGTTTGGACCATGTTGAAAACATTGTTCACAAAGTTAAATGAACACTGTGTTCTTTCATTTTGAGTGAGATTACTACTCGCCATTTTATATTCCCGCAAATATTAATGTGTTACGAATTCATCATCTATCATAATTGGTGACGCAAAACGTCAAGTTCTTTTTACGAGTGAATTATTTTCATGGAAACTGGCCAAATTCAGCCATAAATAACTGGTTTTTATACATTTTAAAGCGCGAAGCACCTTGGCAGAAGAACAATTGGATGCAAAAAGAGAGGCATATTAAGCTTAGAACTTCCACCTTTGTCCAGGTAGATGGAGCCGGCTGGAATTACTTCCTCAATTTGCTAAAATTAATCAATGAAAAGAAACCTGTTCTTAACCATAATTCTTCTTCTCACCTTTAGCTTCAAGCATGCAGCAGAAGTTCCATATAAAGATGTTCAGCTAACTTGGTACTGGAGAGTCGATCAGGAGAGAATTCCTGCCTCAAATACCATGTATGAGATCAGGAATCGCTTGGGAGAGGTGATTGGAGTCGCCGGAGAAGAACGTCTCAAACGAATTTGGATGGAAGGGAGTGGATTTCTGGCAGATGGAACTTTGATCAATCTGGTGGATGCCAATGAATTCCATAATTCAACTTTCATGGTTGTTGATCAAGAAAAGTACCCTTGGGGACTTGATTCACGAGGGAGTGGACTGAGGCCTTTGAGAACAATTGCCGTTGATCCATCAGTAATTCCACTTGGAAGTAAAGTCTATATTCCAGAATTCGATAATAACCACAGAGTCCCTCAGCTAGCAGCTCATGATGGCTGCTTCGTGGCCGGAGACACTGGACATGATTTCACTGGGAAGAGAATTGATGTTTTTTCAGGAACTCATGAACAATACAAATCCATAGAAAGTGTTCTTCAAACCTGGAATCGTAAGGTTCGGGTGTTTCTCAATCATCCCAAGTGCTGATGCACTGACTCCTTGACTACATTGATTTAGGTCAAAGAAACTTGATTCGTTATCATTTAAAATGACTTTGTAACCTGTCAAAGTAGGATTTATGGATAGAAATTGGACCGGGCATATCAGCAATTATTTCATTACGAATGGAAAGCTGACTTTTCTGATACTTATTGGAACGTTCATATGGGGTGTTCTTTCTTATTTTCAAACACCAAAAAAATACAATCCTACAATTGTCGCCCCGGCGTTTCAAATTGTCGTCGATTATCCTGGAGCAACCCGCGAAGAAGTCTATGAGCATATTACCAAGCCTCTTGAAAATGTCGTCACAGATATTGCGGGTGTGGAGGATATTTACAGTACGACCTTCAGTGGTGGACGTACTATTTTAAATGTTAATTTTTATGTTGGTCAGGACATCAATGCATCAAAGGTTGCTTTGAATGACAGAATCAACAGTGACATGAATTTTGCACCACTTGGTATCAACAGGCCTATGATCATTTCATTAGATCCTGAAGATGTACCAGTCATGCAAATCGCTCTCTCATCTGATTCAATCGACGCCGTTGAGCTTAGGAAGTTGGGTTACAAAGTTAGAGACAGGCTTTCTACAGTAAGTGGAACATCCAGAATATTTGTAGTTGGTGGGCGTCGCAAGGAATTGTCTGTTGAAATAGATCCAAAGAAGTTAGCTGCTTTTGGAATTGCGGCCGAAAGAGTTGAGAAAGCATTGGCCTTGAACAATATCTATATGCCATCTGGTTTGATGAAAGGAAAGGAAGTATACAGACCGATAGAAACATTCGGTTGGATCACAACGCCTGAAGAGGCCAGAGAGATTGTTGTCGCGACTAATGACAGCATCAATATCAAACTTAGTGATGTGGCCAAAGTTGAACATAAAATTGAAGAAGTCGAGAGCCATGTCAGACATTTGAAGCTTAAAGAAACTAAAAAGAGCACTGTTCTCTTGAGTGTTGCCAAATTGACTGGAACCAATATCAGTGAAGTGACTGACAATGTAGAAAAGGAATTAGATGAACTTAAAAATGGTTTAATCCCTTCTACTGCTGAGGTCGAAATTATTGTCAATGAGGGGGCAAAAGCAAAAAGTGAAATCAATGGACTGATGAGTAATCTTATGACTTCTATTGGGATTGTAGTTCTTGTTCTTTTTCTATTTTTGAGTTTCAAGGCCGCCATGCTGGTTGCCATTGCAATACCTCTAACATTAAGTATTGTTTTTGGCTTGGCCTACTTGAATGGACAAAGTATCAATAGGATTACATTATTTGCATTGATTCTCTCCTTGGGAATGCTAGTTGATAATGCCACGGTAGTGATTGAGAACATTGTCAGGAAGACTGGTGAAGTCAAGCATACAACTCTGGAAGTTTTCACAGATGCTGTTAATGAAGTTGGGCCAGGACTCTTTATGTCAACTGTGACTACTGTTCTTGCTTTTATTCCGATGGCCTTCATCTCAGGTATGATGGGACCATACATGGGGCCGATACCTTTTTTCGTTCCTGCGGCTTTAATTACTTCCTTGATCATTTCATTCACCATCAATCCGTGGATGGGATCAGTCCTGCTCAGTAAAAAAGATGAGGTTGTTGGAGAAAATAAGAAGCCTGGAAAACTCCATGAAATTGGAACATATGTGCTTCTTCAATACCGACATTTTTTGAGACATCTTCTTGAGAATAAAGGCAAACGTAACCTGACCCTCACAGTAGTACTTGTTGCACTGTTAATAGTCGTTTCTTTTCCAGCTTTTAAATTGGTCAAGTTTAGAATGTTACCCAAGGCGAATGTGAATCAGTTCTATGTTTATCTTGATATGAAAGCCGGTACATCTCTAGAGAAAACGTTAGAAATTTCAAAGGCCCTTGAACAGAAACTGCTCATGCAAGAAAATGTAGAGATGGTTCAAAGTTTTGTTGGAACACCACCTGTTCTGGACTTCAATGGTTTATTTAAAGGTGCTTCAGGAAGACAACAATTTCATCAAGCAACTCTTAGAGTAGGTCTAAATAAAGATAAGTCACAAAGGCTCACTTCTGAAGAGATGGTGTTGAAGCTTAGACCAGTACTTAATGATTATGTCAAAAAAGCATTTTCAGGAGAGACTATTAAACTCAAATTGATTGAAGATCCACCAGGACCACCTGTTCTTTCTACTTTTCTTGTTAGAGTTCAAGGATGGGATGAAGAACTCATCAAAAATGAAGCAAAAGCTCTCTTTCCCCATTTGAAGGATGTGAAAGGTGTGACAGATATGGATTCAACTCAACCAGAGTCCACCAAGACACTAGAATTGGTAGTTGATCATTTTGAAGCGAGTAAAACAAAAACATCCCCGGCCCAAATTGTTTCTTACTTGAATACATTGTACTCGGGAAAAGTGGCAGGTATTTTTCATCAGAAGGGGTTTGAACAGGAGTTGATCAGAATCCGTTTTAATCGCGATGCTCGTTATGATCTTGAAGCTTTGGAGAAACTGGAAGTCCCTAATGCCGTTGGTATTGGAATTCCGTTATCAAGACTTGTTAAAAAAGCTGACGTAGAAACAATTACTCCTTTAATGCAAGAAAATCATCATAAGACAATTTATCTTTTTGGAGAAATGGGAGCACGATCTGTAACCTATGCAGGAATTGATACCTTGATAAACCTTGTCAATTACAAATTGGCCGATGGTAAGGGGGAAGTGGAAAGTTGGGATCTTTTTGGGGTCAAATACAAAACTTCAGATGGTCAGAAACTTTCTATCTCCATTGGTGGAGAGTGGGAGCTGACTCTTGAAGTGTTCCGTGATTTGATGATTGCTATGGCCATGGCACTTCTCGTAATTTATCTGGTACTTGTTGCTCAGTTTTCTTCATTTGCTGAGCCTCTACTGATTATGTCAACCATACCTTTGGGAGTACTTGGTGTGTTCCCTGGATTTTTTTTCCTTAATATCATCATAGGTGAATACTTCACGGCCACTTCCATGATTGGTGTGATTGCTCTTGCTGGTATTGCTGTCAACAATTCGATCATACTTTTGGAATACTTGAATGGACTAAAGTACAAACGAATGGATCTTGATGAGGCCTTGGTTGAGGCCTGCGCAACCAGACTACGTCCAATTGCATTGACTACTGTCACTACTATGCTAGGCTCCATGACTATTCTTGGCGATCCGGTTTGGTCGGGGCTGGCATGGGCCATCATACTAGGACTTGGTATGAGTTCTGCTCTTATCCTGGTTGTTTTTCCTCTTCTCTATAAGATTGTCAGAGGAAAAGACTGGCATTCATTTCATCAGACTTAAGAGCGGCATCTTGTCACCATTGATGCCGTTCGTGGTGCACTCTGATCAAAAAATGGAGTCAACTCTTCTCCATTCAAAGCGTCATTAGACTCGATCATTGCGTCAACTTTTGGCACCTCTCTTGCTTTGTTGAATTTATCAATCGCAACATAAGGAGAGAGTAATGAAAAACGCGATAATGGTAATGGTTCTCATGTGTACATTTTTTTCAAAAGCGGAGGCCGCTCAAAAAATCAAGCATTGTGGTAATGCAGCTGAAAATCATGTAGAGGAGGCTT